>JBELLU010000034.1:0-18802 GCA_042096455.1 Opitutia bacterium
TGCGGCTAGTTAACCGGCTGGAAGAGGTTTTTGACTTGGGCGGAGGTGTAGTCGCGGTTGAGTTGTGCGATCATATCGAGGGCGATGCCTTTGGGGCAGACGGCCTCGCATTCGCCGACGTTGGTGCATCCGCCGAAGCCTTCGTCGTCCATGGTGCTGACCATCACGAGGGTGCGGCGGTCTTTTTCGACCTTGCCCTGCGGAAGGCTGTTCATGTGGGTGACTTTGGCGGCGGTAAAGAGCATCGCGGAGGCGTTGGGACAGGCGGCGACGCAGGCGCCGCATCCGATACAGGCGGCGGCATCCATCGCGGTGTCGGCGGTCTGTTTTGGAATGGGAATGGCGTTGGCATCGACGGCGCTACCGGTGCGGGCGGTGATGAAGCCGCCGGACTGGATGATGCGGTCGAGGGGACTGCGATCGACGACGAGGTCTTTGATTACGGGCAGGGGCTTGGCGCGCCAAGGCTCGATGGTGATGGTCTCACCGTCATTGAAATGGCGCATGTGGAGCTGGCAGGTGGTGGTCTGTTGCTCGGGGCCGTGAGGGATGCCGTTGATGGTGAGGGCGCACATCCCGCAGATACCTTCGCGGCAATCGTGATCAAAGGCGAGGGCTTCCTGTCCCTGTGCCACGAGGTCCTCGCAGAGGAGGTCGAGCATTTCGAGAAAGGAGGAATCCTCGGAGACGTTGTCGAGTTGGTAATCCTCGAAGCGGCCCTTGTCGAGGGGGCTTTTTTGACGCCAAATGCGAAGGTTTAATTTCATGATGTGTAGGGTTGTTTTAAAGTTTACTTTTTATTTGTAGCTGCGGGTGGCGAGCTCGACGTTTTCGTAAATGAGGGGTTCCTTGTGAAGGGCGGGTTCGGTGTCGTCGCCCTGATATTCCCAAACGCCCACGAAGGTGTAGTCGCTGTCGTTGCGGAGCGCCTCGCCTTCGTCGGTTTGATACTCGACGCGGAAATGCCCGCCGCAGGATTCCTCGCGCATGAGGGCGTCGCGGCACATGAGTTCGCCGAATTCCATGAAGTCGGCGACGCGGCCGGCGCGTTCGAGCTCGGGGTTGATGCCGTTGGCGTCGCCGGGGACGCGGAGGTCGCTCCAGAATTCCTTGCGGAGGGCTTGAATTTGTTGGATCGCGCCTTCGAGGCCTTCGCGGGAACGTGCCATCCCACATTCGTCCCAGATGATTTTACCGAGGCGTTTATGGAAGGAACGGGCGGATTGGGTACCGTTAATAGAGAGGAGTTTTTCGACGCGGGCCTGAACAGCGGCTTCGACTTCTGCGAAGGCAGGATGCTCGGTGGTGACGGTTCCGGCGGAGGCAATGCCCTGTTCGCTGAGGTAGTTACCGACGGTGTAGGGCAGGACGAAGTAACCGTCGGCGAGGCCCTGCATGAGGGCGGAGGCTCCGAGGCGGTTTGCGCCGTGATCGGAGAAATTTGCCTCACCGCCGACGAAGAGGCCGGGGATGGTGCTCTCGAGGTTATAATCGACCCAGAGCCCGCCCATGGTGTAGTGCACCGCCGGGAAAATCATCATGGGGGTGCTGTAGGGATCGTCTCCGGTGATGCGTTGATACATCTCGAAGAGGTTACCGTAGCGTTCCTCGATCGCTTGTTTGCCGTCGCGCTGGATGGCGTCGCGGAAATCGAGGAAGACCCCGAGTCCGGTGGAGGCGACTCCGTGGCCGGCGTCGCAGAGTTCCTTGGCGGCCCGGGAAGAGATGTCGCGGGGAGCGAGGTTACCGAAGCTGGGATATTTGCGCTCGAGGTAGTAGTCGCGCTCGTCCTCGGGCACGGCGTTGGGATCGAGTTGGCCCTCGCGGATTTTGGCGGCGGTGGCGGGATCCTTGGGTGCCCAGATACGCCCGTCATTGCGGAGGGACTCCGACATGAGGGTGAGCTTGGACTGATTCTCGCCGTGGACGGGAATACAGGTGGGGTGAATCTGGGTGAAGCAGGGGTTGGCAAACCCGGCGCCGCGTTTGTGGGCGCGGTATGCGGCGGTAACGTTGCAACCCTGTGCATTGGTGGAAAGGAAGAAGGCGTTGCCGTAGCCACCGGTCGCGAGGACCACGCAGTCGGCGGCGTGGCGGGTGATTTCCCCGGTGGTCATGTTGCGCGCGACGATGCCCTTGGCGCGGCCGTCAACCATGACGAGGTCGAGCATTTCGTGGCGGTTATACATTTTAACCTTGCCGAGGCCGATCTGTTTACTGAGGGCAGAATAGGCACCGAGGAGGAGTTGTTGACCGGTCTGACCGCGGGCGTAGAAGGTGCGGGAGACCTGAGCGCCGCCGAAGGAACGATTGGCGAGGAGGCCGCCGTATTCGCGGGCAAAGGGAACGCCCTGCGCGACGCATTGGTCGATGATATCGGTGCTGACTTCCGCGAGGCGATAGACGTTGGCTTCGCGGGAACGGTAGTCGCCGCCCTTGACGGTGTCGTAGAAGAGGCGGTGGACGCTGTCGCCGTCGTTCTGGTAATTCTTGGCGGCGTTAATGCCGCCCTGCGCGGCGATACTGTGGGCGCGGCGGGGGCTGTCCTGATAGCAGAAACAGGAAACGTTGTAGCCTTGCTCCGCGAGGCTGGCGGCGGCGGCACCCCCGGCGAGACCGGAACCCACCACGATCACGGAATACTTCCGGCGGTTGGCGGGATTGACCAGCTTCATGTTGAATTTGTGGCTGGACCATTTCTCGGAAAGGGGTCCGGCGGGAATCTTGGCGTCTAATTTCATGGCAGCGGCAAATCGTTCGGATTAATGGGCGGCGGGAGCTTCGAGGGTTTCCTTTACCCCGCCGGTTGGGTCAACATCGAGGGCGCCGGTGAGCACCGCGATTGGTATAATGGCGAAGCCGAGGAAGACCACCCAACCGTAGGCCCGCGCGATAAAATTGAGGCGGGGCAACCAGGTGGCGTTGCGGAGGCCGAGGGTTTGAAACATACTACTCACGCCGTGAACGAGGTGCATGCAGAGGAGGCCGGTGGCGAGGAGGTAGAAGCCCGAAACCCAAATGTTTTGGAAGCCCGCTACCATCATGTCGTTGACGTTGAAGGTCATTACCGCTTCGCCGTCTTTCATGACCGGAGCGCCGTGCTTCACGAGCGGCACTTCATTGGGCGACAGAACGGCGGGGTCGTTGTATTCCATACCCGGGACGCTCCGAACCGTGAAGTGCGCGAGGTGAAAAAAGATGAAGGCGAGGAGGATGATACCGCTCATGCGCATGGTGCGGGCGGCGTAGGTGGCCTGCACGACCTTGTTGACGGCATAGCGTTCCGGGCGGGCGCGGCGGTTGTCGAGGGTGAGCGAAATCGCCATCCATACGTGCACCGCCACACAGGCGAGCAGGAAAAGTCGGATGCCCCAAAGCGCGGGGGTCGGGAGCACATGGTGCAGTTTGTAGGCGTAGGCGTTGATGACGTCCGCCCCGAGGAAAATCTGGAGATTCCCCAGCATATGACCCATCACAAACAGGACCAGGACCAGTCCTGTCAATGCCATGAGAATCTTGCGACCGATCGTGGATTTAAAAAAACTGCAGAATGTGACCATAATGTTAGAAACTTATTAATGACAGGTATTAGCGGACGTCAAAATTTTCAAACAAGAAGCAGATAATCCCTTATCTATTAGGTTTTAGAATTAGAATTATAAGTTTCGCTTAAGTCGACCATTATTGTGCGAAGGGAAGCCTAATTCGCTGCGGTGATACTTTTTTTTGAATTTGTGAGCAATTCTGAAGGAAAAAGGGTTGCCATCAGTAAAGCCCGAAGTGTTGATTGGTGCACATAATTTAGGCCTTAATTCTTCCGGTGGCAACCGAAACTGCGCGTATATAAAAGCAATGAAACATATTTTCGTGACAGGTGGCGTGGTTTCCTCGCTCGGGAAAGGTCTGACCGCGGCAGCCCTGGGTGCCCTTCTCGAGCAGCGCGGCCTCCGGGTTCGGCTCCAGAAATTTGACCCCTACCTGAACGTGGACCCCGGCACCATGAGCCCGTTCCAGCACGGGGAAGTCTACGTCCTCGATGACGGCGGCGAAACCGACCTCGACCTCGGGCACTACGAACGCTTTACCTCCGGCAAACTGACCCGCTTCAATAACCTCACCTCCGGTCAGGTTTACGAGAGCGTCCTCAAGAAAGAACGGCGCGGCGATTACCTTGGCGCGACGGTGCAGGTCATTCCGCATGTCACGAACGAGATCAAGGAACGGATCTACGCGGAGGGACAGGAGGAAGTGGACATTCTCATCACGGAACTGGGCGGGACGATCGGCGATATCGAAGGGCTGCCCTTCCTCGAAGCGATGCGGCAATTTGCCCTCGAGGCGGGCCGCAAAAACGTCCTCTTCCTGCATTGCACCCTCCTGCCCTACCTCAAGGCCGCCGGTGAACTCAAAACCAAACCGAGCCAGCAGTCCGTCGCGAAACTCCGCGAAATCGGCATTCAGCCGGACATCCTCGTTTGTCGCACCGAGCAACCGATGACCCATGAGATGCGCGAGAAGCTCTCCCTCTTTTGTAACGTCCCGCTCAAGGCCGTCATCGAGGAACAGGATGTCGAGACCTCCATCTATGAATTGCCCCTCGCCCTCAAGGCGGAGAACGTGGACGACCTCATCATCGAACATCTGGAACTGAATGCGCCGGACAATTCCATGCAGGTCTGGAAGGACGTGGTACGCCGCCTCAAGGAACCGAAACACGAGGTCGAAATCGGAGTCGTCGGGAAATACATCGATCTGCAGGACGCTTACAAATCGGTTTACGAATCGATCATCCACGCCGGCATTGCGAACGATGCGAAGGTGCGAATCGTGCGCCTCGATGCGGAGGAAATTGAAAGCGACCCCGCCAAATATCTCGCGGGCTTGAATGGCGTCCTGATCCCGGGCGGTTTTGGCGACCGGGGCACCGAGGGTAAAATCGCCGCCGCGAAATACGCCCGCGAAAACAACATCCCCTACTTTGGCCTCTGCCTTGGGATGCAGATCGCGGTCATTGAATTTGCCCGCCACGTCGCCGGACTGGAGGGTGCCAACAGTACCGAGTTTGATCCGGAGACCGCCCACCCCGTGATCGATATCATGGAGGACCAGAAGGAACTGACCACCAAGGGCAACAACATGCGGCTCGGCGCCTGCCCCTGCAAACTCTCGGATGAGAGCTTCAGCTACCACGCCTACGAACGGCAGGAGATCCAGGAACGCCACCGCCACCGTTACGAATTCAACAACCACTACCGCGAACAACTCAAAAAAGCCGGTCTCAACATCGCAGGGGTCAATCCCGAGCGCGACTTGGTTGAAATCGTGGAGATCGCGGAGCACCCCTGGTTTGTGGCGGTGCAATTCCACCCCGAATTCAAATCAAAGCCCAATGCCGCGCACCCGCTCTTTGCCAACTTCATCGCGGCGGCGCTGAAGTATAAAATGTGAGCCTCCATGAACCACTACAATTATCAGGAAACGCTTAAGGCAATTTGGACTGAAGCGGTTGCAAAATACGAAAGCGGGAACCGTGAACCGGAAACCTACTTTGACGCCGCAGGCCTCAAGCAACTCGCGGCTTTCGGCCTAAAAATCATGGATCTCTACGATGCCGCCGAAGATTGGATCAATCGCGGCGAGCCGGATTTTGAAACCTTTCTCATGATGAGTGAGGCGCGCCGTGATTACTTCATCACGGTGCAAAAGGGGCAGCCCTCCGAAAAGGAACTCGACCCCGAAACCCTTCCCGCCAAAACCGACGCGGTGCGTGGCATCGAGTGGCTCCCCCGTATCATCCCAAAAGCGATCGCCAAGCTCCGCGGTGAATTGCCTCCGGTCACCATGTATAACTGCGGCGGGGATCGCGCATTTTTCAAGGCTCACAATATCCACCCCGCCGAGTTCCTGCGCGTCGCCTGGGCATACGAGGACGAACCCGATAAAATTATCGATTGGGTCGAGGCCCGTCGCGACAACCCGGATGGATAAACTCGCTGAGATCATGGCCGCCAAACGGGAAGCCCTGAAGGCTTCCATCCGGCCGGTGCGCGATTCCGAACTGGAACGCTTGGCGCAAAACATTGACGCCGGGGCTTCCTTTCATGATGCCCTCGCGCGCCCGGACCGCCTCTCCGTCATCGCGGAAATCAAACGCAAGTCCCCCTCCGCCGGCGAAATTGCCGACCCCGCGCTCAACGCCGTCGATCAGGCGCGCCAATACGTCAATGCCGGGGCCGATTGCCTTTCCATCCTGACGGACTACGATTATTTTGGCGGCAAGATGCAGGATCTTTGGGATGTTGTTGAATTCCTTGAGGTCCACAACCGCAAGACTCCCTGCCTCCGCAAAGATTTCATGGTGCATCCCGTTCAGGTGGTGGAAGCGGCGGAAGCCGGAGCGCGTTG
Source organism: Opitutia bacterium (assembly GCA_042096455.1). GTDB lineage: Bacteria > Verrucomicrobiota > Verrucomicrobiia > Opitutales > Coraliomargaritaceae > UBA7445. The sequence goes on from JBELLU010000034.1 coordinate 6,406, forward strand.
CATTCTAATCATCGTGCGCGCCCTCAGTGATGACGAAATCCGTGCCCTCGACCACGCCGCCCGACTCGCAGGACTCGACGCTCTCTACGAAATCCACGAGACCGCCGAACTGGAACGCGCCCTCCAATTTGAACCCAAGATCATCGGCGTCAACAACCGCGACCTCAAGCGATTTAAAACCGACCTTGCCGTATCGGAATCCCTGATACCGCAAATCCCCGATGGCATCGTCCGCGTCAGCGAGAGCGGCATCTTTACCCCGGAAGACGCCGAACGCGCGCGGGATTGCGGGGCCGACGCCATTCTGGTGGGCGAAGCGCTCATGAACGCCGAGGACTGCGACGCTTTAATGCAAGCCTTCCACGAGGCATGATCCCCTCAAACGCCGCGTGCCACTCAATCCCAGCCAGACCCGACAACTGCTCGAAACCCTCGCGCACCTTCCCAATAAAAAACTGGGGCAAAATTTCCTGATTGATGGCAACATCGTGCGCAAATCGCTGGAACTTGCGGAGCTGAAACCCGTGCAGGCAGTGGTGGAGATCGGTCCAGGGCTTGGCACCCTCACGCGCGCCCTCCTCGACAACGGACAGCCCGTCTGGGCAGTCGAGCGCGACCCGACCCTCGCGGATTATTTGAAGCGCGAGCTCGTCCCCGAGCAACCAAAGCTCCACCTCACCCAAGGCGATTGCCTCGACTTCCCCACCGCGCAATTACCCGAGGCCGAAGCAGAGGCAGGCTATCAGGTCGTTGCCAATCTACCCTACGCGGTCTCGACCCCCTGGATGGATGCCCTCCTCGCCGGTCCCTTGCCGGAACGGATGGTGCTCATGCTTCAAAAGGAAGCGGGCGACCGCTACACTGCCACGCACGGCACCAAGAATTTCGGCGCGATCTCGATTTTTCTGCAAGCGGCGTATTCGGTGGAGGGCCGGCACCTTGTTTCGGGTGCCTGTTTCCACCCCGCCCCGAAAGTCGATTCCCTCCTGCTGCGCCTCGACCGCAAAAAAGATGCGGCCCGTTTTGACCAAGCGACCCGCGAATGCATCCGCCGGATCTTTACACAACGCCGCAAACAACTCGGGAGCCTCTGCCGCAAAGAGGACTCGCCCTCCCTCCAGCAATGGTTTGAATCACTCCTTAAAGAAGGCTACCCCGCCACCGCGCGCCCCGAGGACATCCCAGGTGAAGCGTGGTCCCGTCTAAAAATCTAAAACCCAAAACCGCGCCTTCTTATGAAAACCAATCCCCTCCGCTGGTCGCTCCATTGGCAAATCCTGACCGCCCTTCTCCTCGCCCTCCTCTTTGGGCGCGGGATTCTGCCAAATATCAATCCCGCCACCGCCGCCACCATCGAGCAAATCTGCAATTTCATGGGCAGCCTCTTCATGAATGCCCTCAAGATGTTGATCGTGCCGCTCATTGTGGCGTCCATCATCTCGGGGGTGATGCACCTCGGGGCCAACAAGGGCGTCGGTCGCATGAGCCTTAAAACCTTTCTGTATTACAGCCTCAGTGGTGCCGCCGCTATTCTCGTTGGCTTGCTCCTCGTCAATCTCATCGGCCCCGGGCGGGTCGATAGCGAAACCGCCACCGCGCTGCTCGGACAAGCCAGTGCCACCGCCGAAAGCGAAGGCCTCCTCCAAAAAGTCGAGGGCCGTGACTCCGGCGACCTCCTCGACATCTTCCTGCGGATGTTCCCCTCCAATATCGTAGAGGCCGCCACCGATAACGGACAACTCCTCGGCGTCATTACCTTTTCCATTCTCTTTGGTGCCTTCATCGGGGTGCTCCCGCCCGAGCTGCGGAAGACACAGACGCAATTCTGGGACAGCGCCCAAGCGGTCATGCTGCACCTCACCAATTTCATTATCCGCTTCGTTCCCATCGGCGTCTTTGGACTCGTGACCCCGGTGCTCCTGCACGCACCCTTTGCGGATCTCCTCGGTTCCATTGCCCTCTTTTTCCTCACCGTCCTGCTCGCCCTCGCAATTCACCTCGTCTTCAGTTTGGGGCTCGCCCTGCGCCTCCTCGGCGGGATCAACCCCGTCACCCACTTCCGCCAAATGGCGCCCGTCCTCCTGACCGCCTTTTCCACCGCCAGTTCCTCCGCGACCCTTCCCCTCACCATTGAGACCGTTGAAGAACGCGCTAAAATCTCCAACAAAACCTGCGCCTTCACCCTCCCGCTGGGTGCGACCGTCAACATGGACGGCACCGCCCTCTACGAATGCGTGGTGGTCCTCTTTATCGCCCAACTCTACGCCGCCACCGGGCAAGTCGCCCTCGACCTCGGGCAACAATTCCTCGTGGTGATCCTCGCACTCACCACCAGCATCGGGGTCGCCGGAATCCCCGCCGCCAGCCTCGTTGCGATTGCCGTCATTCTCCCCGCAGTCGGGTTGCCGGTTGAAGCGATCGGGGTGGTTTGGATCACCGACCGCCTCCTCGACATGTGCCGCACCGCCGTCAACGTTTTCAGCGATACCGTCGGGGCGGTTGTCATCGCAAAGAGCGAAGGCGAAGAACCCTATCCTCGGGAACCAAGCACCGTCGGGCTTGACTAAAGTCATGTGCCTTTAAAAAAGGATTACACCCGTCGAAACTTTCTCCTCACCGCTAGCCTTGTGACTGCCGGAATGTCACTCGCATGCTCAAAGAAAAATAAATCCATGAATATTGAAGCACGACTCACCGAACTCGGAATCACCCTCCCGGATGCACCCGCACCCGCCGGCAATTACCTGCCCGCCCGCCAGAACGGCAACCAACTCTACCTTTCCGGCGCGATCTGCCTCGTGGACGGCGCCATGACCCATACCGGCAAGGTCGGCGACGAGCGCGACATCGCCTACGGACAGGCCGCCGCCCGCGTCTGCGCCCTCAACCTCCTCTCCGTCGCCCGCGCCCATCTCGGTTCCCTCGATCAGGTCGAAGCCGTCCTTCAACTCAACGGATTCGTCAACGCCGTTCCCGGTTTTCCCGATAGCCCCGCCGTTATCAACGGCGCCTCCGATGTCCTTGTTGAAATCCTCGGTGATGCCGGGCGCCACACCCGCGCCGCCCTTGCCGTCACGGGACTTCCCCTTAATTCCACCGTCGAATTGCAGGCTGTTTTGCAGGTCCGGACTTGATTGCCCCTCCCAAAACCGTTTCCATTTCGTCCGTGCTCCGAATCCGAAACATCCTTCCTTTGCTCTGCCTGTTCCTAGCGGGCATCCTGCAGGGTGCGGAAGCCGAGCGCGCCGTTGTTAAAATCGTCAACTTCAGCCAGGCACCCAACTGGCAGGAACCTTGGAAATTTTCGCAGGTGCGCCCCGGCGCGGGTAGCGGCTTTGTCATTGCCGGCAACCGCATCATGACCAACGCCCACGTCGTCAGTTGGTCGCGCCAAATCCTCGTCTTCCGTTATCAGGATCCCCAACCCTACCGCGCCTCCATTGAATACATCGGGCACGACTGCGACCTCGCGGTCCTGCAGGTTGACGACCCCGCCTTCTTCGAAGGCCTCAACCCGCTCGAAATCGGCAAACTCCCCACGGTCCGCTCCTCTGTAACGACCTACGGTTACCCCGCCGGTGGTCAGCAAATCTCCTACACCAGCGGGGTGGTCTCGCGCATCGAAATCCAACGCTATTCCCACATCTACAACCGCTCCCTCCTCACCCTGCAAACCGACGCCGCCCTCAACCCGGGCAACAGCGGCGGCCCTGCTGTTCAGGACGGCCGCGTGGTGGGGGTCTCCTTTCAAGGGAATCCCGACCTCGAAAACGCCGGCTTCATCATTCCTCCCGAAGTGATCCGACATTTCTTGAGCGATATCGAGGACGGCCACTACCACGGCTTCCCCGATGCCGGCATTAACATTGTGCCCCTGCACAACCCCGCCTTCCGCGCCTTCCTAAAATTGCCCAACGGTGAAGGCGCCCGTATCGACCGCATCTTTGAACCCTTTCCCGAAACGCAAAAACGAATCCGTGAGAACGACGTCCTCCTCGAAATTGACGGCGCCACCGTCGGCAGCGATGGCATGATTCTCTACAAGGGCAACCGTATGCAGGCGAGCGTCCTGTTCGATGCCGCCCAACACGGAGCAAGCGTCCCCATCAAAATCTGGCGTGACGGCGCCGCCCTGCAAATCGACCTGCCGGTCTACGTGAACACCGAGGATCGCATCAGCGGCAGCCAATATGATACGCCCCCGCCCTACCTTATGATTGGCGGACTCGTCTTTACCGAACTCAGCCTCGATTTCCTCCGCAGCCTCGGGCGCGACAAACGCAATGCCGACGCCGAGACCCTCTACGAGCTCTTTTATCGCAACTTCCAGGACGAGGACAGCTCACGCACAAAGCCCATCATTTTAGCCAGTCAAATCAACCATCCGGGCAATATCGATTTCCGCGTCCCCTTGCGCTCCATCCTGACCGAGCTCAACGGACAGCCCATTCATTCCATGCAGGATTTGCAGGCCGCGCTACAAAACCCACCGGACGGCTTCCACCGTTTTAAATTTTCCAATTACCAAGTCGAAGCGCTCGCCGCCGAAAATGCAGCCACTATTGATGGGGAACTCATGGAAGCCTACCAAATCCCCGCCACCAGCCGGATCCATGACTAAGCATACATTCACACGCTGCCTCCTCTTTTTCGTCTGCGTCGGCACGCAGCTCGCCGCCCTCCCCTGGCAAAGTAATAAATCCTTTCAGCCGGAAGACTCGCTTGTTGAAATTGAGCTCACCAAAAAAACCCACAGCTATCAACAACCCTGGCTCAGCCATAACCAAACCGGCAATAAAAACGGTCTCGTCATCGGCCCCAACCAAATCCTGACCACCGCCGACGGGCTCAGATCGAACGCCACCTTCCGCATTCGCAAGGGTGGGGAAAGCAAACGCTACGAAGCCCAACTCCGCTCCATTGATTTTCAGGCAAATATTGCCCTGCTCGATGTCGAGGATCCGGATTTCTGGCCCGAGATGAAGCCCGTCAAACTTGCCAGTGAAATACCACAAAACGGCAATCTCCAAATCTACCGCTGGCGCTCGGGTCGCATCGAGGAACGCGCCGCCGAAATCGTCCGCCTCTACATCGGTTCCGCGAAATTGAGCGACCTCAGCCATCTCGTCCTCCTCGCCTCCAGTGAAATCAACGCCGCCGGTTGGGCGGAGATCGTGATGGACGGCGACCGCCTCGTCGGCCTCACCACTTCCGGTTCGGAGAACAAACAACTCACGATCCTTCCCGCCACTTTTATCGCCGCCGCCCTCGAACGCGGTCCCTGCAGCGACGGCCCGGGACACGGCTTTTTTGATTTCTACTGGATGCGCGCCAGCAACCCCGCCCTCCTCGAATCCAAGGGTCTCGATCCCGATGCCAACGAGGGCGTCGTCGTTACCCGTGCCACCATCTTTGAGGACCACTCCAACACCCTTCGTGATGGCGATGTCATTCTCGAAATAGACGGCTTCCCCCTCGACAAAGAAGGCAAATACATCGACCCGCAATACGGACGCCTCTCCCTTGAGGGGCTCTCAACCCGCCGACACGCCGCAGGTGAATCCATCCCAATGGAGATTTGGCGCGACCAACAACGGCTGCAAATCGACTACCCCCTGCCCCGCGCTGATTTCAACCACGGGCTCATTCCCGATCGCCAGTATGATGTCGAGCCGCGCTACCTCATCGCGGGCGGCCTCCTCTTTCAACCCCTCGACGGTCCCCTCATGCGCGCCCTCTCCAAGAAAAATTCCGGCGCGATGCAATACTACCGGGAAATGCAGCCGGACATCGGGCGGCCTTCCCTCGTCATTTTGTCCACCGTTTTGCCGGATGATTACAACCTTGGCTACGAGAACATTGGCCCCCTCATGCTCGACCGCATCAACGGTCAGTCCATCCATACTCTGGAGGACGTCGCGCATGCCCTTGACAACCCGCCCAACGGATTCCACCGCATCGAATTCATGCACGACGACACCCTGAAACACCTCGTGCTGGACGCGGCCAGTTTGGATGCCGCCACCGAGCGGGTCCTGCAACAGTATCGCATTCCCAGTGCCGCTTCGACGGAACTCTGATGCTCAAGCCTAGGCCCTGAAGGCTTCGGTCTTCGGCCCCTGGTAATCCTCGGCCTGCGCCTCCACCACCACGTTCGAGCGAATCCCGCCGCGTCCGCGCCAAATCGTTTCCAGTCGTGCCCAACGCGGCTTCGCGGCGGCATACAAATCATCAAAAATCTTGTTGCTCGCCGCTTCAAAGAAAATGCCCTTGTTCCGGAAACTGTGCAGGTAGAGCTTCATCGATTTTAACTCCAGGCAAATCTCACCGGGTGCATAACTGAAAACCACCGTGGCGTAATCGGGATGACCCGTCATCGGACAGGTGGAAGTGAACTCCTCCTGAATGTGCTGGATGGTGTAGTCGCGCCCGGGGCTCGGATTGGGGAAGGTTTCGATTTCCATGAACGTTTCCTGTATTCAAAGATTCGATACGCGGCTTAAGCCGGTGCGCCCGCCGGGGTGCTTTCGCCCGCGAGGTCGCCGTCATCGGCCTTCTTCGCTTCCGGTTCCTTCGCTTCCGCATCCTGTTCCTCGGGCTCCGGATCCGCTGCAATAGTTTCGCGCTTCACGACCGGCGAACGCATTTCCCCGTACTCGAGGATTTCCTGCACGTGTTTGCCGTCGATCGTTTCATGCTCGAGGAGCGCCTCCGCACACACATCCAGCGCACTGCGATGTTGATTTAAAATCTCAAGGGAGCGCTGATATTGTTCCTCGACGATGTCGTGAATCATCTTGTCGATGCGCTGGGCGGTGGCCTCGCTATAATTCTGCGAACGCTCGATTTCCTGCCCGAGAAAGATGTGGTCCTTGTTCTCGCCGTAGGCGACCGGTCCGAGATCCGTCATGCCCCAGTCGCAAACCATGTGGCGCGCGGTCTTGGTCGCCATCCGGATATCACCCGAGGCGCCGGAAGTGATGTCACCCATCACGATTTCCTCCGCGCAACGCCCGCCCATCGCACAGCAAATCTGATTGAGCAATCGGCGTTTGGAGTGATTCAAAATATCCTTCTTGGGCATGAACATCGTCGAACCCAGACTTTGCCCACGCGGAATAATCGTCACCTTGTGAACCGGCATATGCCCGTCATCCACCACCGCCTGCACGAGGGCGTGACCCGCTTCGTGATAAGCCGTAATCTTGCGGTCCTCCTCATCCATCAACTTGCGGCGCTCGCGACCAAAGGAAATCTTGTCGCGGGCCTCATCGAGGTCCTGCATCTCAACCACCTTCTTGTTGTAGCGCGCTGCAATGAGGGCGCCCTCATTCAAGAGATTCGCCAAATCCGCGCCGGAAAAACCGGGCGTATTGCGCGCCACGTATTCGAGGTTCACTTCCTCCGAGAGCGCGATTTTCTTGGCGTGTACCTGTAGGATCTCGTGGCGACCGTTCAAATCCGGCAAATCAATCGTGACCTGTCGGTCAAAACGTCCGGGGCGCAGGAGGGCGTTATCAAGGACATCGGGGCGGTTGGTTGCCGCGATGATGATGACCCCTTCGTGACCGTCGAAGCCATCCATTTCAACCAGCAAAGAATTCAGGGTTTGCTCGCGCTCGTCATTCCCGCCGCCGAGACCCGCGCCGCGCTGGCGGCCCACTGCGTCGATTTCATCGATAAACACAATACAGGGCGCGTTCTTGCGGCCCTGTTCAAACATATCGCGCACGCGCGCCGCGCCGACGCCCACGAACATTTCAACAAAATCCGATCCGCTGATCGAAAAGAACGGTACGTCCGCCTCCCCTGCCACCGCTTTCGCAAGCAAGGTCTTACCGGTTCCCGGAGGGCCCACCATGAGCACCCCTTTTGGAATCCGGCCGCCAATCGCCTGAAACTTTTTCGGGTCCTTCAGGAAATCAACCACCTCGCCGACTTCCTCCTTGGCTTCATCGCAACCCGCCACGTTTTTGAAAGTCACCGCATCCTTTTCGCGCGTCAGCATCTTGGCCTTGCTCTTGCCAAAATTCATCGCCCCGCGACCGGCATTGCGAAGCTGGCGGACAAAGAGAAAATACAAAAGCCCGATGATCAGCAGGAACGGCAGAAAACTGAAAAGCAAATCCTGCATCGCGGTGCTGCTGCGCTCCTCCTTTAAAAAGACCCGCAATTTCAGGAAATCCGCTTCGGTCAAACGACCCTCCACCCGATACGGAATCTTCGGGGAATCTTCCCCCGCCTCGACCAGGCTGCTCATCTCACCGGTGATGATATAACCTTCCTCCCCGAGGGAAGGATCCGGCTTCATCACGCCCGAATCCTTGGCGATCTGACCCGCCTCGACCGCCTCCATTAATTCGCTCACGCCCAGCACCCGCTGGTTGCCGCTCACGCCGGGTGTCGAATACCACAACGCCACAATGGCGGTGATAATGACGACCCAGAGCAACAGCACCTTCGGTTGAAAGCGCTCCGGTGGAGTATTTTTTTGTGGTTTTGGTGTCTTTTCTGGCATCAGTATAGAGTATTCAAAGTGCTTCACCTGCCGCGTAAGTCAACCTAAGAGCCGCTTTCGCATCAGGCCCCACACGGCAACAGTCCGAAACCGGTAAACCGGGGACCCAAATAATCAATCCCCGGGAAGTAGAGACCACGGGGAGCAACTTCCGTTCCGTTTCACCCAGCCCGCGGTCAAGTAAACAATCTTTTAACTTGCGGCTCCCGGGGGCTCCCAATGCCTGATAACGATCGCCGGATGCCAGAGCCCGCACCTCCAAAACCCCGGTCCCCTCTGGTAAAACCGCAAAACATTCCGCCGCCGGATCGACCGCCCCAGCCTCCAGCCGTGACCGCAACGCCGCATCCACCACGACCCATTCGCTTTCCAAAATCGCCCCGGTGCTGAGTTCAACCCGCGCCCCGGGCCGCAGTTCGCAATCGACCAAACCCGCAAGCGATGCCTCCGCGCCTTCATACCAAACCCGCGCGCGATCAAAAACCACAAAGCTCGCCCCGGCGCTTTGACGACCCTTCGCCTCGCTCCCGCACAAAGCCGCCAACAAAGCATCGAACCCCGCCGCACTCAAGGATGCCAGTAATCCATGACCCTCCAGCCACGCCGTCAAGGCACGCCGACTCAAGGCCTCCGGTAACAACTGTAACGATTCCCGCACCAAGGTCTCCGAACCGGTGAACGCCTCTGGCAGCGCCACCTGCGCCAGTTCCACCAAAGCCACCGCGTCCGCCTCGAGTAAACGCCGTGTCCGCGCCGCCCCCGCCGAGGCATTCCGGCCGAGCATCCCTTCCAATTCAGGAATGAATTTACCCCGCAAGGCATTCCGCGCGATTCCCATGTCCGCATTCGTTGCGTCTTCCCTCCATGGAATGCCCGCCCCCTCAAGGTGCCCGCGCAGGGCCTCCGCGCTCAGGTCCAAGAGGGGTCGCAAGTGCACGGGTTCATTACCCTTGAAGCGATGCACCGGTCGCGGCGCCGCCATGCCCTCGAGCCCCGCTCCGCGCGCCAGCCGTTGCAACTGCGTCTCCAGAATGTCATCCCGTTGATGCCCGAAAAAAATCGCCGCGCAAGCGCGCGCCTTCGCCGCGCCCCGTAAAAATTCCATTCGCAGGGCGCGCGCCCCGGTCTCGGTCGAGCCATCCGTTTCCGCCGCCCGCCGCTCCGTTAAAAATTCACAGCCCAAACCGCGCGCCAATCCCTCCACAAAGACCGCATCGCCGTCCGAGGCGAGCCCACGCCATCCGTGATTGTAATGCGCGACCACCAGTTCCAAACCCAGCTCAGCACGCCGCCCCCATAATTGACACAATAGAAATACCGAATCCGCGCCACCCGAGCACGCCACCAGCACCCGACCACCTGACGCGCTCGCCAGCCAGGCGCGTACCTCGGGCGTCCATAGCTCCAGCCCCGCCCCCGCAGCCAATGACTGCGCCAACGCCTCCCAATCAATTTCTTTTTCCGGAATCGACATCCTCTCCTTTCATGCTGAACGTCTTTTAACATGACAACCCGCCCACAGAGAACCAGTTTATTTTAAACCATGGACGCCGCCCGCTTCGACTATCACCTCCCGCCTGAACGTATCGCGCAAGAACCCGCCCCCCGGCGCGACGCCGCCCGCCTCATGGTGGTCGACCGCGCCACCCGCCGCGTCAGCCATACCACCTTCGACCAAATCGGCGAGCACCTCCCCCAAGACGCGCGCTGCTTCCGCAACAATGCCGCGGTCCTCAAAGCCCGCCTCTACGGTCAACGCCCCACCGGCGGAAAAGTCGAATGCCTCCTCCTGCACCCCGCCGAAGATCCCCAAACCTGGTGGTGCCTCCTCAAGCCCGGCAAAAAAACCTTCGCCGCCGGTTCCTTTGAACAAGCGGGGCAGTTCACCGCCCAAGTCCTCGAAGTGGGGCAAAACGGCAACTACCGCGTCTGCTTTCAAACCGCCAATGACGAACCCGTCACCGCCCTCGCCGAACGCATCGGCATCATGCCCCTCCCGCCCTATATCGAACGCAGCCCCGACGACCCGCGCCGGGACCGCGATAACGATCGCTACCAAACCGTGTACGCCGATTATTCCAAACAACAAGCAGTCGCCGCTCCCACCGCCGGTCTCCATTTTACCCCCGAGCTCATCCGCCAACTCGAAGCGGGCGGCACCACCTTCCACGACCTCACCCTCCAAGTCGGGATCGGCACCTTTCATCCCATTCAGGTCGAGGACATCCGCGAGCATCCCATCCACCACGAATGGTATACCATCCCCACCGCAAGCCTTGCCGCCCTACAAAATCCTGCCGCCGGTCCGCGCGTCGCGATCGGAACCACGAGCGTGCGTTCCATGGAAGACGCCCTCCAACGCCTCCAACAAAACCCCAGCACCCCCCGCCTCCCCGATGGTTCCTTTCAGGCGGAAGCCGATATCTTTATCTACCCGCCCGCCACCTTTGCGGGCGTCGATCATCTCATCACCAATTTCCACCTACCCAAATCCACCCTCCTCTGCCTGGTCTCCGCCTTCCTTACCCCGGGCTCCGGCGATGGCATTGAATGGCTCCACCAGCTTTACCAAGAAGCCATTCAAAAAGATTACCGCTTCTACAGCTACGGTGACGCCATGCTCATTCTCTGAGGATAGCAGGCCTAAAATTTTACATATAAACTTTTAATGCATACTTGTAGTAACGTTTATTAACAAATAAAAGACAAAAAACTTAAAAAAGGGCTTTACTTTACCTAATAATGGTGTTTTATACTTTAATTAGAAAATAAAAAACACTTTTCTGTTGATGACTAAATCAACAGGAAAACCTAGGTTCAGTTAAAGGGTCGCGCTGGGGGGTGCGGCCCTTTTTTGTGCCCTCCCCGACAACCTAGTCCGAAACCGCCGTCACGACGACCGATGCGTGGATTCCCTCTCCGCGCCCCGTCCCGGTGAGACCTTCGCCGGTCGTCGCGGTGATGCACACCTCCGCGACCGTCAAGCCCAGCAAGCCCGCCAGATGTTCACGCAAGGCCGGCACCTTCGGATCGATCTTCGGGCGCAGACATTCCAGCGCAATGGAAACATGCGTCAGGCGCCATTCGCCCAGATGCTCCAGCGCTAACTTTAAATATTCGGCACTGTCGGTGATGCCCCTTTTGCAGAGTTCATCCGCCACCGCCCCGATGATAGTGACCCCCGTCACCCCGCTGATCGCATCCGTCAGAGCATGCAGAATCACATCCGCATCACTGTTGCCCGCCAGCGCCGGCGCGTCCTCAAAGCGCAAACCACCCAGCATCAAAGGGCGATCCGTTTCGCCCTCCACAAAACGATGACTGTCAACTCCAAGTCCGGTTTTAGCTTTCACACCCTAAAGTTCAGGGAAAAAACGCTTTTTTTCAAGCGCCGCGGTCTCGGGTCCATCCGAGGCATGCACCACATTGCGCATCATATCCGTGCCCAGATCCCCCCGAATCGTGCCCGCCGGAGCCTCCTTCGAATTCGTCGGACCCAGCAAATCCCGCACCGCCGCAATGACATTTTCACCCCGCAGAATCATCGGCATCACCGGACGGCTGCTCATGAAAGCCTCAATCTCCGGGAAAAACGGCAAATCCGCCACATGCGCGTAATGCTCACGCAGGAGCGCCGCATCCAGCAGCATCACCTTCGACGCTACAATTTCAAATCCCGCGCGTTCAAAACGCCCGATCACTTCGCCCGCCAAACCCTTTTCCATGCAGTCGGGCTTCAGAATTATAAGTGTTTCTTCCATAAATGTTTAAAAACCTGACCGCGAAAACTGCCACAGCATCACAGGAAGACAAGCCAAAACACACCCCACCCCAACAACCATCAACCCCTTCAACCTTCAATGTTCGACCACCAGCCGT
>JBELLU010000035.1:0-11419 GCA_042096455.1 Opitutia bacterium
CGCGTGATCGGTGTGATTGGTAGTTTCCTATTCTCTGTTCTGCACTGAAGGGTGCTGCGATGCTTGCAATTCCAGGGAATGGGGACATGGTAGCAGATATTAATGCGTCATCTTTGTTTAGTCTTATCCTTGGTTTTGGGTGTGGGTCTGTCTTGGGCCTCGGAGGATTCGATTGCTGCGCCTGTGGAGGCGGCCGCTGATTCGGACGCTGCGCGGGTTTCGGTTTATGTGATTCCGGTGACGGAGGCGATTGATTCCCCGAATCTCTTTATTTTGCGGCGGGGTTTGAAGGAGGCGATTGCGAATGAGGTGGATCTGGTGGTGCTGGATATGGACACGCCGGGGGGGCGGGTGGACATTTGTCTGGAGATGATGGAAATGCTGGATCGTTTTGAGGGGATGACTGCGACCTATGTGAACGAGGATGCGATTTCGGCGGGTTCGTTTATCGCGGCGGCGACGGAGTCGATTTATTTTTCTCCGCGCGGGAAGATGGGGGCGTCGGCGGTGATTCAGGGGACGGGTCAGGATGTTCCGGAAACGGCGCGGCAGAAGATCGAGAGTTATTTGCGGGCGAATATCCGGGTGATGAGCGCGGCTTATCCGTATCGGGCGGAGGTGATTCGTGCGATGCTGGACGCGGACTATGAATTGAAGATCGGGGAGGAAGTGATCAAACCGGCGGGGGAATTGTTGACGCTGACGGCGGAGGAGGCGATGCAGCCATACGGGGATCCGCCGGAGCCGTTACTGGGCGCGGGAATTTATGAATCGGTGGAGGCGTTACTGGAGGATCGTTTTGGGGCGGAGGGATATACGATAGAATCGTTTGATGTGACGTATTCGGAGGTTTGGGCGAAGTGGATGCAGGGTTTCGCGCCGGCGCTGATGGGCTTGGGGATGCTTTTGTTGTTCATTGAATTCAAGACGCCGGGTTGGGGGATTTTCGGGATCGGGGGGATTGCTCTGATTGTGCTGTTTTTCGTTAGTCAAAACATTGCGGGTCTGGCGGGGAACGAGGTGATTGCGCTGTTTTTGCTGGGGTTGTTGTTGGTACTGGTGGAGCTTTTGCTGCTGCCCGGAATTTTGGTGGCGGGTTTGGTGGGGTCCTTGTTGATGGTGGGGTCGTTGTTGTGGGCGATGGTGGATTATTGGCCCGGCGGACAGACGGATTTCAGCTTTGATTTATTTGTGTCACCCTTGATGAATTTGATTTACGCGATGGCGATTGCGTTGGCGGGCGGCTTGTTGCTCTCGCGGTTTTTGAAGGGGAGTTTTGTGGAGCGTGCCTTGGTACTCGGGGACGCGGTGAGCGGGGCGACCGGGGGTGAAGATCGCAGCAAGGCGGCGGAAGTGGTCGGCGCGATCGGGGTGGTCTGTAAACCGTTGCATCCGGTGGGCGTGATTGAGATCGAGGGGGAGCGTTATGCGGCGCGTTGCGAAGTGGGCAGCCTCGATGCCGGCGCGAAGGTGCGGGTTTTGGAAGTGTCGGATTTTAATGTGATCGTGGAGGCGGCGGAAGGATGAGCTGGATCATTGGATTTTTAGTGGTGGCATCGGTATTGATCTTCCTGGAGGTATTGTTGCCGGGAGGGATTCTCGGTTTACTGGCGGCGGCTTGCCTGATCGGGGCAACGGTGCAGACCGGGCTGGTCTATGACTGGGCGACCGCGAGTCTGGTCTTTATGGGATCGATTCTCGCGGCCCTCCTGCTGGTGGTGGTGGAGTTTAAAATCTTTGCCAGGACCCGCTTCGGGAAGCATTTTTTCCTCAGCCGTGCGGTTGAGGGTCGAACGGCGCGCGCCTTTACTGCGGAAGATATGCGCGGAAAAGAAGGCCGAGCATTGACCCGCCTCAATCCATCCGGCAGGGTGGAGATCGAGGGTCACACTTATGAAGCGCAGACCCGCGACGGCTACCTCGAAGCCGGAACCGCGATCACCGTAATTTCACAAGACAATTTTAAACTCATTATCAAGCAATCATGAATATACTGACACCACTCCTCATGGCCTCCGGCCTGCAACTCGCGATCTTCGGGATTCTCGGCCTTGCCGTGCTCGTCTTTGTGCTGGTTTTCATTTCCTACATTGGTCTTTTTGTGAAGTCCCTGCTCGCGGGAGCGACGGTGGGATTCCCGACCCTCGTGGCGATGCGTCTGCGGGGGGTTCCCGCCTCGCTGATTGTGGATGCCCGCATCACCGCGGTGAAGGCCGGTATTCAATTAAATTCCAACGACCTCGAGGCGCACTACCTCGCGGAGGGTAATGTCATCCAGACGGTGCAGGCCCTGATCGCGGCAGACAAAGCCAACATCCAGCTCGACTGGCAACGCGCCTGTGCGATCGACCTCGCCACGAAGGGCACCGGTAAGTCCGTCCTCGAGGCGGTTCGCACTTCCATCAATCCCAAGGTCATCGAATGCCCCAATCCGCAGAGCGGGCGTTCCACAATCGACGGGGTCGCGAAGGACGGTATTCAGGTGAAGGCGCGGGCGCGGGTCACGGTGCGTTCCAATCTCGACAACTACGTGGGCAGTGCCCTTGAGGAAACCGTTATCGCCCGGGTGGGTGAAGGCATTGTGACCACGATTGGTTCCTCGGATTCGTATAAGACCGTGCTGGAATCACCCGATTCCATTTCGCGGGTGGTGCTCGATCGCGGCCTCGACGTGGGAACCGCATTTGAAATTCTTTCGATTGATATCGCCGACGTGGACGTGGGTGAAAACATCGGCGCCAAGCTCCAGGAATCGCAGGCGGAGGCGGATAAAAACGTCGCGCAGGCAAAGGCGGAAATGCGCCGTGCCGCGGCGGTCGCGCTCGAGCAGGAGATGAAGGCGAAGGTGGAGGAAATGAATGCGAAGGTGGTCGAGGCGGAGGCACAGGTGCCGCTCGCGCTCGCGGAGGCTTTCCGTTCCGGCAACCTTGGGGTGATGGATTACTATCGCCTGAACAACATCAAGGCCGACACCGACATGCGTGATTCGATCTCGAAGGGCGAAGAAAACAGTTAAGCGGTCCCCGCGTTCTCCGTCATGGAAGACTTGTTCGATATCCTCATTCCGCTCGTGATTGCGGCGGTCTATTTCTTCGGGAATATGCTCTCGAAGAAATCCGGGGATGATTTGGAGGACGGCTTCCCGATGCCGCGCAAGCGGGAAGGGGAGGTCGATCCGGAACAGGCGGAACGCCAACGCCAGGTACGGGAGGAGATCCGCCGCAAGATCGAGGAACGCCGCGGCGGGGCCCCCGCGACGCCGAACCCGCCGCCGGTGGTGACCGCTCCGCCGGAACCCGCGCGCACGGTTCGCGAACGCACCAAGCGCACCGATGAACGGGTCCATGAAACCCGCGCCCCTGCTCCGGTCCCCGAGACGGTCAAGGCAAAACCGGATTTCACCTGGGATGCCTCGGACGATATTTACGAAAACACGATGCAGGCGCAGTTGGCGCAAATTGAGGCGACGCGTAAGAAAGCGGCGGCTTTAAAGGCGCAAAGCGCCGCCGCGACTCAAAAGCTCGGTCGCCGGGATCGCCGGCCTTCAAAAGCGGGCAGGGGTCTTTTAAAAGGACCGGTACGGGCGGCGTTGCGCACACCCGACGCGGCGCGCACCGCCTTTATCTACGGTGAGGTCCTCGGCAAACCGGTGGGCATGCGTCCGCAGGCTTGCGGCGCCCACAAAGTGGCGGAATAAGCCTTTTTTAGGGGTATTTAAGGCCTGAAGAATGCTCTGGAAAAGTGCGGGTTTTTCCGCATGCTTGCCACGAAACCTTTTTCTCTATCAACAACTTCGGTTATGAAGATCATCATTGTGGGCGCCGGCGAAGTCGGCCACAACCTAACCGCTACACTGGCTGCAGCGGGTCATGATGTGTGCCTGATTGAGCAATCCATGGAGCTGTGCGAACGCCTCGATGAAGAACACAATGCCCGGATTGTCCGGGGTAACGGCAGCTCGGCGCGGCAGTTGTTGGAGGTCGATGTCGCGAAGTGCGACGCCTTCCTTGCGATGACGAGCGACGACCGCACCAACATTATTTCCTGTTCCCTCGCAAAGGGTCTCGGCGCGAAGCAAACCATTGCCCGCATCCACGACGGCACCTACAGCGACAACTCCGTCATCAATTACCAACTCCACTTCGGGATCGACCTCCTCGTGAACCCCGAGGCGATTTGCGCGGTGGAGCTCGCCAAGACCATCCGCAACGCCGGGCGTCTCGCGGTCGAGAATTTCGCGCGCGGGCAAATTGAAGTCCAACAACAAAAGATTGCGAAGGAATGCCGCCTCATCGGGCGTAAACTCAGCGATTTAAAAATGGATCCCCGGATCCGGATCGGCTACATTCAGCGGGAGGGCAAGAGCGAGGTCGCGAATGCGGAATCAATGCTCTTTGAGGGCGACAAGGTCACTCTTTTTGGTCACCCGGAGGCGGTGCTGGCGGCGCGGGAAAAACTGGACCCGAAACACAAGGTCAAGCACGTGCGGGTCGTCCTGTATGGCGGCAGTGAAACCGCCATCAGTCTCATTCGCCTCCTGAGCAACCCGCGTTTCCGGATTCGCGTGATCGAGAAAGATCCGCAAAAATGCCGCGAATTGGCGGAATCCTTCCCAGAGGTGACCGTGATTCACGGGGACGCCACTTCGCTTCGCCTGCTGGAGGAGGAGCAAATCGGGGACGCCGATTATTTCGTGGGCTGCACCAAGGATGACGAGGACAACATTTTGACCTGTTTGCAGGCAGCGAAGCTCGGCGCGGATCATGTGCAGTTGGTCATCAACAAGGGCGACTACGATCAATTGCTGGGAATTTTAAAGACGATGCTCGGGATTGAGGTGGTGGTTTCACCGCGCAAGGCGACCGCTGATTTCATGGAGCGCAGTCTATCCCTCGAGTCCGTGCACGAGTTGGCGCAATTCCCGGACGGGGGTCGTATTCTTCAAATGCGCATTGGGCATGAAAGCAGCGCGGTGGGTCGCAAACTGCGGGAAATCGCTCTGCCGGGAAATTGTTTGGTGGTGGCGCTCCAGCACAAATTTCAAGCGAAGGTACCGACGGCGGACGACACCATTCTGGCGGGCGACCGCGTGCTGGTATTGGTGGAGGCTTCTCAGGAAGCGGCCTTGCGGGAATGCCTTCTCTAGACCTGCGCTAATTTTCGGACAATGAACACGGCCATCATCTATCGCCTGCTCACCATGGTGTTTCTCGCGCTTGCGGGAGGGTTCCTGCTTTGCGGTGGGGTGGGCTTGCTGATGGGCGAAGCGCTCGGTTCGGCGGCGCCGCGCGCATTTGGCATCGCGATTGCGGTGAGCCTCGTTCTGGCGCTGCTGGCGCATTGGATCGGGCGGCAGGGAACGCCCAAGCTCTTTCGCCGCGAAGCCTTGTGCGCGATTGGGATGTCCTGGATTTTTGCGACCCTCATTGGTTCGATTCCCTACGTATTGATCGTGGAAAATTGCGAATTTGCGGATGCCGTTTTTGAGAGTTGCTCGGGGCTCACCACCACCGGGGCGACCGCCTTCTCCAATTTCCATGAATTCCCGAAGAGTTTGCTCTTGTGGCGCTCACTGAGCCAATGGGCGGGCGGTCTCGGGGTGGTGGTTTTCTTCGTGGCGATCCTCTCCTCACTCGGGGCGGGGGCGAAAATTCTTTTTAGTAATGAATCCTCCGGGGCGTCCTCCGATTTTGAGCAGGGTCGCGTCCAGCGCGGGGCGTTTCATTTATTGCTGTATTATCTGGCGCTGACGGCGGCCTGTTTGCTGTCCTACCGCTTTGGCGGAATGGATTGGTTTCAGGCGGTGAACCATGCCATGACCACTGTCGCGACGGGCGGCTTCAGCACCGAGGCGACGAGCTTCGAGCATTTCAACAGTCCCTTGCTGGAATGGATCGCGATTGTCTTCATGATTTTGAGCGCGACCACTTTTATTTTGGTGATACGCCTGATTCGAACCCGCGCCTTTAAGCTGCACAATTTCCATGAAGTCATCTGGTTTTACAGCTTTCTTCTGATCAGTGTCGGGCTGCTCACGGTTTACCTCGTGGAACTGGACGGTACCTTGCCGGACCACGAGATGATTCGCACCGCCGCTTTTCAAGCGACTTCGATTATGACCACGACCGGTTATGCCTCGGCGGATTTTGACACCTGGTTGCCGCCGGCAAAGATGTTGCTGATCATTCTGATGTTTGTGGGGGGCTGTTCCGGGTCCACCGCCGGAGGAATAAAAATTGTGCGGGTGATCATTGCACTGCGGGCGGTTACCCAAAGTATCATCCATTCCTTCCGTTCAAACATAACGCTGCCTGTGCGGATGGGCGGGCGACTCCTCGGCGAGCGCGCCATTCAAAGTGTGGTGGTCTTCCTTCTGCTGATGGTTTCCCTGCAGATCATTTCGATGCTCTTTGTCTCCGCGAGTGAACCGCACCTCAGTTTTATCGGGGTCTTTTCCAGCGTGCAATCGACCCTCTTTAATATCGGGCCGGGATTTGATGCGGTGGGCCCCACCGAGAACTTCCACTTTTTGCGGGGCATCACAAAGTTCTACCTTTGCCTCCTGATGATTCTCGGGCGTTTGGAACTCTACGCGGTGCTGGTGCTCTTTGCGCCCAGTGTTTGGAAACGTTATTCCTAGGCGATGCCGCGTTGGCGCAGGTCGGCGACGGTTTGTTCGAGCGCTTCCGTCATTCCGGTTTGCGGATCGTAGCCGAGGTCTTCCCGCGCCGCGCTGATATCGAAGTAATGATCCTTCGCCAATTCGACCGCGACAAAGCGGGACATCGGCGGGTCGTCGCTGCGGCGCAGGATTTTCCAGAGGGCCTCGCAAATCCCGCCTACGCCGTAAACGAGAGGGAGGGGCAGCTTTCGCGTGACCGGTTTGATTTCCAGGGCGCGCAGGAGGTCATTGATCCAGGGCCAAAGGGCAACCGGTTCACCCTGTGAAATAAAATATGCCTTGCCGGCGGCACGACCTGCCGCGAGGGCGTCGAGGGCGTTCAAATGCGCGTCCGCAACATTGCCCACGTAGCTCACATCGACCCGCGATTGTCCATCGCCCACGATGCGCAGGCGTCCGGCGCGCGCTTTTTCCACGACGCGGGGGAGGAGGTGCGGATCGCCCGGGCCAAAGACGAGGTGGGGACGCAGGGCAACCACCTGCAGGTCGGGGCGGTTGGCGGCGAGGGTTTCTTTTTCCGCAATCGCTTTGGTGTGGGCGTAATGACAGAGCCAGCGGGAACCGTAAGGGAGGGATTCATTCGCGCCGGAGAATGCTTGTCGATTAAAGACCACGCTGGGGGTGCTGGTATACACCAAGCGCCCGATGCCGTGCTTGCGGCATGCCGCCACCACGTGCCGCGCGCCCAGGATGTTGGGTTGATAAAAACTGTTCCAGTTGCCCCAGATGCCCGCTTTGGCAGCCACGTGAAAGACCGCGTCCATTCCCGCGCAGGCGGTCGCGACCGCTGCGGCGTCGGCGAGGTCACCGGTATGGCATGCAACGCCCAGCGCTTCCAGTTCCGGTTGGGGGCTGCGTCCAAAACTCCGCACGGTGTAACCCCGCGCCAAGAGGCGGTCGATCAAATGCCGTCCGACGAATCCGCCCCCTCCGGTTACGAGGACTTTCATGCGCGGCCCTCCTGTTTGTTCCATTTGCGGCGGAGGCTGAGGCGGTGAATTTTGGCATTGTGCCGCACGTCCACCGGGAATTTTTCTTGAAAGAAGAATGTTTCAATGCTCGCGGTCATGGAGTGTTTCTCGCAGAGGGTGCGCAGTTCGTTTTCAAAGGCAAGGCGCTGGTCGGAGTTTCGGGGAAAGGCGCCCGGTTCCGGTTCGATGACGACTGCGGCTTCAGTGCCATATTGAATGAGGGCTGAGCGAAAGACGCGGGGGTGTTGATTCACGATCGCCTCGCAACAGTCGGGGTAAAGCGTTCCGGAAGCGGTCTCAACTTTTTCGGCATGACGCCCGCAGAACCAGAGGCGACCCTCCGCGTCGAGGTAACCGAGGTCGCCCATGCGGTGCCAGAAGCCGACCCCGTCCTGGATCTTGGCGCGGGTGGTGGCGTCGGGCAATTGATCGTAGCGGCGGGTGGCGGTGGGAGTGCGGGCAATGATTTCACCGACCGTTCCGGTGGGGCAGGGACGGGTGGCGCGGAGTTCCGTGATGGGGCCGTCGTTCGCTTCGATGATGCGGATCTCGACTCCGGGGAGGGCTTTCCCGACGCAGGAGCCCGCGCCGGTGCGGGTGCGGTTGGCGGTCTCTTTGAGGATTTCGCGCGCCTCGATGGAAGAGAGCGGGAGGGCTTCAGTCGCACCATAGGGGGTATGGAGTTCCGCGCCGGGGAAGACGGTTTGCATCTTGGCGAGGAGGTCGGGCGGAACGGAAGCCCCGGCGAGGAGGATGCGCTTCACGCCGGGCAGGGTGATGCCGCGCTTGTGGCAATGGCGGGTGATCTTTGCCCAGAGGGCGGGTGAACCGAAACTATTGGTGACTTGGTTTTGCCGGATCGCCTGCACGATTTTTTCGGGATCGACGCTCGCGGGTCGACTGGGGTTCATTTCCGGAACGACGGTGCACATTCCGAGGGCGGGATTAAAAAGCGCGAAGACCGGCAGCATCGGGAGGTCAACTTCGCCCGGCGCGATGCCGTAACCGTTGCGGATCGCCTCCACTTGGGCGGCAAACATCCCGTGTTCATAGCAGACCCCTTTAGCGGGGCCGGTGGAACCGGAGGTGAAGAGGATTGCGGCGAGTTCGTCGGGCGCGGAATCGACTACTGGGAAAGCGGTGCGCGGGGCGTTCGGCGGGAGCTTGGGGGCGAGGCGGATGCGGACTCCGGCAAAACTGCGGCGGGCGAGGATTGCGACCAGGCGGGCGGCGGGAATCCCGATGAGGGCTTCCGGTTGGGAATGCCGCACGCAATTCAGGAAACGGCGAAGCCCCATCCCGGGATCAATCACGATCGGAACCGCGCCCATTTTAAAGAGGGCAAAGACGGTGCGGATGAGGTCGAGCCCGGGGCGCACCATAAGGAGGACTCGGGTACCGCGTTGGATGCCACGGTTTTTAAAGTGGTGGGCGAGGGCGGCGGCCTCTGTTTCCAGTTCGGCAAAACTGCGCTCGAGGTAGCGGATCGCCCCTGCGGGGATGCGTCCGCAGGGCGCGCGCACCGCGGCCTGCCCGGGGTGGAGGCGGGCTTGCTCGGCGAGGAAATGGGCGACGTTGTGCGGCATGGCAAGGCTCCCTATGACGAAGCGCGAAGCCGCTTCTGCCAAGCTCAAAGCGTGCCTTGCCGCACCGGCGGAACTTAGAATTTCAAGCGCGCCCCGAGGTAAGCGGCGCAACCGGAATTACTGAATCCCCGAGTATAGGTGAAGTGCTGGTCGAAAAGATTTTCCACTCTGCCATAGAGCGTGAGTGCCTTGCTCAGTTGCCAGTCACCGTAGATTCGGAAAAGTTCGTAATCTTCATGTCGGGTTCCGGCAGGATCTTCACGGTCGATCGCTGCTTGAAAGCCGAGGCCGAGACGAATGCTTTGGCTGGCTTCCCAATCGAGGTTGGCCGCGATGCTGTGCTTGGGGCGGCGAATCAGGCGCGCTCCGGGGCCATCGGCGTAAAAATAGGTACCTGCACTTACCTCGGCTTGTAGGTAGGTGTAGGCGACCCGACCGGAAAGGGTCGGTGTGATTTGCCAGGTGAGTTCCGATTCCACGCCGTCTTGCTCTGTATCGACCACTTCATAATTGGTAACTGGATAGCCGCTGTCGTCATCGACAAGGTTTTTTATCCGTGAGTTGAAATAAATCATGCCGAGGTTTAACCGTGCATCGTTGAACGACTGCTTGAAGCCGATTTCCCATGACTGGCTCTCTTCGGGTTCAAGCTTGCCTTCGAGTCGGGCGATGTCGTTTGCCTCGGCGGGAGCCATACCGGTGCCGTATTTCAGGAAGAGCCGGGTGTCACTGCTTGGAAAGTAGTAGCTGAGTTCAGCGTTGCCAGTGGTGAAATTTTTAAAGCGGTCGAAGCGGTCATAACGCATTGAACCGATGAAGCGCAGTGACTCGGAGATGTCGTAGATCGCCTGAGCGAAAGCAGCCTGATTGCGGTAGCTGTATTGAAAAGGACGGGTTGAGGGTGAGCCATCATTATCTTTTGGTGCACGATCATAATTGAGTTCCAGATAGTTGAATCCCGCAGTGATTAAAAAAGGCAGATCATCCGGCATGAAATGGGTCATGGCCTGAACCTCATTGACGCTTTCTTTGAAAGTAAAATTACCGTTACCCCAAAAGTTGTAGTAAGGCGATTCACTAGCCTCAAAGCTGTTCCGGGAAAAAGAATATAAGAGACTTGCGCTGAGGACTTCACTGGCACTGAAGCTGAGGCCTGGGGAGAGGAGAAAACTCTCGGTCTTATTTATTTCCTCGGCGGGATAGATTGAGGAACTTTCACTGCCCGGAACACCGAGTTTGCTATCATAATAGAGTCCCTGAAAATCAAACTTAAGTTTCGGGTTGATTGCATAGCTGGCATAGAGGTTCCCAGCGGTTCGTTCGTAATCACTGTTGGGACGGTCATTCTCGGTCTCAAAATAACTTACGCCTGCCGAGACGCTGAAATTTTCACCACCTATCAAGGTTTCATACTTCCCAAGCAAACTATTAAAAGAGCCATACTCCGCCGTTAAAACCGTGCTCTGTTCGTTGGGGCTCGCCTCACGACTTCTCAAGTCGATGACCCCACCGATTGCATCCGATCCATAAAGGCTCGAAGAGGGTCCGCGTACAAACTCCACCGAGCTTAAATTTTCAATTCCCAGAGAACTCAAATCATATTGCCCAAAGGTTCCTGCAGGGAGGCGGCGACCGTTCAAAAAAATAGCGGTATGGTTGGATTCGGTGCCACGGGTAAATAAACTCGCGACTGCTCCTGTGTGTCCATTCTGAACGATTGCGGTACCGGGAAGCTCTTTGAGCACGTCGGATAGACTGAAGTACTGCCGTTGCTCGAGAGTTGCGGCATCGATGAAACTGGTCGAAATACTCAGTTCTCCCAGTTGAACCGGCGTGCGGGTGGCCACCACCACGTAGGGATTCAGTTCATGCTCCATTTCCGGTCCCTTTTCGGCGGGAGCGGCGAGTAGAGCCGAGCCAATGAATAATCCACCGCAGCAGAGCACTGTAGCGCTTTTATGAGTTTTTTCCGATATCATTCCTGGGGTATACACGGGTCGAATTATCAAAATCAAGCATAATTAATCTTTGAGAATTATTCTCAACAAAAGGTCGGGTCGCCCCGACTGGCTTGAGCGAGCGGGATGTTGGCTTAAAATGCGGATTTTGCGGGATGCGCGCGGTTTTTTGAGACAAGTTCTCAGCGTAGCAAAATTTTTACGCTTGGATTGCGGATTGCG
>JBELLU010000035.1:11519-18134 GCA_042096455.1 Opitutia bacterium
GTATTGCGGATTGCCGGCTGCTAGCGGGCTTGGGCTTGGCGTTGTCGGCGCGCCTCGTAAAGGCAGACTGCGGCGGTGGCGGCGACATTGAGGGAATCGGCCTGCCCTGCCATCGGGATGAGGATGGTCTGAGCGGCGGACTGAATCCAGTAATCGGAGAGGCCGGAGTGTTCACTGCCGAGGAGGAGGGCGGAGGCTTGGGTGAAGTCGCAGTCCCAGTGCAGGTTGCTGGCGGCGGGGGTGGTGGCGCAGGTTTGAATCTGGTGCTCGGCGAGCCATTGGGCGAGGGCGTCGCGCTCGGCGGTCACAAGGGGAAGGGCAAAGAGGAGACCCTGCGAGGAGCGAATGGCGTTGGGATTGTAGGGGTCGAGGACGCAGTCGACGAGGATGACGGCATCGGCGCCGGCGCCATCGGCGGAACGAAGGATCGCGCCAAGGTTGCCGGGTTTTTCAATGCCCTCGAGGATGAGGAGGAGGGGGTTCTCGGGGAGCTGGAGTGCTTTGAGGGCGTGGCTTTGTTGGTGACCGACCGCGATGATACCATCGGGGCCTTCGCGCTGGGTGGCTTTGTCGAAGGCCTCGGGGCTGAGGCGGACTAGGGCGGGCTGCTCGGAGGCGCGGCGGGTGCGGATAAATTCGGAATGCGCCCCGGTGGGAAAATGCTCGGGGCAATAGTAGATGGTTTCAATGGCATAGCCCGCTTGGAGGGCGTGACTGAGTTCGCGAAGCCCTTCCACCAGGAAACGTTCCTGTCGGTCGCGGTATTTACGTTCGCGCAGCTTCACGAGGTTTTTGATCTGCTCGTTGTGGCGGCTTTGGATGTAGGCGTCTTCCATCTTGTCATAGGAGGTTGTTCGAAGGAGGGGCGGCTGTGAAGTTAGAATTCTAATCTTTTCCTGCGCCCAAAATGTGTCCAGTAGTGATGGATGCCGAGTGACGTGCCCAAAAATTTTATACCTGAACCCTTCGCGTATCATGAAGAGGTCTGCTTTGAAGTGGAGCGCTTGACCAACCTTGGAATGGGAGTGGGTCGGGTGAACGGATGGGTGGTGATGGTTCCGTTCGTCATACCCGGTGAACGGGTGCGGGCGCGCATCTTCCGGAATTTCTCGAATTATTCCGACGCCGATTTATTGGAGGTGCAGGAGGCCTCGCCCGATCGGGTCGAGCCCGGCTGTCCGCTGTTTCAAAAGTGTGGGGGCTGCCAGTATCAACATATTGAATACAAGCGGCAGTTGGAGGCGAAGCGCGAACAGGTGGTGGAGTTGATGGAGCGACTGGGCGGCATCACGCATCCGGTGGAGCGGGCGATTGGTTCCCCGCAGCTTTATGGCTACCGTTCAAAGCTGACTCCGCATTACAATCGCCCCGCGGCGGATGGTTCGCAACCGATTGGGTTTTTGCGATACGGCAGGCGGCGGGAGATTGTGGACGCCCCGCAATGCCCGATTGCAACGGATGCGATCAATGCCGCCTTGCCGGAAGCCCGGGCGGAGGCGCAGCGAGCGGGAGGGAAGAAACGGCGCCAACGGGGCGGCACTTTGCTGTTGCGCGATGTTTTGGAAGGGGTGGTGAGTGATCCGCAGGCGGTGGTTTCCGAGCGGGTCGGGGAGGTTACTTTCCAATACAAAGCAGGAGAGTTCTTCCAAAACAATCCCTTTATCCTCCCGGAATTGGTTCGCTATGTCGCGGCGGAAGCGCAGTCGGAGGGGGCGCGTTATTTGGTGGATGCCTATTGCGGGGTCGGGCTTTTTGCCTTGTCGCTGGCGCGGGATTTTGAATCGGTCGTCGGGGTCGAGATCAGTCAGGCATCGGTTTTATGGGCGCAGGCGAATGCGCGCATCAGCGGGATTGATAACGCGCGTTTCTTGATCGGAAAAGCGGAGGCGATCTTCAAGGGGCTGGACTTTCCGGCAGGAGAGACCGCCCTCGTGATTGACCCGCCCCGCAAGGGTTGCGATCCGGACTTCCGGGAACAGTTGCTGGCCTTCAGGCCCGCCCGCTTGGTTTATGTCTCCTGTGACCCCGCCACCCAGGCGCGTGATTTACAGGCATTTATCGCCGGCGGTTACTGCATCACCCGGATTCAGCCCTTCGATCTCTTCCCGCACACCCGCCATATCGAAAATGTGGTGAGCCTTGCCCTCTAGGGCGTTTTTCAGGGGGGCTTTAAATAGGATTGACTCGACGCGCCTGCATCCTTTTATTGGTGGGCTTTTTCAATCAATAGGAGAATTATTTATGTCATTAGATGTCCAAGTCCGCAAAGGAGAACCGATGGAGCGCGCCCTGCGTCGCCTTAAGAAACGCCTCGACCGTGAGGGCGTGATTCGCGACGTGCGTGCGAAGCGTTATTTTGAAAAGCCTTCACAGGCGAAGCGTCGCAAGAACAAGGAGCTTGATTTCAATAACATGCTCCGTGTTCGCTATTCCAAAATGTAGCGCTTTGAAGGTTTGGTTTTAACTACCTTCAATGATTTTTTCGACCCCGGTGATGCTCTCTAGGCACTCGGGGTCTTTTTATTTAATACAATGAGTTCACTTTCTGATCGCCTCGCCCTGTCTTCCTGTTGGTGCTCTGCCCGACACGAGGACGGTTACGCGATGGTTGAGGAAATGGTGGAGCTGGGCTTCAAACGGGTTGAGTTGAGCCACGGGATTCGCATCGCCCTGGTGCCGGGAATATTGAAGGCGGTCGAGGAAAAACTGGTGGAAGTTGGCTCAGTACACAATTTTTGCCCATTGCCGCCGAGTGCCTGGCAAGCCGCGCCCAATCTTTTTGAGCCGGCTTCAGCCGACAAACGGGAGCGGGCTCTCTGGCAACGCTACACCGAGCAAACCCTTGATTTCGCGGTCAAGGTCGGGGCGCCCAAGGTCGTCATGCATTCCGGGAGCGCCTGGTTTTTCTTTGGCTCAGCGGAGGCTAAATTTGAACGGTGGCTCTCCGCGCAGAAACGCGAGCGCATCGAAGCGGAGCGCGCCAAGTTGAAGGGCGAGGATGCCGATGCCAGCGAATTGGTGGAGGTCAACGAATTTGAATTGGAAACGGAACTCTACGCCAGCGCCGCCTTCAAGCGCCGCCGCGACCGCGCCCTGCGCCGTATCAAACGCGCCTCCGAGAAAAACCTGCGATTCCTGAATGAGAGCTACGCTGCCATTATGCCCTACGCCAAGGAACGCGGTTTGCAGTTGGGGCTTGAGAATCGCGAGGGACTGGAGGAACTACCGCTGGATGCCGCCTTCCCTGATTTTATGGAAGCACTGGAAGATGCCGCGACCTTTGGGTATTGGCATGACACCGGACACGCCCAGTTGAAGCACCGCCTCGGCTTGCTCGATCACCGCGCCCACCTCGAAGCGATGGCACCGCGCTTGGTTGGGTTTCATTTGCACGATGTTTCGGAGGGCGGTCGCGATCACCGCGTGCCCGGCACCGGAACGATTGATTTTAAGATGATCGCGGAATTCATCCGCCCCGAGCACACCCTCGTGCTGGAGCTGAGCCCCTCCCTCAGTCGCGAACAGGTGCGCGCCTCGCGGGACTACTTGCTCGAAACCCTCACATAAATTCGTTTTTCGCGGTCTTTGGGCTTGCTTCCGCAGGGACTTTTAACCACTTTCGTGCGCTTGTTTCGGGTGTTTCGCCCTGAAACAAGCACCAATCAACAACAACCAACCAACAAAAGAAATCATCATTTCTCCCGGGGTTCACGCTCCGGGCTTTGAACGATCATGATCAATACAACACCACAAGACCTGCTCGATGCAGGCGTCCATTTCGGTCACCAGCTTCGCCGCTGGAATCCGAAGTCCAAGCCCTACGTTTTCGATAACCGTAACGGCATCTCCATCATCGACCTCGCGCAGACCCACGCCCTCTTGGGCAAAGCCTGCGAATTTGTCGAAAGCACCATTGCCTCCGGTAAGGATATTCTCTTCGTCGGCACCAAGAAGCAGGCGCAGGAAATCATGCGTGAGGCAGCCACTGCCAGCCAAATGCCATTCTGTGTGAATCGCTGGATGGGTGGAGGACTCACCAATTTTGCCACCATTAAGACCTCGCTCGCGAAATACCGCAAGTTCCTCAAAATGGAACAGGACGGCGAGCTCGAAAAACTCCCCGGCAAGGAAGAAGCCGCGATCCGTCGGCAAATGTCCCGCATGAACCGGAATTTTGAAGGGATCCTTGAGATTAAGGAATTACCCGCCGCTCTTTTCGTGGTCGATACCCTCAACGAGGAAATCGCAGTCGCAGAGGCCAACCGTCTCGGCATCCCCGTTATCGGATTGGTCGATACCAATTCTGACCCCAGCGTGATCGACTACCCCATCCCGGGGAACGATGATGCCGTGAAGTCAATCCGCATCATCGTGGAAACCATCATGGAGGCGGCTCAAAGCGGACTTGCCCAGCGCGAAAGCAAGAACGTCCAAAAAGACGTAACCCCGCTCCCCCGCGAACAGGTCTTCGAGCAGGAGGACGTCGAAGTCACCCTGCCGGAAGGTTACGGCGAAGAAGAGGAAAAAACCGAAGCACAAAGTGCGGAACAGTAAACTATCCGCCGCGAAATCTTAACATAACTTCGATAAAATCGTATCATGAGTGTACAAATTAATGCTAAAATGGTCGGCGAATTGCGTGAAAGCACCGGCGCCGGATTGATGGATTGCAAAAAAGCCCTGGTTGAATGCGAGGGCGATTTTGAAAAAGCCGGAGAATGGCTTCGCAAAAAGGGAATCGCCTCCGCTGCTAAAAAAGCGGGTCGCGATGCCAGCGAGGGCTTGATCGACACCTACATCCACCTCGGTGGCAAGGTTGGCGTGCTCTGTGAAATTAACTGCGAAAGCGATTTCGTCGCCAAGACTGACGACTTCAAGCAATTCGTTCGCGACATCGCGATGCACATTGCGGCTGCCAGCCCGGTCTGCGTGTCCCGCGATGACATCGATGCCGCGCTTCTTGAAAAAGAGCGCGAAGTCGCACGCGGTCAGGCCGAGGGCAAGCCCGCTCAAGCGGTTGAGAAAATCGTGGAGGGCAAGGTCAACAAATACCTCAGCGAGAATTGCCTCCTCGAGCAGGCGTACGTCAAGGATCCCGATCAAACCGTGCAACAGGTTTTGACCGCCATGATCGCCAAGATGGGCGAGAACATGATGATCAAGCGTTTTGCCCGTTTCCAGATCGGCGCTTAAAATCCGCAACAAACAAGTTTCTAAAAACCAGCCCTGCAAGCGGCTGGTTTTTTTGGCTTCCGATTCTTCGCGCAGCCCGTCCATTCAAAGATCACGCTTGCCTTTATCGGCATCCTTAAGAGCCTTTGCGCATGGGTAAAAAACGTTATGTTGTCATTATGGCAGGCGGGCGTGGCGAGCGTTTTTGGCCGGAGAGTCGTCTCGCGCAACCGAAGCAATTGCTGCCGATCGTAGGGGAGAAGGCGATGCTGGCGCAGACAATCGACCGCCTGGAGGGCCTCGTTGCAACGGAGGATATTTTTGTCATTACCAATGCGGAGCAACGCGAGGCGGTCCTGAAGGTTTGTCCGGAGCTCGACCCCGCGAAGGTAATCGGGGAACCGGTCGGTCGTGATACCGCCGCCGCGGTGGGACTGGCGACGATTTTGGTGGGGCGATTGGATCCGGAGGCGAGCTTCGCGATGTTGCCCGCCGATGCCGTCATTCATGATGCGGCGGGTTTGCGTGCGAGTCTGCTGGCGGCATTTGAAGCGGCGGAGGCGGACCCGGTCCTCGCAACGATTGGAATCACCGCGACCCATCCCGCCACCGGTTATGGCTATATTCAACAGGGCGAAGCGCGGGGGGAATACGCCGGCAGCACGGTTTACAAGGTGGCGCGTTTTGTTGAAAAACCCGATGCCGCGACCGCGCAGGCATACCTGGACGCCGGCGATTATTTTTGGAATGCCGGCATGTTTATATGGTCCGTCAATGCCATTGCGGCTGAACTGAAACGGAATACCCCCGGGCTTTGGGCGGCGCTACAGGCGATTGCCGACGGTCTGGATGCGGGTGAAAATCTCGATGCCCTCCTCGCGGAACATTATCCCGCTTTAGAAAAAATTTCGGTTGATTACGCCATCATCGAGAAGGCTGCGGAGGTCGTCATGTTGGAGAGCCGTTTCGATTGGGACGACGTCGGCGAATGGCCGGCGGTGGCGCGGCATTACCCGGCGGACGAGCAGGGCAATGTCATTCGTGGAACCGCGCATCTCGAGGAATCCAAGGGGAATATTGTTTTTAGCCGTGACCCCGATCACTTGGTCGCGCTCCTGGGGGTCGAGGATTTGATCGTGGTTAAGACCGATGATGCCACCCTGGTTTGCCATAAGGATCAGGCACAGGCCATCAAGCACATGGTGAAGGCGATTGGCGCGCAGGCCGCCCTCAAGCATCTGATGTAAATGCCGCAATGAATTATCTGGGTATTGATTGGGGCGAAAAAAGGATCGGGTTGGCGTTTGCGGATTCTCTGGGCATCGCGGTGCCTTTGCCCGCAGCGGTCGCCAGTACCAAGCAAGCACGCATGCAGCAGATCGAAGCTGCCATCACCGAGCGGAAGATCGAAGCCCTCGTGGTCGGTTACCCCTTGAATATGGA
>JBELLU010000036.1:0-17568 GCA_042096455.1 Opitutia bacterium
CTTCATCAACCTTGTCCGTCAGGCCTAACTGAGCGGCTTGCCAGCCGAAGCCTTGGAGAAGGCTGGTGGAGCATAGGAGAGTCGAACTCCTGACCTCTTGCATGCCATGCAAGCGCTCTACCAACTGAGCTAATGCCCCGCAAAGTGGTGAATAGAAAGGAAGGGAGGCGGGTTCGTCAATGTATTTGTGCGCAGATTGCGTTTGAAGCTTGTTAGGATTTCGGGGCGCGGCGGATTGGTTGTTATGACTGAGACCGGGACAGGTGAGATAAAGCTGGAGGATCGCCTGCGGGAGCGGTTGGTGCCGGGCTTGCCCTGCGTGATGCATCAGGAATGGCGGGAGTTGTTGTTTCTGCATTGGGCGGTGGATCCGGCGGTGATACAGGCGCGTCTGCCGGGTTCGTTGCAGGTGGATTGTTTTGAGGGGAGCGCCTGGTTGGGGGTCGTGCCGTTTTTTATGCGAGGGGTGCGTCCCCGGTTTTTGCCGGCGGTGCCGGGGATCTCAAATTTTCTCGAATTGAATCTGCGGACTTATGTAGTCGATGAGCAGGGGCGTCCGGGGGTGTGGTTTTTTTCCTTGGACACCTCGCATCGTTTGCCGGTTTGGATCGCGCGGAAGTTTTTTCATTTGCCGTATTGTCACGCTGCCATGCGCGGCACGGAGAAGCCGGGGAAAATAGAATATTACTCTCAGCGTCGGACCGGCGATGGCTTGGATACTGAGCAGGTGTATCGTTGGTCGCGTCAGGGTTCACTGCGGGTCGCGGAGCCCGAGACTCTGGAGTTTTTTCTGGTAGAGCGGTATCGTTTGTTCTCGCACGATGCGAAACGCGACCGCCTCTACACCGGACAGGTGCATCACGCCCCGTATGAATTCAGCGGGGTGGATCTGGAGGCGTATTCGAAGCGGCTCTTTAGCCTGAATGGATTTGAGGAACCGTTGGGTGCGCCGGATTCTGCAATCGCATCACCGGGTGTTCCGGTAAAGATCTACGCGCTCAGTCAGGTATAAAAAACGCCGCCCCGGAATGGGACGGCGTTGCAAAGGGAGATGTTCCTATTGGGGGGCGCAGCTTACTTGTATTCGGCTTCGACTTCCGCAACGGTCTGGGAGACGCGGGAAACGATCTTGTAGGGGTCACCCTGCGAGTTGGGGCGACGGTCTTCAAGATAGCCTTTGTAAGCGTCATCTTTAACGAAGCTGTGAGGAACACGGATGGAGGCACCGCGGTCCGCAACACCCCAGGAGAACTTGTCGATCGACTGAGTTTCGTGGAGGCCGGTGAGGCGCATGTGGTTATCGGGGCCGTAAGCCGCGATGTGCTCGTCCTTGTATTCTTCGAACTTGTCCATGAGCTTCAGGAAGTATTCCTTGCCGCCGGTTTCGCGCATATACTCGGTGGAGAAGTTGCAGTGCATACCGGAACCGTTCCAGTCGCCTACGAAAGGCTTACAGTGCCACTCGATGTCGACCCCGTATTTTTCGCAGAGGCGAAGGAGGATGTAACGGGCGACCCAAATTTGGTCGGCGGCGTTCTTGGAACCCTTGCCGAAGATTTGGAATTCCCATTGGCCTTTGGCAACCTCGGCATTGATGCCTTCGTGGTTGATGCCGGCGTCGAGGCAGATGTCGAGGTGCTCCTCAACGATGTCGCGGGCGATGTCGCCGACGTTGCAGTAACCCACGCCGGTGTAGTATTCACCTTGGGGGGCGGGGAAGCTGTTGGGATCTTCGGGCCAACCGAGGGGGCGGCCGTCAGCTTGGAGGAAATATTCCTGTTCTAGACCAACCCAGAGACCTTCGTCGTCCGGAATGGTGGCGCGGGCATTGCTCGGGTGCGGGGTGCCGTCCGGAAGGAGGACCTCGCTCATTACGAGAAAGCCGTTTTTGCGGGTGCTGTCAGGGAAGAGCGCCACGGGTTTGAGCATGCAGTCAGAGCTGCTGCCATCCGCTTGTTGCGTGGAGCTACCGTCGAAGCCCCACATGGGACAATCTTCGAGCGAGAATGTACTGGGATCGCCATCAACAATCTTGGTTTTGCCACGAAGGTTGGCGACCGGTGTGTAGCCGTCGAGCCAGAGGTATTCGAGTTTGAGTTTAGCCATAATAGTGCTGCGTTTAGTCAGGTTTTGTTTGTTTGCTTACAATAAAGAGCGGCCGAATGCTGCAATTCATCGAAGGGATTAATAGCACAATGCATGCCAGTGATTATCGGCAAGGCTTTTTTAGGATTTTATTGGTCTGGGGCTTTATAAAGCGGGGATTTTAT
Source organism: Opitutia bacterium (assembly GCA_042096455.1). Lineage (GTDB taxonomy): Bacteria > Verrucomicrobiota > Verrucomicrobiia > Opitutales > Coraliomargaritaceae > UBA7445. Next base: position 2,271 of record JBELLU010000036.1, read on the forward strand.
TGCCATAGATTAAAAAAGGGTGATGCGGGGACTTGCCAGCGCCGAAACAAAGTTTCAAAGTTTAACCCATGTATGAGGCGAAAAATACCGCGCGGGCGGTGGTTCACATCGGCTATGACGGGCGGGTGCACAAATATTTCAAGGGGCCGCAGGCGCTTGAGCGCTACGAAAACGAGAAGCGGGTCTTGTCTTTTCTGCAAGAGCGGGACTGTCCCTTTGTCCCGCGTTTATTGCAAAATGATGACGAACAACTGTATCTGGTGACGAGCAATGCCGGCAGACGGGTCGAGCATGTGAGTGCGGGGAAATGTGAGAAGTTATTTAAGGAGCTGGAAGGTTATGGAGTGCGCCACGAGGATGCGGAGGTGCGCAACATCACCTACAATGAACAGACGGGGCGTTTCTGCATCATTGATTTCGAATTCGCCACCATTCTTGAACCGGGTTACCCGCCCTCGCCGCCGATGCTGTCGCATCCCAACCGGGAGGCCTACCGCGATGAGCAAGGATAATCCGGAAACAGCAACCGCGGCGGTGCACGCGCTGGAATGGTCGGGGCTGACCGATGTCGGACGCTACCGCAAGAATAACGAGGACGCCTTCCTCGCCCTGACGGTTGATGGAAACGAGGTGCGGCGTTTGGGGAAATACGGGCAGGCAAGTCTCGCGCAGCATGACTTCATTTTCGCAGTGAGCGATGGAATGGGGGGCGCGAATGCCGGAGAATTTGCGAGCTCGATTGCGGTGGAAAAAATAACGCAGATGATTCCGGGTTGTTTTCGGAGTGCCGCGAGTGGAATGGAGATCGGTTGTAATGATATCTTACAGGAACTCTTTGAGCGGATCCACGCGGCGGTTCTGGAGATGGGCGAGAGTTACGAGGAATTGTCCGGGATGGGAGCAACTTTGAGTCTATGTTGGGTACGTCCGGGGATCCTGTATTTCTGCCACATCGGGGACAGCCGGATCTATCATTTGCCGCAGGAGGGCGGTATTCGGCAGTTGACGCAGGACCACACCCACGTGGGCTGGCTGCAGTTCAAGGGTGAGATCAATGAACGCGAGGCGCGGTCGCATCCCGGTCGGAACGCCCTGCAACAAGCGCTTGGCGGGGCAACCCAAATGCTCCATCCCTCTATGGGATCGGTGCGTTTTGAGGCGGGCGATCGTTTTCTGTTGTGTACCGACGGATTGGTCGAGGGTCTTTGGGATCGGGGAATGGAGCGCCTTATTCGGAAGCCCTTGCCGCATCAGGCGGAAGCCGTGGCGGAGCGCCTGGTCAATGAGGCGGTCGCTACCGATGGCAGGGATAACACCACCGCGCTGGTTTTCGAGGTGCTCCCTCCCGATCTCCTAGCTGAATAAATGCCATGCGCCCGTGACGAGGGCGCAGAGGATGAACCCAATCGCGGTGGGGATCAATGCCGCCCAGGTGGTCCAGCGCAAGGAACCCGTTTCCTTGTAAATGGTGTAGAGGGTCGTGCTGCAGGGATTGTGGCAGAGGCTGAAAAGCATGAGGCAGATCGCCGTCAGGGTGGTCCATCCACCCGCCGCAAGGAGGCCGCCGAGGGCATTGAGGTCATCGGTCTCAAACATAACTCCCGCGCCTCCGGCACCATCGACCGCCATTCCGGTCACCATCACGGTGAGCATCAGGATGGTGGGGATAACAATTTCGTTCGCCGGGATCGCAACCACGTAGGCGAGCAGGATCACACCGGTCAGGCCAAAGACGGCGGCGAGGGGATCGAGTCCCTGAATACTCCAGAGGGCGAGCGATTGGCCGGCGAGGTCGATATTGCAAATACTCCAGATCACGACCCCGGCGGGCACCGCGAAAACAATCGCGCGCCAGAGGACGAAGAGAGTTCGGTCAATAATGGAGGTGTAAAGGGTGCGCCAGATCGCCGGGGGGCGATAGGGGGGCAGTTCAAGGCTGAAAGCGGTGGCGGTTCCCTTGAGAAGGGTGCGGGAAAGCCCAAAGGACACCAGAAAGGTCAGAAGAATGCCGAGCGCCGAAACGCCGAAGACCCCCAAGGCCGCCACCAATCCCGCCAGCGGTTTGGGTGCGAGCGCCCCGAGGAAAATACTGGCGATGAGGATTTGAGTGGGCCAGCGTCCATTGCATAGGGCGAAGTTATTGGTGAGGATTGCGATGAGGCGTTCGCGGGGGGAATCAATCACGCGGGTCGCGATGATGCCCGCCGCGTTGCAGCCGTAGCCCATCGCCATGGTGAGCGCCTGTTTGCCGTGCGCCCCGCTCGCTTGAAAGAAGCGGTCGAGGTTGAAGGCAACCCGTGGGAGATAACCAAAATCCTCGAGCAGGGTGAAAAGCGGAAAGAAGATCGCCATCGGTGGCAACATCACGCTGATGACCCAGCCGGTGGTGAGAAAGACCCCGTCGAGGAGCAGTCCATCCAGCCAGAAAGGCAGACCGAGGTCGGCAGAAATCGCCTTGAGGGCAGGGTGCAGTTGATCCAGGAAAAGGGTCGCCAGCATCCCGCTCGGAACATTCGCGCCTTCAATTGTTATCCAAAGCACTGCCATCAAAATCAGAGCCATCAAAGGAAATCCGGTAAGGGGATGGGTGAGCCACCGGTCGAGGGCACGTTGCCAGCGCAAGCGCGCCGAGGGGCCGCCGCTTTGAACGGAGGCATTCGCGATTGAGGCGGAGGCTGCCGAGATCGCCTCGACGGTATGGTCATGGAAATCGGGGGGCAGTTGCCAGCGCAGTTCGGATGCCGTTTCGACGATTGCCTGACTACCGGGGTGAGCTTCGCCGGCTTCCGGTTCCAAGTGACTCAGGGCACCCGTCGCGACCGCTTCTTTGATACGGCTGTCGTTTTCAAGGAGCCGCCATGCCACCCATTGGCTTTGACGGAGTCCCGGGAAGGCGGCCTCGAGATCGCGTGCAAGCTCTTCCAGAATCGGCATTTGTTCTGCCGCCGCAAGGGGGATGCGCTTGGGTTCGCAACGAAGTTTGCCGCTTGCAACCGCCTCAATAGTGTTGAGGAGGTCATCGACCCCGCTGCCATTGCGTGCTGCCATCGGCACTACCGGAACTCCAAGTTGACGCGCCAGAGCCTTCGCGTCCACCGCAATGCCGTGCGCCTCGGCCTCGTCGGTTAAATTAAGCCCCACCACCACTTGATCCGTTATCTGCAGGATCTGCAGCGCGAGGTTCAGGTTGCGCTCCACTGCGGTGGCATCGATTACAATGACGGTGACATCGGGCTGACCAAAGAGGAGAAAATCGCGCGCGACTTCCTCGTCGGTGGAGGTTGAGAGGAGGGAATAGGTTCCCGGCAGGTCCACCAATTTATAGCGCGCGTTGCGGAGGGAGAATCCTCCTTCCGCTCGGGCGATGGTTTTGCCCGGCCAGTTGCCGGTGTGCTGGCGGAGTCCGGTGAGGGCGTTGAAGACGGTGCTCTTGCCGGTGTTGGGGTTCCCCGCGAGTGCCACGATATAATCCCAGCCTACAGTTTTAAGACCCAGTTGTTCCAGACGGGCGGTTTTGCCCGGCAAGCAATCGGCACAGGCGGAAGGAGGGCAGGCGGTGCTCATGATTTCGCTTTCCTTTCCAGTAAACGTACAAAAATATTTTCGCTTTGATGCGTCCGCAGCGCCACTGCGGTGTTGCGGACCCGATAGACCACCGGGCTTTTGAAAATTCCCTCCAGTTCAACCTCAATCGTACCGCCCTTCACAAATCCAAGGTCGAGGAGGCGCCGCCGTTCCGTTCCGCGGCATGCCGGACTGATCGAAAGGATGTCAGCTTGTTGACCGGGTTTTAGATCGGAGAGTCGCACCGCCTCCCGCGAGGGGGCAAGGTGCTCGGGTAGCGGTTCAACCATCAGGGAATCCACCATTTCCGGGTCACAGAGAATCTCGCGACCCGCGATGCGGAGGAGGACGCTGCGGTCATGCCGCGCCGCGATTTCAAAGGAAAGGTTCGGCGCGAGCCCCGCCTGACAAATACGATCAAACACGCTTTCCGGATTGTCCTTTAAGCGCACGATCCGTCCCGCCTGTCCGATTTCCAATTCGTCCAACAGGCAACCACTTGGAGTGGGGCTTTGCCCGGTACGGGTCGGAATCGGATCCCCGTGCGGGTCAAAGCGTGGATATCCCAATTGATGGGCGAGGCGGTTCGTGTCTTCCGAGCTGAGTTTATGTTCAACGCGCTCCGCCTCAGCGTGCCAATCCTTGCCGATCGTTCCGGTTTCATTGGCGAGGTAGGTTTCGTAGAGCCGGTGTGCCCGCAAAATCTGGACGGCGTAGTCCCGGCCCGATGGGGTGAGGCGATAGGTCGCCCCCTTGGTCTCGATCAGACCCGCCTCCTGTAGCCGGGCGAGGATTTCGCGGGCGCGTTCACGGGGGCATTCCAGCGCACCCGCGACACTTTGGACGGTCGGATCGAGCTTGCCTTGCTCAAACACCCAGAGATGCTTGAGGGCATCTTCTGCGTGGTCGCGGTCATTACCTGGCTTGAAAGCTTTCATGGAACTAATACTTTGAATGCTCAAAATTACTTTTTTCAAGACTAATAGTTAATCAGTGGAGAATTAATTTATTTTGACAATTAGTATTTGGCTGCCTATTTTGTTTGGGTTAAAACACTAAAAACAGTCTTATTGCCGACACTCTGGCTTGTATTGGTCTTTGTTGGCGCACCCAGTAGCACTCCTCCAATGGATGCGGTCTGTTGTTGTGAAGTGATAGCGGGGGAAAGCAGTTGTGAGCAATGCGAAGTGCCGAACCATTGTTGTGAAACCGACTGCCGGCCTCATGCTGGATTTGGGATCACTTTATTTTTGCCGGTTCCGGACCCTGGACTGAATACACGCATCGAATGCTCGCGATTCAATCCGGAAACCGAGCGATTGTGTAGTCGTAGGGATTCGCCACCCGCGCCTCCGCCTAAAGATTGCTGGATCACTTAATCGGGCGTAGGCTTGTCCTGCGCAGAACCACTTAAATTTTCAGCAATTTAAAACAATGAAATCTTTATTTACAGCATGCGCATTGGCACTCCTGGCATTTTCGCCGGTTGCTTTTGCGGCGGCAGACAGTTCCTGCGGTTGCTGCACTTGCGACTCCTGCGAGTGTGAAAACTGCAACTGCTGCAATTGCACCGCCTGTGACTGTTAAGTCAGTCCAGCGGTAAACCTTCGAGGCGCACTTTCTTGAATCAGGAGGTGCGCCTTTTTTGGCGGCGGCGGTAAGGAAGCAACCCAAGGGTGACGCTCCCATGAGCGGTTAAGCTTGCTCCTAGCGCTCCAGCAGGCGAAGGAATTCCTCGTTGGATTTGGTGGACCCGATGCGGTCGATCATCGCCTCGGCGGCGTCCTCGATTTTTTGACCCGAGAGGGCGCGGCGGAGGAATTGCGCGGCTTCGAGGCGTTTCCCTGAAAGGAGGAGTTCTTCGCGGCGGGTGCCGGAGGCGTTGAGGTTGACGGCGGGCCAGAGGCGCAGTTCGGCGGCTTTGCGGTCGAGCACCATTTCCATGTTACCGGTGCCCTTGAATTCCTGGAAGATGAGGTCGTCCATTTTGCTGCCGGTTTCGATGAGGGCGGTGGCAATGATGGTGAGGCTGCCGCCTTCCTCGCAATTGCGGGCGGAGGAAAAGAGTTGGCGCGGTTTTTCGAGGGCGCGGACGTCGAGGCCGCCGGTCATGGTGCGGCCGCCTTTACCGGAGGCAGCGTTGTAGGCGCGGGCGAGGCGGGTGATGGAATCGAGGAGGAAGACTACGTCCTTGCCCGCTTCGACGAGGCGTTTGGCGCGTTCGATGGCGAGTTCCGCCATGCGGAGGTGGTTGGGGAGATCCTCGTCGTTGGAGGAGGCGTAAATCTCCGCCTCGACCGAGCGTTTGAAATCGGTGACTTCCTCGGGGCGTTCATCGACGAGGAGAACGATGAGGTGGCAATCGGGATGGTTTTCAACGACTCCGTGGGCGATGTCGTGCAAGAGGGTGGTTTTGCCGGTGCGGGGCGGGGCGACGATAAGGCCGCGGGTGCCTTTGCCGACCGGGCAGAAGAGGTCCATGATGCGGGTGGTGAGGCGGGCATCGTCCGCTTCGAGGAGGAGGTGCTCGCTCGGCGCAATGGAGGTCATTTGCTGGAAGGAGAAGCGGCCCTTGCGTTCGTCGAGGGTCAGGCCGTCGACCGTTTCAATGAAGCGGACTTTCGGGTTTGGGAACTTCGGATTGTGAAGCGCTTTGGCGACGATGGAATTGCCGTTTTTGAGTTTAAAGCGTTTGATGAGTTCACGGGGAACGAAGGGATCGTTGGGGGTGGTTTTGCCGTTGCGGGCGGGGTCGAGCAACTGACCAGTCTTGTTTGGAAGGATTTCCAAGAGACCGTTTACCGTGATTTCATTATCTGAAGGTGTATTATTTGGCTGACTCATACGATGAGAGGGGCTGTGTTGCGCTATAGGTATAGCAACGCAATAGGGTGCTTTGCTAGACGCTGAAATAAATTCAGTCGCTTGGAGGAGTGGTTTCAACGACGATCCAAAGTGCGTCGAATTTCGTATAGGGACGTGAAACCGTTCGTTTGACTGTGATAGATATGAGCGTGCGGGGCGGCGCTTGTCAACGCTACAGTAAAAGGCGAGGGGAGAGCCCTATTTCGCGATTTTATCGGAGAGCAATTCCTTGAGTGCTTCCTTTTGGGAAAGGTCCAGCTTGGGGCGATCCGTTTCGTTTTCTGCCTCGTGATCCTTGTAGCAACGGCACATGTCCTGACTCTCGATGACCTGTGTGTTAAATTTACCGCAAAAGACGCAGAGCCGAACGTGGAGCTTTAGGAAAAAGCGCCGGAGGGGCGGCATTTGGCTATAGTCTTCTATGTGAAGTGCCTTGGAGACTTGTTTGCAGGTAAACATGGATGGATCGAGTTATTTGGAGTCTTTCCAGCGAGCTTCGAGCGACACCTTGAGTTGTTGCCGGGCCCGATGGAGCAGTACCCATAGATAATTCGGAGTAATGTCTAAAACCTTACAAACCTCTTCCGTTGTTTGATCTTCCAGCACGCGGAGGATAAATGCCTGTCGCGCCGGTTCCTTGACTTCGTCAATGCAGGTTTCGAACACCTTCCAGAATTCGGTATTGTCGTAATATTTGCGCGGGTTGAATTGCCAGGGGTCGGGGTTGGTGGTGGCGATCCCGCTGTATTTGAACCAGAAGCTTTCGAGGAGCGCTTCGTCTTCCGCCTCGATGTCGACCTTGTTCTCTTTGATGGAACGCCGGATCTGGTCGACGATTTTGTTGCGCATGATACCGCGCAGCCAGAATTTGATATCGCGACTTCCATCGAAACGGTCGAGGGCCTTAATGCCGGCAAGGAGGGTGTCCTGCACGCAATCCTGCGCGGCTTCGGGGTTGCGCAAACGGGACATCGCGAAGCCGTAGAGATAGTCGCCGTATTGCTCCACCCATTGCTCGGGCGGGGTGATCGGGACTTTGGCTTCGCTTGGTTCCTTTTTGGGCATCCGGATTCAGTTGCTAGGTTTCCGATTCGGCGGCGTCTGCTGCCTCGGTTGTTTCTCCGGCATCCTCATCCTCAGTCTCGTCTTTTTCGCTGGCGATCACCTTTGAAATTCCGATCAGTTCGTCCTTGTCGCCGAGGTTGACCAGCTTCACCCCGGAGGCCGCGCGTCCGGTGATCCGGACATCCTTGATGGGGGAACGCACCGCCTGACCCTTGAGGGTGAACATCATGATTTCATCCTCATCGGTTACAGAGAGTGCGCCCGCGACTTTCTCGGTTTTCATCGCAATGATGCCCGAGCCGCCGCGCGATTGCTGGCGGTAATCATCAAAGGCGGTGCGTTTGCCGAGGCCATTGGCACCGGCAAGGAGCAGTTTGGCTTCGGGGTTGACGATCTCGATTGCCACTACCGCGTCTGCCTCGGATTTCAGTTTGATGCCACGCACCCCACGGGTGGCGCGACCCTGATCGCGTAGGTCCCCTTCGGAGAAACGGATCGATTGGGCTTGTTGGGTGACGAGGAGAATGTCGTCTTGACCGCTGGTGAGACGCGCGCCGATGAGGGCGTCGCCTTCGTCAATGTTGATACCGATGATGCCGCCCTTGCGGAAGTTGCGGAAATCGGAGAGGAGGGTCTTCTTGGTGACGCCCTTGCGGGTGGCGAGCACGATGCGTTGGTCGGATTCATCAAAATCCTTCACACAAATCATCGCGGCGATTTTTTCGCCTTCCTGAAGTTCCAGGACATTGGCGATGGCACGGCCCTTGGCGGTGCGGGAACCTTCCGGGATGTGATAGACTTTTTCGACGTAAACGCGACCGCTGTTCATGAAGCACATGAGGTAGTCGTGGGTCGAGGCGGTGAAGAGGTGCTCCACGAAGTCGTCCTCATATTGCCCCGAGCCGATGACGCCCTTGCCGCCGCGTTTCTGGGAACGGTAGGCGTCGAGGTTGGTGCGTTTGATGAAGTTGTTGTGGGTGACCGTGATCATGCAGCCCTCGTTGGGGACAAGGTCCTCCATGGAGAGGTCACCGTCGATGGCGAGCAGTTGGGAACGGCGGGGGTTGCCGTATTTTTCCTTCATTTCCCCCAATTCGGTTTTAATGACACCGAGGAGTTCCTGCTCGTTTTCGAGGATGGAGCGCAGCCCTTCGATTTTTGCCATCAATTCGCGGTATTCGTCCTCGATCTTGTCGCGCTCGAGGCCGGTGAGTTGGTAGAGGCGCAATTCGAGAATGGCACTGGTTTGAATCTCGCTGAGCGGATATTTTGCCATGATCGCCTGCTTCGCCTCATCGCGATTCTTGGAAGCGCGGATGATTTTGACAAAGTCGTCGAGGTTATCGAGGGCGATCTTGTAACCCTCCAGGATATGGGCGCGCGCCTCCGCCTTGCGGAGACGGAACTGGGTGCGGCGGTAGATGACCTCGCGGCGGTGGTCGATGTAGCAGAGGAGCATCTCCTTGATGTTCATCTGCTTGGGTCGACGATTATCGAGGGCGAGGAGAATCACGCCAAAGGAACTTTCCAGCGGGGTGGACTTGTAGAGTTGATTGATGATGACGCGGGGGATGGCGGCGCGTTTCAACTCGATGACGATGCGGGTTTCCTCGGTGGATTCGTCTCGGAGGTCTGCAATCCCTTCGATCGCCTTCGTTTGGATTAACTCGGCGATGCGCATCACGAGGGAGGCGCGGTTCACGTTGTAGGGAATCGCAGAAATGATGATTTCTTCTTTGCCGCCGGACTCAACAACCTCGGCAATACCGCGGGTGCGCACAATGCCGCGACCAGTCTTGAGGTAGCTCTCGATGCCGGTTTTACCATGAATGAATCCACCGCCGGGGAAGTCCGGGCCGGGAATGTATTGAATGAGGGCGTCGAGATCGATCTTGGGGTTGTCAATGATCGCGCAGGTGGCGTCGATGATCTCATTGAGGTTATGGGGCGGGATGTTGGTGGTCATCCCAACCGCGATCCCGGTGGAGCCGTTCATGAGGAGATTCGGCAGGGCTGCGGGCAGAACCGACGGCTCGCTGGTGCTCTCCTTGTAGTTCGGGACGAAATTGACAGTGTCTTCGTCGATATCGCGGAGGATGTCCTCCGCAATCGCTTCAAGTTTACACTCGGTATAACGGTAAGCAGCGGGGGAGTCGCCGTCGATTGAGCCGAAGTTGCCCTGTGGAATAATGAGGGGGTAACGCATCACCCAATTCTGGGCGAGGCGGACAAGGGTATCGTAAACGGACGAGTCGCCGTGGGGGTGGTAATTTTTGAGGACTTCCCCGACCACACCGGCGCATTTGTCGAAGGGACGGTTATGGAGGAGGCCTTCGCGCAACATGGCGTAGAGGATGCGGCGTTGCACCGGCTTGAGGCCGTCGCGGGCATCGGGGAGGGCGCGACTCACAATGACCGACATCGAATAATCGATGTAGGCGGTTTGCATAATCTCCGAGATGGAGGTGACTTCGGCGCGGTTGTTGGCTGAAGGGGATTCGTTCGGTGGGTTTTCCATTAAATAAAAGGCGTTAAATCGTGAAATACGCGGGGCTTCTAGGCGTCGAGGTGGGAGACATTTAAGGCGTTGTCCTCGATGAAGGCGCGGCGGGAGGGCACGTCTTCACCCATGAGCATGGAGAAGGTGTTGTCCGCCGCAGCGGCGTCGGCGATGTTGACCTTGAGGAGGCGGCGGCTTGCGGGGTCCATGGTGGTCTCGAAGAGTTGCTTCGGGTTCATTTCACCGAGACCCTTGTAGCGTTGAATACTGAGGCCGCGACGCCCGATGGCGCGGATGTTGTCGACCAGTTCAATGATGGAGAACAACTCGATGCGTTCCTCTTTTTTGGGGTCACCGAGGTTCTCAACAAGGCTGTAGCGGGGCGCTTCGGTCTTGGTGAACTGGTGGGTATCGATGCCTGCCTCCGCGAGATCGCGCAGGAGTTTGGACATTTCGGTCGATTCGAAGATTTCGTGCAGGGAGATGCGCTGTTGGATTTTGAGCCCTTCTTCGTTCTGGATTTCGCGCACGACCGTATCGCCGACATTGGCATCGGTCAGTTCGAACTCGGCGTGGTATGCGGAGCGTTCGTCGTCATTTTTTAGGAAGCGGAAGCTTTCCTCGTTGCCGGTGCGGATGCGTGCCACGTAGCGCGGGAGGTTGTAATTTTCAGCTTCGTGTTGATCCAGATAGCTAGCAAAGTCGCAACCGTAACGGGTCACGCCGCGACCGACCACTTCGAGGCGGGAGAGCGCCTCGACCAGTTCGTCGATCTGTGCGCCGCTGAGTTGGCGGTCATCGCGGTTGCGGATGAGGGTGACGTCTTCCGAGCCGAGTTCCAGCAGGATGCGGTTGAGCTGTGGGTCGTTGTCGACGTATTGCTCACGGCGCTTGCGCTTGATTTTATAAAGGGGCGGTTGCGCGATATAGACGTAACCGGATTCGATGAGACCCCGCATTTGCCGGAACAGGAAGGTAAGGAGGAGGGTGCGAATGTGCGCGCCGTCCACGTCCGCGTCGGTCATCAGGATGATTTTATGATACCGTGCTTTTGAGGCATCAAAGGCGCCGTCGCCCTCGTGGTCCCCGATGCCGGTACCGACTGCGGTGATGAGGGTGCGGATTTCGTTATTGTTCAGGACTTTGTCGAGGCGGGCCTTTTCAACATTCAGGAGCTTGCCGCGAATCGGGAGGATCGCCTGGGTGGCGCGGTCGCGGCCCTGCTTCGCGGAACCACCGGCGGAATCACCCTCCACGATGTAAAGCTCGGAAATAGAGGGATCTTTGGAGGAACAATCGGCGAGTTTGCCGGGCAGTCCACCGGAGGAGAGGGCGCCTTTGCGGACCGTTTCGCGCGCCTTGCGGGCGGCCTCACGGGCACGGGCGGCGTTCAGGCATTTGTCGATCAGCTTTTTGGCAATCTGCGGGTTGGTCTCAAAGTGGTATTTGAGTTCCTCGCCGGTGATTTTCTGGACGATGCCATCGACTTCGCCATTGGAAAGTTTGGTCTTGGTCTGGCCCTCAAAGCGCGGTTCGGGAACCTTTACGGAAATAACGGCGGTGAGGCCTTCGCGGGCATCGTCGCCGGAAAGGGAGGGGTCCTTGTCCTTGAGAAGGCCGTTTTGCTTGGCGTAGTTATTGACGACGCGGGTGAGGGCGGTGCGGAAACCGGAGAGGTGCGTGCCGCCCTCGATGTTGTGAATGGAATTGGCGTACGCGTAGATTTGGTCGCTGTAGCCGTCGTTGTATTGGAAGGCGATGTCGACCACGATATTCGCGTCGAGGTCGGGATTGGGGGTTGGGGCCTCGCCGTGAAAACTGATGGGCTCCTCGTGCAGGATGTTTTTGTTCTCGTTCAGGAAGGAGACGTATTCCGCGATACCGTCCTTGAAGAGGAAGTTTTCAGTGCGGTTGTCCCGCTCGTCATTGAAGCTTATTTCAATCCCCGGATTGAGGAAGGCGAGTTCGCGGAGCCGCTTGCTGAGGAGTTCGAAGTTGAATTCGCGGGTGGTGAGGAAAATCTCGGGGTCGGGCAGGAAGGCGATGCGCGTACCGGTGCGCTTCGTTTCGCCGATGACTTTCATCTGCTGGGTGGTGAGACCCCGGGAAAATTCCATTTTATGGACTTTCCCGTCGCGGCGCACCTCGACCTCGAACCATTCCGAGACCGCGTTCACGCATTTTGCCCCGACGCCATGGAGACCGCCCGAGACTTGATAGGCGCCCTTGCCGAATTTACCGCCGGCGTGGAGATTGGTCATGACCAACTCGAGGGCGGGGATATTATACTTGGGGTGGATGTCGACCGGAATACCGCGCCCATCGTCCTCAATGGAGCAGGAACCATCGTTGTGGATGCTCACCGTGATCTTGGAGCAATGCCCCGCGAGGGCCTCGTCGATGGAGTTGTCCACGATCTCAAAGACGCAGTGGTGGAGTCCCCGCTCGTTGGTGTCACCGATATACATATCGGGCCGTTTACGGACACCCTCAAGACCTTCCAACTTCTGGATTTTTGAGGAATCGTAGACATCGTTTTGGTCTACTTTGGGGTTCTGAGCTTTGCTTGTATTTTCGGGCTTATCTTGTTCGGACATAAGTTAGAAAAACTATGGAGGCTTTTGCTGTGATGCCACTAAAAAGTGGCCTCTGGGGGCATTTTTTATGACTGTTTTATCATTCTTTATATCAACGATTTATGCATTATTTTTTCCTGATTTTGGGGTCTCGGAAAAATAAGTTTACTTATTGAGTCAAAATAGTAGGTTTTGCGCTGGTGAAAGTCTCAAACAAACTGGAATATGCCTGTCGGGTTTTGGCGCAATTAGGGCGCACGCACGGTCAGGGATCGATGGCGCATGTTGAGACGCTGGCGCAGGCGGAGGACGTCCCGGCCAATTATTTGGTACAGATTTTAAATGAACTGCGCACCGCGGGCTTGATCGTCAGTAAGCGCGGAAAACAAGGGGGTTATGCTTTGTCGCGTGCCCCGGAGCGCATTCTTTTGAGTGAGATTGTGCAGGCGCTGGATCCGGAATTCCTGGAATCGAATTTCGCGAATGGCGGCCACTCGGGCGAACGGGTGGGTGAAATATGGTCTGCGATCGGCGCTGATGTGCGCAAGCAATTGGACAGCTACACTCTGGAGGCGTTCATCGTGAGCGATCCGGGTGAGATGTATTACATCTAATTCCCGGCGGCGGACAGCGGTCTGCCCCGCCCCCTAGAATTTCCAGAAGATCGGCACCACCAGCACCGTGACGGCGCAGCAAATGATATTGAGCGGTAACCCCACGCGCGTGAAGTCAGCGAAGCGGTAACCCCCGACGCCGTAAATGTAGGTGTTGGTCTGATATCCAATCGGGGTGGCAAAACTGGCAGAGGCGGCGATACAGGTGCCGACAACAAAGGGACGCGCGTCTACCCCGAGGGTCAGCGCGACTCCGAGCGCGATCGGCACCATGAGGGCGACCGCGGCGTTGTTGGAGAGGAATTCGGTAAAGGTGGAGGTGATGATGTAAATGAGCAGCAACATCGCGACGTTTTGAAGATGTGTCGGCACGAGCGCATCGATGAATCCTATCAAATTCTTGGCGATCAAGATGCTGGCGCCGGTGCTGTCCATCGCGGTGCCGAGGGCGAGCATCCCGAAGATAATGACAAGGATGCTCCACTCGATGGAGGCGTAGGCTTCCTTGGGCTTCATGCAGCCGCTCAGTAGCAGGACCGCGACCCCGAGGCTTGCCGCCGCAAGAATCGGCACGATGTTGAGGGAGGCGAGGGTCACCACCCCCGCGCTGGTCAGGAGCGCGATCGGCATTTTCGCGCGGATGTCCTTGGCGGGAACGCGGGGACGGTCGAGGAGGATCAATTCCTCGCTGGTGGCGAGGTTCTCGATGGCGTTGTTGGAACCCATCATGAGGAGGGTATCGCCCGGTTGCAGGCGAAGATCGTTGAGGCGTTCGCGCTGGTTCTGGCCCTTGCGGTGAATCGCGACGACCACCATGCGGAAACGTTGACGAAAGTTGATTTCGCCCAGGGTTTTGCCCGCAATGGTGGCGTTGGGTGAAACCACCGCTTCCACGATGGCGCCCTCATCGGTGGCGATCGTTTCAAGGTCCTCGGAAAGCTCCACTTGGAGGGCGATGCCTTTCTCCGAGCGGGCCGCCGCGATACCGGAGGGATGGCAGGACATCACGAGACGATCGCCCGCCTCGAGCGCGACTTTGCTGGGATCATTCTGGACCGCGACCCCGTGGCGCACGATTTCAAGGAGGCGGATGCGGCGCGTTTTCAGGAAGCTGCATTCGGCGGCGGGGGTGCCGATGAGATTGGAGTCGGCACGGACAAAGGCCTCTGTGATATATTCCTCACGCTCTGCCTCGCTGAGGATGGAGGTGAGGGTTTCGCGGCGCGGGAGGAGGCGATTCCCGAAGAACACGAGATAAAGGGTACCGACCGTGAGAATGGGCAGGCCGACCGCCGCGAGTTCAAACATCCCGATGGGGCGATGCCCGGCGTCCACTAGAATACCGCTGGCGAGGAGATTGGTGCTGGTTCCGAGGAGGGTGCAGGTGCCGCCAAAAATGGAAGCGTAGGAGAGGGGAATCAAGAGTTTGGAGGAGGGGAGCCCCATCTCGCGGGACAAGGTCAGGATCACCGGCATGAGAACAATCACGACGGGGGTGTTGTTCACGAATGCGGAAACCGCCGCGACCCCAAGGATCATGATGAAGAGGAAGCGCCGGTAGGGAAATTGCACCAATTGCCGGAGGTAGCGGGTGATGAGATCAATCGCGCCGGTGCGTTCGAGGGCCGCGCTCACAATGAACATCGCCGCAATCGTGAGTGGCGCGGAATTACTGAAAACCATCAGGAGACTGTCGAGATCGGGCAATTCCGTGCTGCGGGTGAGCATACTGACAAAGAGCAGGGCAGCAAAGACCGTCAGGGAGGTGAGATCCGCAGAAATACGCTCCCAAATAAAGCTGACGATCGCGAAAGCGAGCAGCGCAAAGACAAAATATATTTCCCAGATCATGCCGTGTAGTAATGCTTAAACCCGAAAAACTGCTGGCTTTGCGCGAATAAGACAAGACAGGATTCAAGGGCCTAAAACTTCCCTCGAATGAAATTGATTGCCATTGGTAGGTCGGGAAAATTAGCTCGAACTTTTATATATGAATAAAGAGCTGTTTTATAATCGGTTGTTGGAAACCCTCCGCGAGGAGGTCAAGCATGCGGTGGAAGCCTCAAAGGATGCCGCAGAATACGCGACCAATGAGGAATCGCGGGCGGAATCCA
>JBELLU010000037.1:0-17062 GCA_042096455.1 Opitutia bacterium
AAAGAAACCAAAATGATAGATGAACGCATGAATTTTGCCTTAAAGAGCCTTCAGGAAGGCGTAAACTTCAGTGAGCTGTGTGCGGAATACGGGATCAGTCGCAAGACTGGCTACAAATGGCGCGAACGCTACCAGAGGGAGGGTGCGGTAGGGCTGCATGACCTGAGTCGCAAACCTGCGCACAGCCCGAACCAGTTATCTGAGGCGATTCTATGCCAGATAGTAAAGCTTCACGGCAGGCACCCGAAATGGGGTCCAAAGAAGATCCGGGCGCTATTGCTCAAGGATGTCGCTTTTACCGCGGAGGCACCCTCGGAGAGCAGCTTAAAGCGTGTTTTCAAACGCTGTGGCTGGACGCAAAGACGTATTCGTCGCAAACGCCAGGACGCGGGCCACATCCGTTCAGGCACACATGCTCAGGGCACTCTGGCCGAACAGGCCGCAGCCCTGTAGCTTTGGAGGGAGACCTTCAACACGGTGCGCCCACATGAATCACTGGAAATGAAAACGCCGGCAGAGGTTTATCGACCCAGCGAGCAAGGAGTGACCACCACCAAAAAAGCATCGTAACCACCACCAAAAACAATACAACAATGTGTCACCGATAACTACCAGAGTGTAACCTATGTCTTGAACCTAAAGTGTTACCTATGTCCTGATCGCGCCGTGTCCATTCGTGGTTCCAACTAACAACTAACAACATCCAACTAACAACGTTCAACTAACAACCCCCTCGAAGTTCGACGTTCGCGCGGCGCGCGCCGCTTCCCGCTTGACCACCCGCACCATGCTTCCAAGAATCAAGCTTATTCAAATTTTCATCCAACGCCACGCGCGACCATCATGATCCAACGCCTTCAACGCCTCGCCCTCGCCTGCTCCGCCCTCCTCTGCGCCGCCGCCCTCCCCGCCCAGGAAGAGGACCGCTCTATCAGCCGACTCGGTAACAGCATCGCCGCCATCGCGGAAGGTCAAATCATCACCCTCGAGGAAGTCCGCGCCGAGCTCGAACCCATCATCCCACGCCTACGACTCGAATCCAAAACCCCCGAGGATTTCAACAAACGCCTCGGGCAAATGAGCCGGCAAATCCTTAAAAACAAAATCGACCGCATCATCATCGTCAAAGCCGCTCAGGACAAAGGCCTCATGATCCCACAGTCCTATATCGACCAGGAATACAACGACGTCATCGCCAGTGACTTCGACGGCGACCGCGGCAAATTCATCCGTTACCTCAAGGCGCGCGGCGAGACCCCGCGCGATTACCGCAAAGAAATCTACGAACGCGTCGCGGTTAACGTCATGCGACAACAAAACCGTAAATCCGAAACCGAAGTCAGCCCGGAACGTATTCAGGATTTCTACCTCGAAAACAAAATCCGTTTCTATCAGGAAGCCGCCATGCATCTGCGCCAGATCATCCTGACCCCCGCCGCCGGACAAGTCCCCGCTGACCTCGAAGCCACCACCACCGGGATCATGCAGGCGCTCGACTCCGGCAGTAACTTCGGCGACCTCGCCCGCCAATACAGCACCGACAACCGTTCCCGCAAGGGCGGCGACTGGGGCTGGATCAAAAAAGCCGACATCCGGCAAGAACTCAGCACCCCCGCCTTCGCCCTCGAACCCGGACAATACTCCCAACCCGTCACCCTCGGGCAAACCACTTTCATTCTCTACTGCGAAGCAAAACGCCCCGAGAGCATTCAACCCCTCAGTGAAGTCCGCGACATCATAGAAAACATCCTCTCCGGCGAAATCGCCCGCGAAAACCAGGAACGCTGGCTCGAAGACCTCCGCGAAAAAGCCTATATCAAATACTTTATCTAATCCCCCTCAGTCTTAATCTCTTCGAACGCTGAACATCCAACTTCGAACTTAAACCTTCCCACTTTCCCACCTTCATACTTTCCCACCTGCGCGCGGCGCGCCTACGGCAACCAGGGGTAGTCTTTGAAATTGGGGGCGCGTTTTTCGTTCCAGGCTTTGCGGCCTTCCTCGCCTTCTCCGGTGAGGTAATATAGGAGGGTGGCGTTGCCGGCGAGTTCCTGGAGGCCCTGTTGTCCGTCGACATCGGCGTTGAAGGCGGATTTGAGGCAACGGATCGCGAGGGGGCTGTGCTGGAGGATTTCCTGTGCCCATTGCACGCCTTCTGCTTCGAGTTGATCATAGGGCACGACCTTGTTGACGAGTCCCATTTCCTCGGCTTCGCGGGCGTCGTATTGACGGCATAAATACCAGATTTCGCGGGCTTTCTTTTGTCCGACGATGCGGGCGAGGTAGCTCGCGCCGAAACCGCCATCGAAGCTCCCGACCTTCGGGCCGGTCTGTCCGAAGATGGCGTTGTCGGCGGCGATGGTGAGGTCGCAGACCACGTGGAGGACGTGTCCTCCGCCGATGGCGTAGCCGGCGACGAGGGCGATCACGACCTTGGGCATGGAGCGAATGAGTTTTTGGAGGTCGAGGACGTTGAGGCGGGGGACGCCGTCTTTGCCGATGTAGCCACCTTTTTTCTCGCCGCGAATCTTTTGGTCGCCGCCGGAGCAGAAGGCGAATTTGCCGTCGGTTTGTGGGTTGAATCCTGTGAGGAGGACGACCCCGACGGTGGGATCTTCGCGGGCGTCGGTGAATGCCTCGATCATTTCCGCGACGGTGTCGGGGGTAAAGGCGTTGCGGCGGTGGGGCCGGTTGATGGTGACCTTGGCGATCCCAGCGGATTTTTCGTAAATGATTTCTTCGAAGTCGCGGACTTTTTCCCAGTTCATAATTGGAGGACGTTAATTAAAAATTAAGGCAAGGCAATCCCGGTCGGCTTGTCGGTTGGTCTTGATCTCGAGGAGTCGGATTCCCTTGGGGGCGTCGCGGAGGAAGTCTTCGAGGGTCGGCCAATTGAGGATGTGGTGGTATTCAATACGGTGCGCCTCGCAGAGTTTGGGGAGGTCGATGCTTTGCGGGGTGGCGAAGTAGCGCTCGTAGACGGCGTCGTGTTCGGCGATGGGGAGGTGTTCAAAGACGCCGCCGCCGTAATTGTTAAGGAGGATGATGGTGAGGCTGCCCTGCATTTCGCGCGCGAGGAGGAGGGCGGCGTGGTCGTGGAGGAAGGCGAGGTCGCCGCAGAGTAGGACGGTGGGGGCGCGGCAATGCGCGATGCCCATGGCGGTGGCGAGGTTGCCGTCGATTCCGTTGACGCCCCGGTTCCCGAGGAGGGCTCCCCTGCCCCTGCCCGCCTGCCAGAACCATTCGGCGTAGCGAACGCTGAGGCTGTTGGCGAAAAAGACGGCGGTGCCGGGGGGCAGGCATTGGGAGAGCAACCAGGGGACTTTGCCGCCAAAGAGGGTACCGATGTCGCGGAGCTTTTCGTCGATATCGGAGGCGGCATCGGACTGGGCGCGCGCCCAGCGTTGTTGCCAATCGGGGTTTGCATCCTGGGTTTTGAGGATGTGCGCGAGGTTGAAGGCGTCGCCCTGCAGGACGGTGGCGATGCGATGGAGGGGGTCGGTGTTCACCGGGCGCCCGGGCAGGAGGAAGGTAGCGGCGTCGAGGCCCGCGAGCCAATTGCGGAGGACCTTGCTGGTGGGAAGGGTTCCGATTTGGAGGATGGCGGTGGGGGCGAGTTTCGCGGCGCGTTTGGGGTCGCGCAGGATGGCGTGGTAATGGGTGACGAGTTCGCGCTCGTTGGATGTCTGGGTGCGGAGGGGGTTGAGGACGTCTGCGAGGACGGGCCAACCGAGGGCGCGGGCGATGGTTTTGAGGGCGTGGGTAAAGGAGGCGGATTTTTCGGGGCCGCCGGGGTTGACGTCGCCCACGATGATGCAGCCGTTTTGATGACTGGCGAGGCGTTCGAGGGCGACCGAGTCGGGGCGACCATTGACCGGGACCGCCTCGGTGAGTCGGGTGAGGACGGTGGCGGCGTTTTCGAGGGCTTCGGCGCTGATGACGGGTTCTGCGTCCGGGAGGGGCGCGAGGGGTTCGCGGAAGGGGAAGTTGAGGTGGACGGGTCCGGGATTTTCCTGAAGGGCGCGGTCGAGGATATGGACAAGGGTTTGGCGGAGGTGTCGCAAGGCGGCGGGACTGGCGTCGGGCAGTGGGAGTTCCTCGAAGGCGCGGACTTGATTGCGGAAGTATTGGATTTGGTCGATGGTTTGGCCGGCGCCGCAATGGCGTTCATCGGGGGCGCGGTCGGCGGTGAGGATCAGGAGGGGGGTACCGCTTTGGTCGGCTTCCGCGACGGCGGGGGCGTAGTTTGCGATGGCGGAACCGGAGGTGCAAACAAGGGCGGGCGGGCGACCGGTGCGCTTGGCGATTCCGAGGGCGAAGAAGGCGGCGGAGCGTTCGTCGAGGACGGGGACGACCTTGAGTTTCGGGTTGCGGGCGGCGGCATAAACGAGGGGGGTGGAACGCGACCCCGGGGAAATAATGATGGTCTCGACGCCGAGGCGGGCAAGGACTTCCATTGCAAGGGAGCCCCAGATCGCATTGGGGGTGCTGCGACTGAGCGCGTCAAATATCTGTGGGTTGTTTTGCATTGAAGCTCTTTATACATATATGAGTCTGAGCACTCAGCAACCCCGAAAGCATCTTTACGGCGGAGCGGGATTTCCCGCTTGCACCCCCGCCCCGGTGGGACAGACTCTACCTTTCACCTCAACCGTGCTTTTTATGAATCGTATTTTGCTCCAATCCTCCAGTCGTCTCAAGCGCCGCAAAAGCGGTTTTAGTTTGATTGAAATTCTCATTGTGATCGCGTTGATCGCGGTGATTGCGACGCTGGCAATCGGGAACATCGGCAAGATCTTCGGCGGGCAACAGGAGAAGGTCGCAAGTATTTTCGTGAACCAGACCGTGAAGCTCGGCTTCACCGCTTACAAGATCGACGTGGGCAGTTACCCGAGCACCGAGGAAGGGATCGGCGCGCTCGCGAAGGCACCCGCCGGCAAGGAGACCCG
Source organism: Opitutia bacterium (assembly GCA_042096455.1). Lineage (GTDB taxonomy): Bacteria > Verrucomicrobiota > Verrucomicrobiia > Opitutales > Coraliomargaritaceae > UBA7445. The sequence continues at coordinate 4,950 of JBELLU010000037.1, forward strand.
TTGGAAGGGCCCCTACATTGAACAGCTCCCGGCGGATCCCTGGGGCAATGCCTATCAATATCGTTTCCCCGGCAGCAAGAATATCAACGGCTCAAGCGGTTACGATATTTGGTCGCTGGGTGAAGACGGCACGGAGAGCGCCGATGACATCGGCAATTGGTAAGCCCGCCGCGATGCGGCGCGGTGGTTTTAGCCTGATCGAGATCCTGCTGGTGCTCGCCCTCATGGCGATTGGCGGGACGGTCGTGATTCTCAATTTCACCGCCTACGCTGACCGCGGCGAACAAAATGACGCGGCGGAACTCCTCACGCAGGCGGTGCGGAAGGCGCGTTTTTACGCGGTGCAGGATCGCCGCGAGACGCGTCTGCGCTTTGACCCCGAGGGCGGGCGGCTCGTGGTGGAGCGCGAGACCGTGACCCTGCATGCCGAAACCCTGCGGCCGGAATTTCGCGGCAACGGCGGGGGTTCCGTGACTTTCCTGCAGGTGCCGAGCGCGGGGGGGTTGAGTCCGCCCCCACCGGTCACGGAGGCGCGGGAACCGCTCGCGGCGGTGCGTTTTTCGCCCGACGGGAGCTGCACCCCGTTTGTGGCGGAGATCAATACCGGCTATGGGACGCCGCAACGCGCCGCCTTCGACCCCTTCTCGAATTTACGAAAGGCGATGGAATGAAACGGCGGGGCTTCAGTTTGATTGAAGTGGTGGTGGCGGTGGCGCTCTTTGCGAGTGCGGCGGTGGTCCTGAGTTCGGCTTTTGTGAACGCCCTCCTCGCGCGCGACTTCGGGAAACGCAATGCCAGTTTCGCGGAGGATGTCCGGACAGTGCGCCTGCAGTTGCTCCTCGAGCCGAATCTCGAGAACGCGGAAGATGGCGGGCTTTACGAAACCTTTGGCTCCGGCGAGGCGGAATGGGAGGCGGTGATCGAACCGATGGAAGTGGTGGACCTGTTCTACGTGCGCCTGCAGATCACCTTCAGCGAACCACCCGAGGGGGTGGATCCGCTTTACCTAGAGGAACTCTACCTCCTGCGCCCGACCTGGTCGATAAGCGAGGAACGCAGTGAACTCCTCGCGAATAAACGCGACGAACTCTTGGACGAAAGGGGCTTTGAATAAAATGCGGGCAGGCTTAAAAGGATCGCCTCGGGCGGGAATGAGTTTGATCGAGGTGGTGCTCGCCATCGCGGTGGCGGGGTTTGTTTTGACCGCCGCCACTTCCTTCGTGGTCTCGGTCAGCAGTATTTGGAGCACCCGCGCCGAGCGTCATTTTTTCGAGGATCATGTCGATGGGGTCATGCAATTCCTACAATGGAGTTTTGATCGCGCCGGCATCGCGATCGCCACCGAGCGCGCCGGGGACTCCGGGGATTCCGAGCAGGACGGCGACGGTGATGGCAATGGTGATGACGGCGATAGCGGGGAGACCCAACCGCCGAACGGGGATGTGCCGACAGTGGATATTGACACGGACGGGGGCTTGACGATTGACCGCGAAGTGGATGGAGAGGGCAGTAAGGGGAAGGACAAAAGCGTAAGCCTCATTCAAGGGAGCGAGGAACCGATATCCTGGGAACGCCTGCCCGGTGCCAGCAATTACGAGGACCCCTTCCTGGGTTTTGAACTGAACGCCCTGCCCCCGCTCTTCAATGCCCCTGCGGAATTGCCGCAACTCGGCGGGGTGCGCGCCTACCTGCATTTTGACCGCCGTCACGGCCTGCGCCTTCTCTGGCATCCCCTCCTGCAGGAGGAAGTGGAGGACAGCGACGACCTTCGCAGCACCCAGCTCAGCGCTCTGGTCGAACAAGTCGAATACATCTATTGGGATGAACGCTTCGAGGCATGGGAAATCGAAGAAGAACCCCTCAAAGGCGACGGACAGGATCAATTCCTCCTGCCCCGCTACTTGCGCTTCACCTTTACGCATGAAGGCGTCAGCGAAACCCGCAACCTCGCCATCCCGGTTCCATCCCGCTCCGTCTTCATTTTTTAATTCGCCATGTCCGCCGCCACCAACCGCAGCTTCCCCAGCCAGCCCGCCCGCCTTGAAAAGCGCCGCGGGGGCGTACTCATTGCAGTGCTCGCGATCATTGCGCTCCTTTCTTTTTTGGTGACCCGTTTCCTGCAGGAAGCGAGCGACGCGATGGAATACCGCGCCCTCTTCAATGAACCGCCCGAGGCGCGCGCCTACGCTTTCAGTATGCTCGAGGCGAGCCTCGCCACCCTTCAGGAAGTCGCCCTTATCGACGACGGAAAACTCTACGCCCCGGAACAGGGCTGGGCCGACCCCCTCGCCTATTGCGGCATTCAGGTGCCCAATGACTGGGCGGTCTCGGTCAAGATCAGCGATGCCACCGCAAAGCTCCCCCTCAACACCATCGAGGAAGGCGAACTCAACCGCATCCTCGAGCAGTATTTCGAGTTCGACTTCGGCACGACCCGCGAATTAAGCAGCATGCTCCTCGATTGGATCGACCCCGACGATTCCCGACGTCTCAACGGGGCGGAGTCCGAGGATTATCTCGATGAAAACCCGCCTTACCGCGCCGCGAACCGGCCCCTGCAATCCCTCGAGGAACTCCGGCTCGTGAAAATCTGGCAGGACGAATTTTTTGATGCGGAGGGTCGACCGAATGAAACTTTCAGCCAATTGGCGTCGATCTTCACGGTGGAGCACCGCGGTTCGGTCAACGCCAACAGTGCCCCCGCCGCGGTCTTTGAAAGCCTCGCGCCCGAGGACGATTACTTCGGCGAAAACCTCTTTGACCAAATTCAGGACGATACACCTTACCTCAAGCAAATGCCTGACAGCGCCCGCGGCAAAGCCCTGACCAGCGAAATCAAACTCCTGCGCATCACGGTGACCCTCACCCGAGGCACCGTGCCCTTCGTGGTGCAGGCGCTCGTCGAGCCCAATTTCAAGACCGGGAATTCCGGCGGCGGCGGAAGCATGCCCGGCGCCGACGCGCGCGACACGGTCCGCACCGGCAGCACCGAGGAACAGGATGCCCTCAAATATCCCTTCCGCATTATCGACCTGAGTACCGGGTATCGCCGCCCCCACGGCGAATCCCCCGCCCGTTATTCGACTGTCGACATTGACGTCTAATTCGCTTCATTAGAACTTTAGCCTCCCCCGATCGAGCAATGGAAACCACCGAAAATGAGCCCACCGAACCAGCAGCAGAGCGCAGTCTTTGCCTCCTGCCCGGTCAACTCTTTTTCATTGAGGGCCTGAAATTGCCGGAGGGTTTGAGCGAGGAGGAAATTCCCTCCTTTGCGGAATTGAGTCTGGAAGCAAATGCGCCCTTCCCGATCGAGCAACTCAACTGGGGTTACCTCTGTGATCGCGAAGCCGGACGCCTCCTTTACTTCGCCACCCACCAGGACCGCCTCAAGCAGGCGGGGTATCAGGATCTCGAAAGCCACACCTGGGTACTCCCCGACTTCCTTGCCCTTTACGGTCTGAATCCCGGCAACGGAACGCATCCCTTTCACAGCGACCTCAGTCACGCCAAAGTCTGCTTCGGCGAGAGCCCCATCGTTCCCGACGCCATCGAGGCACAGCCCCCCGAGGCAGACCGGACTTCCGCTCCCGAAGGCTTTGAACTCCTGCACGCCGAGGCCAGCGAAGAGGAAATCGTGCAGTTCACCCTCCGCGCCCCCGGTTCCGAGACCGAACAAACCGTGCAAATGGAAGCCGAGAGCCTTTGGGCGGCGGACGTTCGCCCCGCCGAGTTCAAGAAAAACGAACGCCGCGACCGCAAACTCAGTCATTATTTATTGCAGGGCTTCAAATACGCCGCCTGTTTTGCCGCCCTCCTTTTGATCGCGGAGCTTATCCTGCTATCCGCCAATCTCTGGCTCAACACCCGCGAGGCCAAGGTTGCCAGCCAAGCCAGTCCCGTCGCAAAGATCCTGGAACAGCAAGCCCTCACCGTAAAACTCGAACGCGTCTTCGACAACCAGTTGCGTCCGGTCGCGATGCTCGAGGTGCTCAACAATCTCCGCCCCGTCAAAAGCATTCATTTCAACGAAACCAGCACCGAGGAAAACAATCAGGTCACGGTTGAAGGCGAGGCCACCACCGTCAACGCCCTCAACGCCTACATCGATCAACTCAAGGCCTCCGGGCAAATCGAACTCCTCGCCGAGCCCAAGACCCTCACCCGCTCGGGCAAAACCACCTTCTCGGTTGAACTCGGCTACCTGCACCGCGAGCCCGAGCCAAGCCCGCCGGGTGAACCCGCCGCCGCGCCCGATGCCCCCGCCGCGAAAACCGCCAACCCCGCCGAGGCCGATACCGAGGCCGATGCCGGAGCCGGAGCCAAGCCCGAATCACAATCCTGATGCACGACCAACTCCAACGAATCGCCCGCACCCTGCGACGCCTCACGGTTCGCGAGCAACTCCTCAGTCTCCTCTTTGTGGTGGTGATGCTCGCCATTTGGGCGGGCACCTGGTTCGGGCGTTCCGGCGAGTGGAATGATGCCCGCCGCGCCGCCGCCGCCAGCCTTGCCGAGCAGGCCCTCTGGCTCGAGCGCGCCGAGAGCTACGACCGCAGCGCCCGCGAGGTCATGAAAAAACTCGACTCCGAAAAAACCTTCGGTGCCACGCAATTGTCCGGCAGGATCGACCGCCTCCTCCGCGAATCGGGCCTCTCCACCCGCGCCGATATGGATCCCGTCAAATCCCGTCAGGGTGAAATCTTCAACGAGCACACCCTGCGTGTGCAACTCAAGCGCGCCTCCATCGCGCAATACGTCGCCTTTAACGAGCTCCTCCTGCGCGAGGCGCCCTACATCAACCAACACAGCGTCCAAATCAAGGCCAACCGCCGCAACCCCGAGGAACTCGACATTCGCTTCGAAATCGCTTCCCTTGAACTCATCAATAGTTCGATTTAATCCTGCTAAAACTTTATCCGGCACATTATGAGAATCCCATTCCAAGCCCTGCAAGCCAGCCTGCTCCTCGCTTGCCTCTGCATCCTCAATCCCCTGTCCGCGCAGACCGCCGCCGATCCGAACGCCGAAATCGGCACCCTGATCCTGAGCGACGACTCCGCCCTGCAGGTCATTGAACTTTACGAACAACTCACCGGAAAAATCGTCCTCCGTCGTCAGGACATTCCCGCCGCCAAGATCAATTTCAATTCCCGCGGCCCGATCTCGCAATCCGAGGCGGTCCTCGCCCTTGAAAGCCTCCTCAGTCTCAACGGCATCATGCTCACGGAAGTGGGCGGACGATTCCTCAAAGCGGTCCCTGCGAGTAACGTTAATCAAAACACTCCCGTCATGCTCAGCGGCAGCACCCTCGACCTGCCCGCCAGCCAACAAATCTACACCAAATTCTTCCGCCTGAAATACCTCGACGCGGAGGAAAGCCGCGATGGAGTGATCGCGCCGCTTTTGTCAAACCAGTCCCATCTGGTGGCGTTTAACAAAGCCAATGCCCTCCTGGTGAGTGACGCCCTCCTCAACCTGCAGCGCGTGGAAACCATGCTCCTCAGCCTCGACCAGCCCCAGCAATTCCGCGAGAAAATCGAGTTCATCAAACTCGATTTCATTCAGGCGCAGGATATGCAACGCCAACTCGAAAACCTCGCCAAGGGGCCCCTCGCGCGTTACTTTGACGGCAACACCAGCATCACCGCCGACGAGCGCAGCAATCAACTCATCGTGGTGACGCATCCCGACAACCTCGCCACCATTCTGGAGGTCGTCAAAAGCATCGACGTGGACGCCGCCCCCATCACCCGCAGCGAGGTCTTCCAGCTCCGCCAAGCAAAGGCCGAGGAAGTCGTCCCCATCATTGAAAACATTATTTCAGGGCAGGAAGAGGGTCGCGAGGAGGACGCCAAGGTCACCCGCAACCAGAACAACCAAAACAACCAGAAAAACAACAACGCGAATAATAAAAACGCCCCCAAGCCCGCACCGGCGCGCGCCGCCAGCAAGCCCACCAACGAAGCCAACAGCGCCCTCCAATTCTCCAACTTCGTCGGACTCTCCGCCGACACCCGCACCAATTCCATCGTCGCCTACGGTACCGATTCCGACCTGGAATCCATCGCTGAACTCATCGACAAAATCGATATCCCCCTCCCGCAGGTGCGCATCGAGGCGATCATCACGGAAGTCTCCCTCGACGAAAATCAGGGCAGCGGACTGGAAACCTTTAACCTGCAATACTCGGACGGCTTGACGCAACTCACCGCGGGCATGGGATCAATTGCCTCAGGTACGACCCTGACTGATACCGCGAAGCTCTCCTCTTGGGGCGGTGGAAAGTTCAAACTCGACGCGGTACTCGACCTCGCGGAGGGCGACAACAAAGTTAAAATTCTCTCCACTCCCTCCATTGTGGTGAGCCACAACGAGGAGGGGGTTATCAACGTCAGCCAGTCGCGTCCCTTTGAGACTGGATCCACCTCTTTCAATAACAGCAATAATAACACGCAGACGCAGGTCGAATACCGGGATGTCGGCATCAAGCTCACCGCGACCCCCCTCATCGGGGCAGACGGTTCGGTGCAGCTTCAGATCGAGCAGACCATTGATACCGTGCAGGAAGTAAGTAAAACCACCAGCGATAGCGGCGACATTGATACGAAACCCATCATCGGCAAGCGTGAGGCAAACTCCACCATCACCGTGAACGACGGGGATGTCATCATTCTGGGCGGCCTGCAGGAAAACAAAAAGGACGTCTCCAACACCTACTTCCCGTTCATCGGTCGCCTACCGCTTTTCAAGGAATTCCTGAGCAACGAATCGGTGAACTACACCCGCACCGAGCTGATCATCTTCATCCGCCCCACCATCCTTAAAAATCCCAGTGAAGCGAGTGAGATGAGTCAGAAAGCGATTGATCTACTCGAAGAGAGCGAGGCGGTGAAGGACTACCTCGAAACCGGCACAACCGGCGACACCTACATGGATGGCAGCGGTTTTGAGGACGACAAACCGAAGAAAGAAGAATCGGAAAAGACCAGCCTCCCGCGCTTTCGCTAAGCCTCCAGTTTTGAATTTATGACGTCACCATTCCAACGCTGCCTTCTTTTCCCACTCCTTTGGGTGGGTGCGGCTTCCGCGCTGGCTGCCTCCATTGAATCGCAAAGCCCCTTCCTGCCGCCCAAGCACGGGGTCGTCATCGCAAAACCACCCGCCCCCGTTCCCAGCGGAATCCTCGCCCGCGAACTCGAATTGCGCGGCATCATTCAAATAGGCGGGACGTTCCAATTCAGTGTCTTCAGCAAAAAGGAAAACATGGGGTATTGGATTGCGGAAAACGAGAACGCCAACGGCATCAGCATCCGTGATTTTGACGCGAGTGATCAATCCGTGACCGTGACCAAAAACGGGCGCAGTGAACGACTCAGCCTCGTCTCTGCCAACGAACGCCCCCTCCCCATTAAAAACACCGGCCCGGTTGTCTCGCGGGGTTCCTCCGGTCGGCCTGCCGTTCCGACCCCGGCGCCCCTGCCTGCCCTGCTCCAGAACCAGGCCAAGGCCAATCCCACTCCCGGCAATGTGGTTCGCCGCCGCGTCATCCTCCCCAAGAAATAAGCGACCGGAATGATCGAGATCCTCGATTGGGGACGCACCCCCTACGCTGCCGCCCTCGAACGCCAAAAGGAGCGCCTCGAGGCACGTTGCGCCGACCGCGTCCCCGATGCCCTCATCTTTACCGAACATGAACCGGTCTTTACCACCGGGCTTCGCAAAGACGCCGAACAACACCTGCTCTGGGACGCCCAGGAACGCAATGCCCGCGGCATCCAATTCTTCCCCTCCAACCGAGGGGGCGACATCACCTATCACGGTCCGGGGCAAATCGTGGGCTACCCGATCCTTTCCCTCGCGCACCGCCGCGACCTCCACGCCTACCTGCGCGATCTCGAAACGATCCTTATTCAAACCCTCGCGCACTACGGACTCAAAGCCACCCGCCGCGAAGGCAAAACCGGGATCTGGATTGAAACCCGCAAAATCTGCGCCATCGGAGTCGCCGTCAAAAAATGGGTCACCTACCACGGCTTCGCCCTCAACCTCAACCCGGACCTCGCGCATTTCGAGGGGATCGTTCCCTGCGGCATCACGGACGGCACCGTCACCTCCCTCCAGGCTGAACTTGACCCGGCACCCGAACCCGCCGAACTGAAAGAGCGATTAGCAGTTGAATTTAAGCGCGTTTTCGGGAACAATAGCTCGCTTTCATGAAGACCCGCAAACCAGAATGGCTCCGCGCCAAACTTCCGAGTAGTCCCGCCTACAAAGCGACGCATAAAATTGTTGAGGATAATCAACTGCATACCGTCTGCAAAAGCGCACAATGCCCCAACATGGGCGAGTGCTGGTCACGCGGCACCGCCACCGTCATGATCCTCGGTAATATTTGCACCCGCTCCTGCCGCTTCTGCGCAGTGCAGACCGGGCGACCCACCGAGCTCGACCTCGGCGAACCCGCCCGCGTCGCGGAATCCATCGCCAAAATGGATCTCAAACACACCGTGGTGACCTCGGTAGCGCGCGACGACCTCAAGGACGGCGGCGCCTCCGTCTGGGCCGCCACGATCCGCGCCATCCACCACCGCGTCCCCGAGTGCGCGGTCGAAGTCTTGACCGCCGATTTCCGCGGACAACAGGAATACCTCGACGTAGTGCTCGATGCCTGCCCCGATATTTTTAACCACAACCTCGAAACGGTGGAACGCCTGCAACGCCCGATCCGCAAAACCGCGCGTTACGACCGTTCGCTCTGGGTCCTCGAACACGCCAAATCCCGTGGCTTCATCACGAAGTCCGGCATCATGCTCGGAATCGGTGAGACCGAAGAGGAAATTAAACAAGTCCTCAAAGACATGGCTGCGGTGGGCGTCGATATCCTTACGATTGGACAATACCTGCAGCCCACCCAGGAACATCAACCGGTTGACCGCTGGGTTACCCCCGAGGAATTCCAACGCTGGAAGGACTACGCCCTCGAAGTCGGCTTCGGGGTTTGTGAATCCGGCCCCCTGGTTCGTTCCTCCTACCACGCCGATGAGCAATCCATGAAATTCGACGTGCGGGCGCGGCGGATGGAAATGCTCGCCGCGCAAAAAGAGGCATAGGCTCGCGCTCGAGCTAAACCTAGACCCAGTTCTCGCCGTGCGCCTTGAGGGCTTTGGCGATGTCACGCGCGAGGGAAGGTCCGCGATAGACCCACCCGGTGTAGAGCTGCACCATCGAAGCGCCCGCATCCATCTTTTCGCCCGCGCTTTCGGGCGAGTCCACCCCACCCACGCCCACGATCGGCAAAGCTCCGTTCGTGGCGCGATAAATGTAATTGATGACCGCATTTGAGCGTTCCCGCATGAAGGGCCCGCCGCTCCAACCGCCGCTCGTCTCGCCGGAAAAATTCGGGGGGCGCGCAATGGTGGTATTGGTCGCGATGACCCCGTCAAAGCCCAACTCAAGCAGGACCTCCAGAATGCCGTCAATTTCCCGGTAGCTCAAATCCGGCGCGATTTTCAAGAGCATCGGGTGTTTCTCGCGCCCGAGTTTGCGCGCGAGCTTGGCGTTCTCCTCCTGCAATGCCGTCAAAAGGTCGCGTAAATACTGCGCCCCCTGGAGGTCGCGCAGACCCTCGGTGTTGGGACTGCTGATGTTCACCGTGAAATAATCCGCCTGATCGGCGAGGACCCGGAAACCGGTGAGGTAATCCTCCACCGCGTGCTCCAGAGGGGTGACTTTGGCCTTACCGATGTTGACCCCCACCGGCATCCCGCGCTTACCCTTGGGGTAATGCTTGGCGAGGCGTGCCTGCATCGCCGCCGCTCCCTTGTTGTTGAATCCCATGCGATTGACGAGTCCGTCACCTTCGGGGTGGCGAAAAAGTCGGGGGGTGGGATTGCCCGGCTGGCCATCCGGGGTAACGGTGCCGACTTCGCTATGACCAAAGCCCAGGGCCTCAACCGCGCGGGTGAACTCGCCGTCCTTGTCCATACCCGCCGCAAGCCCGACGCGGTTCTTGAATTCCAGCCCGAAGAGCTGTACGGGATTGTCCTCCTTGACCTGCAAGAGCGTCTGCAATACGCGGCACGCCAGCGGCACTGCCCCGAGGGTCATCAAGGCGCGACGACCGCGCTCGTGCGCTTGCTCCGGGCTCATTTTGAATAAAAAAGAGCGTATAATATTTTCGTACAGAACTCCCATCAGAATCAGGCCTCGCCTTTGAGGCCGGTAATATGGATTCGAACGATAGGTAATTTGAGCCCCTTCACAAGAAAAATGCCCCGGATATAAATTTGACTCAAATGTGGGGTAAATAAATCTTGCCAGCCACAAATTTTACATGCTCAAATTTTCGAGGATGAGCGAATGGAACTTCTAACTCCACGCTTTTACTCTTTTAAATATGTCACAATCATCTGCGAAACTTACTTGGTGCAAAGCCCGCCTCGGCGAGGACATGAACTGGTGGATCACCGAAATCAGCGATCCCATCCATTGGGACCTCGATGGGCTCGGTATCATCGACCCCCGACAGTTCCAGCATATCGTCGACCTCCTCGAGGCGCTCAGTGACTACGGGCTCCAGACCAACCTCGTGGAAGAAGCGTTCTACACCTTCAACATCGGCAAGGTCGAAAAGGACAAATCCGTCCATCTTGAGCGCCAACAGGACAGCATACTCGACTGCGAGGATCAGGTCTTCGCCCTCCCCGATGTGATCGACGAGGAAAAAGGCCCCTACGCGGACTTCATCGACCACATCACGAAGCTTCGCATCAAAATGCTCAACGACCTCATCGATTTCACCGAGAACCTCACCGTGGAGGAACTCGAGGAGGAAATCCGCGAAGCGCAAAATGCGGACTTCATGGAAGGCCGCGCCTCCCATTTCTTTACTGAAATAACCGCAATCCTTGAATACATCCCTGAAGGCTTCGAGCTCGAGGGTGAAGAGGCTCCCAAGAAATCCGAAGACGAGGAACTGGAAGAGGAACTCTCTGACGTCGACGAAGACACCGATGAAAAAATCGAGGCGGACGATACGATGAAATGGGAGGAAGAGGAAGAAGAGGAAGAGGAATACGAAGCGCCCACCAGCCCGCCCGACGAAAACTAGCGGGGAGATTGAACGCCGCGCCTCAACTGCAAATCCAGTCGACCGCCGCCTCGATCCCGAGGGTTCCGCGCAAGCGCCACATCACCACGACGGCGGCAATACCCGCCGCAAGGCGTTGGATATTCTGGAGTAAACGCGGCCCGGCGATTCGCTGTAAGCGCATAAACTGAGTCTGCGCAAGCCAGAGCAAAGGCAGGGTTCCCAATCCAAAGCCCACTGCAAACTCGGCGCCCTGCAGGGCGGAACCAGTAAAAAGCGCGAGCCCAAAAATCATATAAAGCGGGCCACAGGGCAGCAAAGGGCTGGCGAATCCGATGAGCCCCGCCGCCAGTGGTTTTCCCAGACTCCGGAAGCGCGCCGTCAACCCGCTGTAGGCACGTACCAGCCAGGTCGGCTTCGGGAAAAAACGATCCAAGCGGAACGCCACCGCGACAAAAAAGAAAACGAGAAACCAGGGCAGGTAATTCAACCAACTGTCCTGCACCGCCCCTAAAATCACACTGCCAAAGGCGCCCGCCAAAGCGCCCACGATCATATAACCCATGAGCTTCGCGAAGTGATACACCGTCAGCACGAACTGCGGCGAGGCTTCCCCCTCACGCACCGGCATGAAGGCACAGGACAAGGGCCCGCACATCGCTACACAGTGCACACTGGTCACCAAACCCGCCACAAACGCGGTGCCGCCATTATAAACTGATTCCAACTCAAACACAGCAGCATCCTAGGCAAGCGACTGCCACAGGACAACTTATTATCACCTTCAATTGCCCTGCTCGGGTGGAGTTGGTTGGGGGGTTGTTCGTTGTTAGTTGAAGGTTGGAAATTCGATGTTCGATGTTGGATGTTCGCAGTTCGCGCGCCTCCGTGATGAACATCTTCCCTAATGAAGAGATTCCTGAACCGCAGATGACGCAGATTTCCGCAGATGATTGTTTACAGTGCCGTGATCTGCGCCCATCTGCGCAATCTGTGGTTTAATTCAATCCAATCGCCCCGT
>JBELLU010000038.1:0-16894 GCA_042096455.1 Opitutia bacterium
ACCAAGCCGGCTTTGCAGGCGGCTCCAGGCCCTGAGCCTCGTAGGCCGTCTTGAAATGCATCTTGGCATATTCGCTCAAAGTTTTCGCCCCCTTTTTATCAACAATCGCCTTTGCCTGTTTCAAAACCTTACCGCTCGCACCTTTCACCAAAGTTTCTCCCGCTTCATCCGAAAGGCGCTTCATTTCACGCACGTAAACCGCCCGCGCTACAATCGATGCCGCCGCTACCACCGGATCCGATTCCGCCTTCGTGCGGCTCTCCAAACGAAAATCCGCCCGTTCCTTCACATAGGCATCGACCAACTTCTGCTTTGTGAATTGGTCCAGCAAACCCCAGGGCGCCGCCCGTTCATCCAGCGCCGCGTTCAGCGACTTCCCGTGAAACCAAGCCAGCAATTTATTCAAATTGCGCCCAAATTTATTATAGAGCTCGTTATATTTCGGCATGCGCGCAAACGCGGTCTGTACCACCACCCCCTTGGTCTTACGAATCTCCTTATCCAATTTTAAAATACTGCGATCACTGAGCTTCTTACTGTCCGCCACCCCAAGTTCCATCCAAGCCCGCACCATTTCACCATCCGCCACCACGCACGCCGTCACCAAGGGTCCGAACAAATCGCCCTTCCCGCTCTCATCGCACCCCGCATGCAATTCAAACCATTCCGGATTGTGCACCGCCTCGTACCCCAATCGCGCCTCACCCGTAATCTCAGCCTCCAATATATCCCGCACGAAATCCTCCGTCTTCTTGCCCGAAACCACCAACTTACCACTCTGGTAACCCACCACGTTCACCTTCTCTCCCTTAAAAGCAAAAAGCGAATACGCCACGTCGTAATGAAACCAAGGCCCCTGGTGCCCCGCCTCCAGATAGTCCCCCAGTTTGTCCAATTGCTCCGGGTCCAGCTTCAGGGTATACATCGTCTTGGCCTTTGGCCCCTCGTCCTCTGTCTGCGTGCTCCGTTTCTTTGGCATAGCAGCTAGCAAATATGCAAAACCGTGCACCGCAAGCATGTTCAACGTTGCCCCGCCACCCCCGACCTGCTTCATCAAAAGACTGCCGATGCAATTACCCGAACCAACCCAACGCTTCCGCTCCGACCTGCTGCGCTGGTATCAAGCCGCCCAACGCCCCCTTCCCTGGCGCACCGAACCCGGCCTCTATCGAACCGTGGTTTCCGAGTTCATGCTGCAGCAAACCCAGATTAAAACCATGCTGCCCTACTTCGAGCGCTGGATGCAGCACTTCCCGGACTTCGAAACCCTTGCCCATGCCCCCGCCGAATCCGTCCTTAAAAACTGGGAAGGCCTCGGCTACTACAGCCGCGCCCGCAATCTCCACAAACTCGCCCAAGCATTCATCCGGCTCCCACAAGCACCCCAAAGCCCCGACGAATGGCAAGCCCTCCCCGGCATCGGCCCCTATACCGCCGCCGCCATCGCCTCCATCGCGCAAAATTACCCCGTCGCGGTTGTTGACGGAAACGTCGTTCGCGTCCTCGCCCGCCTCAGCGATCATACCCAATCCTTCTCCAGCAACGGACAGGCCGTTAAAATCTTTCAAGAGCCCGCCCAGGCCCTCCTCGACCCCCACAACCCCGGCGACTACAATCAGGCCATCATGGAATTGGGAGCCACCCTCTGCCAAAAATCGAAACCGGCTTGCGCGTCCTGCCCCGTCCTAAACCACTGCCGCGCCCAAAAAAAAGGAGCCCACTACCCCGCCACCCTCCCACGCATTCAACGCCCCATTACCCAAAAGATTCAAGTCGAGCGCGGCATCATCCTTCATCAAGGCGCTCTTCTCCTGCACCGCATTCCGGAAGATGCCCCCCGCCTCGCCGGGCAATACGAGATCCCGAGACTCGACCAACTGCAGCTTCCGACTCCCTCCGCCAAACCCCTCGCGGTCAAAACCCGCGGGATTGCCAACCAACGCATCAAAGAAAACCTCCACCTACTACAGATCACCCCCCAACAAAAACTCCCGCCCCATCATCATTGGGTCGACACCGACCAACTCGAACAAATCACCCTCTCCGGTCCTCACCGCAAATGGCTACAGCAACTCCTGCCCTCGCTTTGACGCTTTAACTATTGCCCAAAACGAAACATAAGCCTAAACCTTGCTTCAAGAAACCCGACATGGACTATAGCAATTTATACGCTGAACTCAGCGAAAGCGACCGTCAGGAAATCGAAGCGCTTCCGCGTGCTGAACGCCTTGAGCAAATTGCCACCCGGCGCAATCAGCCCACCAACCGCTTGTTGGAAGAACTTGCCCAATCCTGCGACCTCCCCCTCCTCAGCGAAATCGAATTGCTCGACAACCCGACCGCCGCCATTCCACTGCGTCTCATACACGCCTATCAGTGTCTCCCCGTCGCCGCTCAAAACGATTCCGACGAAGCACAGGATGACCCCAAGGCACCTCTCCGTCTCGTCACCCTTTGGCCACCGGATTCCAGCATGGATCGCTGGATTTACGCGACCTGCGGCCGGCAACCCGAATGGCTCCTCGGCAACCCCGAAATGGTCAACAATACCATTACCCAAAACTTTGGAGTGGGCGCCGACTCCCTCGACGAGTCCGACATTCTAACTGACGACGCCGACCTTGAAACCGAAGAAGACGAGGACGCCGCCGTTATTCGCTTCGTCAATGAAGTCGTACAAAAAGCGGTCAACGACCGCGCCACCGATATTCATTTTGAGCCCCTCCGCGACGAGCTCCAGATCCGCTACCGGATCGACGGCGAACTGGTTGCGGTGCGCGTGCCCGACAACCTCATCAAATTCCAGGGCGCCATCATCTCCCGCCTCAAGATCATGGCAAAGCTCAACATCTCTGAAAAGCGCCGCCCCCAGGACGGGCGCATTGCCTTTGGCGCAGGCAACAGCGAGCTCGACATCCGTATCTCCACCTTCCCCACCATGTATGGCGAAAGCGTGAGCCTACGTCTCCTAAGTCAGAAATCCAAACCCCTCTCCATGATTGAGCTCGGTCTCGCCCAAAACGAGGAACAAAAACTGACCCGCGCCCTTGCCTCCCCCCACGGCATCATCCTTGTCACCGGCCCCACCGGTTCCGGTAAATCCACTTCCCTGACCGCCTACATTCGGCTCATCAACAAACCCGAGCGCCGTATCATCACCGTCGAGGATCCCGTTGAATACGAAGTCTCCGGCGTCAACCAAACCCAGGTCCACCCCGAAATCGGCCTCACCTTCGCCAAAGCACTCCGCTCCGTCCTCCGCCAGGATCCCGACGTCATCATGGTCGGGGAAATCCGTGACCGCGAAACCGCCGATATCGCCATCCGTGCCTCCCTGACCGGGCACCTCGTCCTCAGCACCCTGCATACGAACGATGCCCCCGGCGCCCTCACCCGTCTCATCGACATGGATATCGAGCCCTTCCTGATCGCATCCTCTGTCGAAATGATCGTTGCCCAGCGCCTCGTCCGCCGCCTCTGCCCCCATTGCGCGCAGCCCGCAAATTACGAAGCCCTCCATCTTGAAAGCTGCCTCGCCACCATGCAGATTGATCCATCCGAAGCACGCTTTGGCCACCTCGCCAAAACCGCCGTCGGTTGCGAGCGTTGCCGCAAACTCGGCTTCCGCGGCCGCATCGGGATCTTCGAAATCCTCCGCGTAACGGACGAGATCCATGAACATATTGTTCAACGCGCCTCCGCCCGCAAAATCCGCCAAACCGCCATCGAGCAAGGCATGAATACCCTGATGCGCAGCGGTTGGGCACATATTAAAAGCGGTCAAACCACTCTGGAGGAAGTCATGCGTTACGCTGAAATCGAAGGCGACGACAGCCACATCTAGAGCCTGCTGCGCTACAAATCCTTCATGCGGTAGCGGCGACCGACCCCATGGCATCCCGGGAAAGCCCGGCACAGGTCTTTTAAACGCGCCTTAAAAACATCCTCCTCCAAGGGGCTTTCACTGAAAACCACCACCCGGTTCTCGTAACCCTCGAGCCAAAAGACCTTGCGGTGCGGGAAACGCGCCCCGAGCGCCGCATCCCGCATGGGCGGCAAATACGGCACTTTATCGGGTTCCACCAAATTCAAAACGAGCATCCCGCCCGAACGCAGCAAACTCGCAAGATCCGTAAACCAATCCATATCCAGCGGCGCACAACGCACCGGTTCACCCTCCAATTCCCCGTATAAATCATCAATCACCATATCAAAGCGACCCATGCCCTCCTGCGTTCGCACCCATTCAACCGCGTCAGCCGCCACCAATTCACAGCCCTCAGCACATTCAAAAAATCCATCTGCCACCGATAAATGCATCGGGTCCAGCTCCACGCCCATGATTGCCTCAACCCCGGCGGCGGCACGCAAAACCCCCGCAACCGCGCCGGCACCAAAGCCCAAGACACCGCACGCCTCAACCGCCCCCGCCGCCCGGTGCAGCGCCGGCAAGGCCAACAAATCCCACACACTGCCCGCCAAGGGACGCCGCGGATTCCATTGCGAATGGTGCACGCCGTTTCGATACAGCCGCACGCTCGAACCGGCCTGCCGTACCTCGTAATAATCCGACCCCGTATGATGCTGCCATAAAATTGCCATGCCTCACTTACTGCTGAAAGCACGCTCAACCGCAAGGCAGCAGTTTCTCCTGCACGTCAATTGTTACTATTGTGCGAAATTTTCTTATAATCCCAACAAACCGCTTGGTCTCCTCACTATTTTGCCTCAATCTCCTGCAAATAAATTCATTTCTTGCCCGCAACGAATTCTTGTGAAAAAATCCACGCTCTCCTTAAAAACCATAATCCTCTCAGATGTCCATTTGGGCACCCTGGATTGCAAAATTGATGAGGTGAATCATTTCATGAAATACACCCATTGCGAGCGGCTCATCCTCAATGGCGATATCATTGACGGCTGGAGCCTCGCCCGCAAAGGGGGCTGGACCAAGAAACACACCCGATTTGTTCGACTCATCCTTAAGAAAATCGAGAAATACGGCACCGAGGTCATTTACGTGCGCGGCAATCATGACGACGTCCTCTCCCGCTTCCTGCCGCTGTACTTCGGCAAACTCCGCATTGTAGACGAATATTTTTTCGAGAGCCGGGACCGCAAATATTTGGTCGTTCACGGCGACGGTTTTGACGCTGTAACCGTCAATCACAAGTGGCTGGCAGTCTTGGGCGATATCGGCTACCAGACCCTCCTCAAGATCAACCGACTTTACAACCATTACCGTTCCTGGCGCGGCAAAGAGTATTTTTCCCTCAGCAAAGTCATCAAAGCCAAAGTGAAGAGCGCGGTCAGCTTTGTTGGCAAGTATGAGGATCAACTTCAAAACTTCGCTCAGCGCCGCGATTGCCAAGGCATTATATGCGGGCATATCCATACCCCCGATGACAAAATGATCGAGGGAATCCATTACCTCAACTCCGGCGATTGGGTGGAATCACTAACCGCCATTGTGGAGCATGAAGACGAGCAGATCGAAATTGTAGACTATAAGCAATTTTGCCAACTGCTCGACGAGAAAGAAAAAAGAAACTTGAAAAATTCTGATGCAAAAATTACTACATCTGAACTGTTGCCCGTGGAAGAAGACGAGGAAACAGATGAGGATTAGTAACCCATTTTAAATAAGCGATTTAGACTCAGCCCCCCCCATTAAAGCCCAAATTTGAGCCCAAAAACAAAATTCATGAAAACTAAAAACAAATTCATCTGTGCAATTGCAGCCGCGGTTTGCATCCTTCCGGCATATGGCGATGACCCCATCGGGGAAACCCGTAATGTCCTCGACCAGTGGGTTGAAACCAAGCAAATCCTCTCCGAGGAAAAAAGCGACTGGCGTTTGGAAAAGTCCATCCTGGAAGACACCCAAGTGCTGCTTCAACGAGAGTTGGATCGGATGAATGCCGCGATTGACGACCTCGAAGCATCCGCGACCGCCGCCGACGCCGACCGCGCCGCCCTCTCAGAGGAAAAGGAAAGACAAACCGCCGCCGCCTCGGTGGTTAAAGCAAATATTGGCGCGCTCGAAACAAAGGTTAAAGCGATCCTCGCGACCCTCCCCGAACCGCTCGTGGAAAAAATCAAACCCCTCATTCGCCGCCTCCCCAATGATCCGGACAACACCAAACTCTCCCTCGGTGAGCGCGTTCAAAATGTCGTCGGCATCCTGAGTCAGGCAGATAAATTCAACTCGACGATCACCTTGAGCAACGAATCCCGCGAAATCGCCGAGGGCAAAGTCGTGCAAGTCACAACGCTCTACTGGGGCCTCGCCCAAGCCTACTTCGTCGACAACTCCGGTTCCTACGCGGGCGTTGGCAAGCCCGGCACCGATTCCTGGGAATGGACACAAATCGAAGGTGTCGGACCGGAAATCAAACGACTCCTCGATATTTATGAAGGAATCGAAGAAATCCAGTTTGTTGAAATCCCTGCCAGCATCCAATAACGCCCAACTTTAAGCAGCACCATGCAAGCACTAAAAAACTCACTCCTCGCGCTCCTCGCCCTTTCGCTTTCCTTCGCCGCTAACGCGCAGGAATTCAACAACGCCGGCCAACAAGCCAAAGCCGACCTCGAAGCCGCACTCGATACGCTCAACAGCCTGCGCGAAAACATTGCCTCCGAGAAAATCCCGCTCATCCGTGAAGTTTCGACGCTCGAAGACGAGGTGCGCCAAAAGGAGGCCGAACTGAAGCGTCTGCGCCGCCTCCGCGACAACAGCGACCTCGGGCTCAATCGCCTCCGCGAACAAGTCGAAGCCAACAAGGCGCAAAACGAATACGCCGCCGGCCTCCTCGATGAATTCGTCCGTTCCTTTGAAACCCGCATCCATTACAGCGAGCGCCAGCTTTACGAAGCCGCCGCCGAGGAAGCCAAACTCGCCCTCGAGGATTCAGACATGGATCAAGCCCAGCGCTTCAACAAACAAATTGAAGTCATCGACGTCGCCCTCGACCGCCTCGCCCAACTCGTCGGCGGTTATACCTTTGAAGGCAAAGCCCTTGCCCCCAGCGGCGACATCGAGGACGGAACCTTTGCCGCCTTTGGCCCCGCCGTTTACTTTGCTTCCGGAAGCAGCGAACTTGCCGGTGTTGCGATCACCAAACTCAACGCCGCCGAAGCGGCCATCGCCAACCCCGGCGATAACTTCACCGACAGCATCCGGAAATTCGCCACCGAAGGCGAAGGTTCCATTCCGGCAGATGCCACCCTCGGCAAAGCCCTCAAGATTGTTGAAGGTAACGATTCCATCGGCGAGCACATCGCCAAAGGTGGAAGCGTCGGTTACGTGATCATTACGCTCGGGCTCGTCTGCTTGCTCATCGGGCTCCTCAAAGTTCAGGAAATCACCAGCTTCAAGGCGCCCAGCCCGGATGAAGTGCTCTCCGTCATTC
Source organism: Opitutia bacterium (assembly GCA_042096455.1). Classification (GTDB taxonomy): domain Bacteria; phylum Verrucomicrobiota; class Verrucomicrobiia; order Opitutales; family Coraliomargaritaceae; genus UBA7445. The sequence goes on from JBELLU010000038.1 coordinate 7,416, forward strand.
GCCCGATCGAAGGCAATGATCTCAAAGCCGCGGAAGAAGCTGCCGCCGCCATTTCCGGCGCGGGAGGCACCCTCCTGCAAGTCGGCATCCAGCACATTGATGAAAAACGCGGCACGCTCGAAGAGATCCTCTACGAGAAAATCCTCGCGGTTCGCCCCAAGCTCGAACGCTTCCTTCCCTTCATGGCACTCACCGCGGCCGCCGCGCCGCTCCTTGGGCTCCTCGGTACCGTTACCGGTATGATCAAAACCTTCAACCTCATCACCATCTTTGGAACCGGTGACGCCAAGAGCCTCTCCTCCGGTATTTCCGAAGCGCTTGTCACCACCGAGCTTGGACTTGTCGTTGCGATCCCCTCACTCATTCTTCATGGCCTCCTCGCCCGCATGGCACGCCAAAAGATCGGTGATATGGAGCAGGCCGCCGTCGGCTTCATCAACGGTGTAGTCGGTTCCCGTTCAAACAACGAAAACTAACGCTCCGGCCTTCAACCTACGGGTTCTATGGATTCCATCTTAGATATATTCTTTAAATGCGCTGACATTTGGAAAAGCGGCGGGTGGGTCATGGTACCCCTCTTCCTGCTGGCGCTCCTTATCTACACTAATGGCATCCAGCTCCTCATGTTCCTGAGCAAAGGAAATATCCAGCTCGGCCGTGAAGATGAATGGAACAATTGGGTCGACCAACCGGAAAAGGCCTCGGGGCGCGTCGGCGAAATCATCCGCTACACCCAGGACAACGTCTCCAGCGCCAAGCATGTGCGCAACCGCTTCGAGGAAATCCGGCAGTCCATGCTCCATAACATCGAGCGCCGCCTCATCTTCCTCACCACCCTCGTTGCCGCCGCACCGCTCATGGGACTCCTCGGAACCGTCATCGGTATGCTGGGGACCTTTGCCGCAATCTCCAGTGGCGGTGGTTCCGAAACCGCTGCCAAAGTTGCCGAAGGTATTTCCGAGGCCCTCATAACCACCCAAACCGGGCTCTTTATCGCCCTCCCGGGCATCTTCCTGACGCTCGTCATTCGCCGCCGCAAGCACGCTGTTGAAGCCGCCCTTGCCCGCATCGAATCCATCAGCCTTACCAAATTAAAGCTCGATTAATCAATCGAGGTCTTCCAAACGACAAACTTCAAACTCCAATACCATGCGCCGCAACCTTGCCTCCGACGACAACGATAATGTCGAGATCAACCTCTCGCCCATGATCGACATGGTCTTCATCCTCCTCATCTTTTTCATCGTGACCACCGTCTTCGTCGAGGAAACCGGGGTCGAGGTCAACAAACCCGAAGCCGCCGCTGCCGTCCAACTCGAGAAAAACAGCATCCTTATCGCCGTTACAAAAGACAACAAAGTCATTTACGGCGGGCGCGATATCGGCATCAGCGGCGTCTCCCCCATCGTGAAACGCCTCACCCTCAACGAAGACCTGCCCGTCATCATCCAAGCGGATGAAGGCGCCAACCACGGCATCTTTGCCCGCGTCTATGGCGAAGCCAAACTCGCCGGCGCAAAATCCATCAATTTCTCCACCAAACGCTAGATTCCAGCGCTGCTCCTCTTTTCATGGCCAAAGTTTACCACCCGCCCAAAGGTAAAGACACACTCCGAAAGAGTGCTCAGTTTGGCATTGCCATCAGCGTTCTCCTCTTTCTGGCGATTCCCTTGACGCAGCTCTTCATGGAGTACGAAAAGGCGCCTGAATCCATCGAAGGACTCGAGATCGCGCCGCCACCTCCACCGCCACCGCCCGAGGAACCACCCCCTCCGCCGGAACCGGAAGAGGAAGAGCCGCCCCCTGAGCTCGACACCCCACCCCCACCCATTTCCCTTGAGCAACTCGACATGGCGCTTGAACCCGGCACCGGTGGTTCCCTCGCCGGAGACTTTGCCCTCCCCACCTTTGACGTAAATGCCAAGGACCTCGGCGGACTCGATATCTTTGACATCAATGACCTCGAGAACAAACCGATGCCTCGCCGCCAGGGCTCCCCACGCTACCCGCCCGCCGCCCGCCGCCAAGGCCTGCAGGGCCGCGTTACCGCTGAGTTCATCATCGACGAAAGAGGCGACGTCATGCAGGTGACCATCACCCGCTCCTCCGACCCAGTCTTTGAGAAACCTACCATCGACGCGATCCGCGGCTGGAAATTCACCCCCGGCGAAAAAGACGGGCGCAAAGTCAAGACCCGCACCCGCGTCACCATCCCTTACACCATTAGTTAAATATTAATTTCCACAAATCCAAGAACAGCATGAAAACGATCCACTGCCTCCTCCTTCTGGTCCTCGGACTGGCACTCAACGCCACCAGCCTCCACGCCCAGCGCTCCGCCACAAATCCCGGCGCCGAACTTTGGAAAGATCCCGAATTCGTCAAAACCTTCATCGGCAGCTATGCCTTCCTCATCGGATACGAGCCGAAAATTTCCGACGAGGAAAAGGAAGCCCTCCGCGCTTTGATCGACCTCATCAAAGCCAGCCCTCAGGCCGCGATCGCCCAGCTCCGTCCTCAGGTTAAGGCCAGCAGCAGCGCCGCCTTCGACTTCATCCTCGCCAATCTCTACTTCCAAGAGGGCAACCTCAAGGAGGCTGAACAATTCTACAAAACCGCCGTCAAAAAATACCCCAACTTCCGCCGCGCCTACAAAAACCTCGGCCTCGTTCAGGTTCAAGGCGGCAACTTCAAGGACGCCATCCCCAGCATCGCCAAAGCCCTCGAACTCGGTGAAGTCGACGGACGCGCCTACGGCCTCCTCGCTTACGGTTACCTCACCGAAGGCAAATACTACCCCGCCGAAGCAGCCTACCGCCAGGCCATCCTCATTCAACCCGACCAAAAAGACTGGAAAATCGGCCTCGCCCGTTGCCTCCTCGAAACCGAACGCTACAACGAAGCCATCAGCCTCTTTGACACCCTCCTTCAAGACGAGCCCGACAACAGCGACTTCTGGCTCCTCCAGAGCAACGCCTTCATCGGCAACGAGCAATCCCTCCGCGCTGCGCAAAACCTTGAAGTCGTCCGCCGCATGGGCAAAGCCGAGCTCTCCACCCTCACCCTTCTCGGCGACATCTACATGAACAACACCATTCCCGACCTTGCCCTTGACGCCTACCTCAGCGCGGTCGAGATGGCACAACCGCAGGATGTCGATGCCCTCCTCCGCGCCACCAACATCCTCACCCGCTCCACCAATTTCGAGCAGGCCGCCAACCTCATTAAAGACATCCGCAAAAACAACGCCCTTACCCTCAGCCCCGAGCAGGACCTTGAACTCCTCAACCAGGAAGCCAAAATTGCCCGCGCCGAAGGCAATGATGATGCCGCCGTGATGATCCTCAACAAGATCGTCGAACGCGACGCCCTCAACGGCGAAGCAATCATCGAGCTTGCAAATTACTACGCCGACAAGGACATGCTTCCCGAGGCCATCAACCGCTACGAACAAGCCGCCAAGATCAACGCCTTCGAACGCCAGGCCCTCATCGCCCACGGTCAAACCCTTGTCCGCAACGCCAAATACCGCGATGCCCTCCCCCTCCTCAAACGCGCCCTCCAACTTAAAGCCGAGCCCAACCTCGAGGACTACACCGCCCGCGTAGAACGCGCCGCCAAGAGCCAGGGTTAACCCCTCCGGCGCGTTCGGTGTTCCGAGCGAAGCTACATGACCGGGCCCGCCACGCGGGAACCGGATCACGCGCCGCCAAGAGTCAGGGTTAAACCCTGCGGCGCTTACTTAACGAGGTAAACCGCAAGGTTGTCAAAGCACGTCATCCCCTTGGGAGTTTCCGGCGCAGTGACTTCAAAACGAATAAAAGTGATCGGCTGATTGTTAACTTTCGCGGGCAAAACAAGGTTACTGTTTTGCTGTCCATCAAGCATTTTGTGTATCGCGCTTTTCTCATTGGATGAGGCCCAACGATCGGTACTTTCAAAGGCAAAGTAAGTTTCCGGCGCCAGTAAAGAATTGGCTCCATTGGGCTTGTAAGCCGTCCAACTTACGCCATCGCTGCTGTAGGAAATATTTAGAAAGTCACCGAGAGGAGCACCTGTGCTTACCGAATTAAACCAATCAAACATAACCAGCAACTGATGTTGACTGAGCAGTTCCGGCATGTTCGCCAATTTTATAACAAAACTAAAGTCTTCAGAAAAATTCAAGAAAGCTAAGCATTGTTGCCCGTTGCCGACCGCCGGAGGAAAGGAAGACCAGGATTTATCAAAGTTTGCATTTGCCTGCGGTGCGGTCGCTTTTCGACCATGACCAATAAATCTTACTTGAGGCTTGGGTTCACCAATCTGCCGCATTGGCGTTGATCCAAATCGACCCGTAGTCTCCAAAGTGGCGGCGCCAGCACCCGTTCCACGCTCAGCGGGGAAATTGACAGTGGCAACAGAAATAGAGGATGGAGATGCAAAGTCCCAACCTGCAAGAAGGATTCGCTCTTTGAACGCCTCCGAGGAGTGAGCCACCTGTACGCCTAAGGCAATTAATACCGTTATATACTTAGTCATAAGAGTAAAATTACATAAGCAAATATAGCCAAAATGGAAGGCTTCTTTAGGTAAATTTTATTATTCATGCGTAACCTTAAATTTACATTATTACACTGGATAAACATTTATGGCTTCACTTAGCTTGTGGCATTATCAAAATGAAGATTTCACTCTTAATAATTTCTTTTCTTGCCATAGGAACTGTTACATCCGGACGCGGTGAAGCATTGGAGCTGAGAAAAATCCTCCAAGGGCACGTAACTGCGATGGGGGGTTGGCGCTCCTGGAATGAAGTTGCCAGCATCAAGCTTTCCGGCACCATCGCCCAAGGCGACGAAAGCCCGGTCGACTTCGTAATGGTCAAAAAAATACCCAAACAAATACGCGTAACAGTAACTGTGCCGGTCCCGTATGGAAAGGAAGATGAGACATTGCAGTTTATACGCGCTTTGGACAATGAGAATGCCTGGATGGCCATTCGCCCCAGCGGAACCATGCCTCTTGATAAAAAGCCACTGAATGACAGTGCTCGCGACGATTTAATTGCAGAATCAATCATCCTGCCCGAACTCATGCACTATATGCAGACAGCCGACAAACTGGAGATCACTGAAGCGGTTAAGAGACCTGACAACACTTACCAATACAAGATTGCGGTTTTCCCTGAAAGGAAAACGAAGGATAATTACTATGTAGTTTCTTTGAACGACAAGGATTTCTTTGTATCATCAATAGAAACAATAAAGGATGGCTCAATGGTAGCAACGAAATGGCTTGAAGATTATACGGATGTAGATGGTATAAAACATCCTACAAAGATCCGTACCAGTTCTGCGAAAGCACGAGATTCAATTTTGCAGATTGAAAATATTACAAAAGGTGTAGGTATATACGATGAGTACTTTGAGCAAAATAAACCCAAAAACCAATCACTAGAGGGGTAGTCCCAAGAATTTGTATCATGTCCAAAATTTTTACATATGCTTGTGCGGGTGCGGTAGCGATGGCAGTCTTGAGTAGCAATGGTGGCATCGCGCAATTCTCTCCATTTGTACCGTATAAAGAACCCATTCCGCTGGCCAAACCCCCAGCCCCCAAACCTTCAGTAGATCCCCAAAAGCAACAGTTTGAACTCAAGGGATTCATCGTTCTTAATGACGACTACAAGTTCAGCATTTATGATAAGAAATCAAAAAAATCACTTTGGCTTTCGTTGGGTGAAAATATCAATGGTTTCACCATAGTCGGTTTTGATCCCCTCAGCGAAACCATCACCTATGATTACAAAGGACGCAGTTACGATACCCTAATTGTAACCCAAACAAAAAGCTACAATCTCCCACTGGCAGGTGGGCAACAAAATGGCAGCACTCCTTCAGGAGTTCGAATACAGGACGCCAACACTGCAAATGTTGACTTGTCGGCTGGGGCTTCGAATCGGGGGCAGGTAAATACCAGTGACTATTCTGCCACAATCAACAATACCACTCGTACAACAAACACATCCGAATCCCCGCATTCTAATCGGTCGACCCAAAACTTTCTCTACCGAGGCACGACTGCATTCGCTTCAAACACCCCATCAGGAACCGGAAATAACCAAATTGAAAACACCACCGGGTCAGGGGCTTCCAATACCACCGACAAAAAATACGTGCCCTTAAAGATCCGCCGCCGCAATAAAGTTCATAATCCATCCGGAAAACTTCCACAAATCCTTCGCTAAAAATGATTCCCGGCCTAAAGCATCAAGCCATCGGTTTATTAATTGTCGCCATCTCGGCATCCCCTTCTATCGCTGCCGACACCTTGGCAGATTCCGACACCAGCCCCATCCTTCCGCCTTCAATTTTTGATCCCCACAAGAACTTAATCGAGAGAATCCCATCCATCCTGTGGCCCACTTATATTTCAGTCGATGCTGACACCGCCTGTTTCAGCACAGGTGAAAAAGTTCCGACTGATGTCCGGGGTGTCCTGCAACGCTGTGAAGGCAGGCATCTGGTGGTTGACTTCGGCAGGTTTGGAGTCCGCACCATATCTCCGGAAAAAACCAACTTTTACGTGCAAGTAATGGATCTGTTAAAAGGAGAGGCACGGAAAGAGCATCCAAATCTCACCGCACAAATCGGCAACAAACTCATGGCTTTTGGCCCTCCTCATGGAGTCGGTCCGGTGAAATTAGAGCAAATGGTCGATACCCGCCTCTACGCCTTGGTTTACTTGGGTGATTATACCGAAGCAACTGCCTCCCAGCTCATGGATCTGGGCCGCGCATATTTCCAACTTTTAATCCAGATTCCCCAAATCAAGTGCGTCATTCTTCCTAAAAGCAAAATGTACTACGATTTTGCCTACACCGTCATACTGCCGGTTCCTTTCATTGCGCCCTATCTCTGCGCCGGATATATTGAGAGTCTTACTCACCGCACGAATGATGCCACCAGCCTTGTTCTGGTTGATTCTGAAGGAAAAATCCTTGGCCGCCGTGATGACATTTCGACGGAGGCAAGCCTGGCGCAGGAACTTGAGGCGGCACTGCGCGAGCTAGGCATTGACTGGTCTTATAAGCCCCGCGAAATGTCAACTTTGCCCGAAACGGCTGATGACGCCACAGACGCTACCCTACCTTAATTGTCCGGTAAGCAACTGATGGACAAAATCCTGATTAATCGAGCGGAGGGCGTGAGTAAAGCGTGGCTCCCCAGAGACTCCCACATAATCGCTCAGCACTCGCTGCAATGCCGCCACGCAGAAATCCCTACACTTGGTCCGGTTATAAAGTACCTTCGGAGGCATACCTAGTGCGAACTTTTTGGCATTTATCGCGATGGGTCGCGCCACTTGTGTATTCTCTCCTTTAGAAACGTGGAAGATAACATTATAATTAGCTGCTTTCGTGACTGCTTTAATGTGTGTCCCCGGGCGGGTTAACTCAGCTTTACCAACTCGGTAAATCATCTCCTGGCAGGTTTCTAGTAATCCATCTTTTTCGCCGCACAGATTCTGATAAAACATTAGCTCACTGAGGTAATCCATGTTGTAATAACGACGCTCACAAAAAGATTCCATGACTGATAGAGCACCCTGAAAATCGCCTGTTTTAGCAAGAAAGTACGCATAGATTGTGGCGTTGTTTTTAAAGAACGGAATCAAAGACTCGATTTTTTCATAGGTCTTTTGTACTTCCTGCATGCGGAAGGACTCTCCTGCAGCGGCAGAAGCCAGCATTAGATGGTAATAGGGTTCGATTCGCTCAGGGCTTTGCCGGATTGCCTTCCGGATAAACTCAAGAGAAACTTCCTCTTGATCACGCAGAGACTGAGGCTTGGTCATTTGCTGACTATCACCTGTGTAGTTTTCCAAATATGCATCCACTCCAGCGACAAACTTTTTGTTAGCCAGAATGTGATCATAAAGGAAAAGGTCTGAACGATAGTGATTATACTTGTCCTTAAGGCTGAAAACATTGAGCACCACAAGAGTCCCCACCAAAACCAAAGATAATTTTTTGCCCAATTTAAAGGCGGGTGCCATTCCGGCCAGATATAGCCCCGCACAAACAGCCAGGGGCACTAAGACCACCATATAGCGCAAGGCAACTGTTGCCATCGCAAAGAGCGCTATACCCGAAAGACTGACTGCCAGCGCCAGAAAGGTGTAGTGCGCCTCCTCGTCTTTCAAATTGCTTAGCTGTCGATAGAAAGTCCAAAAGAAAAAGCCGATGGCGCATAGGATTAGGCCTAAGCTTAGGACGCCTCCCTCCAAAAGGATTTCCAGGTATTCTGAGTGGCAATGACGGAATCCGCTGGCATCCAGTTCGAAGCGAAGGCTTTCGCTCTTATAGCCCATACTCAGTGGATACAGGGCGCCAAAGCCACTACCAAAAAGGAAGCTCGAAAGACTGCTGGTTACCTTTTCAAGAGTTACCTGCCAAATCGATAAGCGCCCAAAAACACTATTTCCTCCTCCGCTGAATAATAATGTGAATTTGTCAAGTACCTGAAATTTACTAACTGCCATCCAGGTTCCCGCAGTCATAATCATTAAAAATAAAGCAGTCACGGCCTTCAGGCTTATCCATTTGCCTGAGCGAATTCTTTCACTGCCAAGATAACTCAAGATCAAGACAAAGCTACCTACCAAAATGCCGTTTCGCGAACCAGTCATCAAGAGCATGAGATAGTTCGCTACCGGAAAAAACCATTGCAGTAGCACCATGAAGAATGATGCCTTGTCGCTCACACGATATCGGTTCGCCTCAACTACAAGTAAGGGCAAAGTAAGCACCAAAAAAGATGCCAGATAATTGGCATTTCCAAAAGTTAGGATGAGACGATCCCCTAACCAAAGATAGCCCCAACCAAATTTAAGACCAAAACAGTGATGGCTTAATAAATATAGGCTAAAGACAAATATTAGGGCCTTAAAAAAATTGACTACCTGCCTGTATCCAAAATTAAAACCCGGCTGCGACCAAACCAATAGTAGAGTCAAAACCGAGAGATATTGCCAGGTATAGGACGCGCCCTCGTAATTGACGGTTGAAAAAATGCTGGACCCGAGCGTAACGCAATAAGCGAGGGTAATTAAGAAAACCGGTAGACTGATTTGTAAACGTGCACGACTTTTAATCGCAAAATCGGCCAAGCAAAGCAGCGCAAAAGCAACTCCCCAAAAATTGAAGGATGGATGTGATTGGGCAACATGATTTGTACCCAATGCAAAAAAACATGCTCCCAATAGAATGAAGAGCCCACTACGAATCATATTTATTATGACTAACATCCAATTTCAGCTTTTGTATTTTTAGACAAAAAAGCCGACAGGCATATCGCCTGTCGACTTCAGAAAAAGCATTACTATACTTATTTACGGCGACGAATTACAGCAAATCCAAGTGCAAGTGCACCGGCGATGAGCGCATATGTCGATGCTTCCGGCACTGCCTGAGATCCAGTGATGGAGATGTTATC
>JBELLU010000039.1:0-13579 GCA_042096455.1 Opitutia bacterium
AAAGGTCAGTCACAAGCATAACAAAAAATTCGCGTAAAGTTGCAATCCTTTTGACTGACTTTTTTCAGGGTGGAACTGGGTGGCAAAACAACGCCCCCGCTTGATGCCCGAGGCGAAGGAACCCCCGTAGTCGGTCTCAAACCAAACAAGGGAGGAATCTGCGGGAACGATGTGATAACTGTGCACAAAGTAAAATTGGTCGACCCCGCTCTCGAAGCCCTCGGTGAGCGGCGCTCCTTCTGCGAAGGTCACGCTGTTCCAGCCCATGTGCGGCACCTTCAGCGAGGAATCGACCTCGAAACGCCGGACCGATCCCTCAAAGACCCCCAAGCCCTTGCAGTTGCCCTCTTCCGTGGACTCGAAGAGCGCCTGCAGACCGAGGCAAATCCCGAAGAAAGGCTTATCCGCCTCAATCCAATCCCGGATGACGCGGTCGAATCCTGTTTCACTCAGCCGACGCATGGCATCCACCATCGCGCCCTGACCGGGGAATACCACCGCGTCGGCGTCGCCAACCGCCTCCGGTTCGCCCGCCAAATAAGCATCGGCACCGACGTGCTCCCAGGCTTTTACGACCGAGCGCAGGTTACCCATGCCGTAGTCGATGACGGCGAGACGTGGACGTGCGGTGCTTGAACTGCCAGACATTTGACCAAGCGTGCTGATCTCGCCTCGCGTGGCAAGCGACAAGCCGCTCCCGCTCCGAAAATATCAGGGGCTTCCCTCGCCTGCGGCGGCTTGCTCGGTATATTTCTCCCAAAGATAGAGAAAGGACCATGAAAAATCCCTCGGGCGGGCGTCGATCCACGCTTCCAAATCTTCAAGGCTCACCCATTTGCCTTCGCTGATTTCATGGGGGTCCAACTCAAACGGGCCCTCCGCCTTGCAGGTATACAACCAGACGAATTCGTTCCCGGTCTCGCGACGAGCCTCCACTTTAAAGATCCGCGCAAATTCGAGTGGCTCATAAAGCCCGATCTCCTCCCCCAATTCACGCCTTGCCGCCGGATCGTAATCCTCACCGCTATCGACGTGACCGGAGCAGGAACTCACCCATTTCCCCGGAGCGGAATCTTTATTCATGGAGCGGCGCTGCAGGAAGATTTCCCCGGCGGCATTAAACACGAAAACATGAACGGCGCGGTGCCTCAATCCCAGACGATGCACCTCCGCACGCGTTTTTACCTCAACGACCTCGTCCTCCGTGTTTACAACATCGAATCGCTCGTCCTCAACCGCAGTGGCTTTTTCTAATTTACTCACAATGTTTGTCTAAATAGCTCCAATGACTGCGGATTTATTCCGGCGAAGCATCTATTAACAAGCAATCTCTGGACTTGTTCCCAAAATTCACAACACCGCCACAGGGACTGTGAATAAACTGGCAACGACTAGCGCAGCAAGCCCTTGAAATCGTCGAATTGACCGCTAAAGCCCCCGGGTAAGCCTTTGTGAATAACGGCAACGGCATCATGGGAATGCAGGGATTCAAGGTGGGCACAGGCCACCTGAAAATCATGAATGCGCGGCTCCGCCTCCAATTCCTCGTATAGCAAACGGGCGGCATCCTCCACGAATTTTGTGAAGGCACCGTTGAGCTCGGCGAAGGCCTGCTCGTCTTCCCGCTTGACCATGACCTGCGTCTCGGTCTTGAGCGCCTCGAGGCAGATCGCCTGTAAATCCTCGAGCGAGAGGTGTTCACCCGGCGCGACTTCGACGCTCACGCGCGCGGTGCTGCGCTGGGAATGCGGAATCCCGTAAACATTGCGCTGACCCCGCGCATGCTCCGCGAGTTCGGAGGAACACGGGCACGCCGAGGAATACACAAAATCAAAGTGCAGGTATTTGCGGAAGCGATTCAGCTCATCGATGCGCCCTTCAAAAGCGCTGCGGTAGTATTGCCATCCCTCCAATCCAGAGCGCAGGCTCGGCTTCAAGATCGGGTATTCAAATTCCAATTTCAGTTGCGCGCGGTGCGCCCGCAGTTCCTTTTTATAGGACAACAAAATCTCCTGCAGGAGGTCCGGTGTAAAAATACGTTCCTCAAACTCGTAAAAAACGCGCATAATACGCGACATATTGATCCCCTTCTGGTTCGCCTCCAACGATACGGTACCGGTCACGGAGGTTTCCAAATTGATGGTATCGGAGTTCGGGCGAATGTAGCGCAGGGGCAAGCGGAAGTTGGAAATCCCCACCTTCAGGATCGGGACATTCGCTCCAAAAATTTCGCGGGCATCCGCATTTTGCATATCAGGCAAGCTCTCGCGATAAGCATCGGTCAGGACAAAATCCTTATCATAGCTCTTTTCGGGCGCACCCGGCGCCTGGAGTAATTCCTCCTGTGCTGGCTTGTTTTTCTCTGTCTTCATCGTAAAAAATCGTATAGCCCGCTTAACGCTTACAAACCCTTCAGCTTTTAAAGCAGCAATTAGAGCAAGGAAGCGACTTCGCGGGATAAAATATAATTCATAGGCCCTCTTATTTAAGAGGCAAGCGCGTAAAAATGCTTTGCGGAAGTCCGGATGTTAATTAACAAAGTACCACATGCATCCCGATTTTCAAATTCTTGGCTCCAGTAGTTTGGGTAACTGCGCCCTCCTTCGCACCCCTGAAAGCAAGATTCTAATCGATGCCGGTTTCAGCGGAAAACGTATTGAGGCGAAACTTGAATCCCTCGGCGAATCCATCGATCAAATTCAGGCGGTTTTCCTCACCCACGAGCACAGCGACCATGCGCAGGGGATTCGGGGGCTCTCCCGTCGCCCGGATCTCCCGGTCTTTGCTAACCGTGATACCGCCGATGCGGTGCAGGCCAAACTCAGCAAACGCCCGAATTGGCAGGTTTTTGAAACGGGCACGACCTTCCACTTTCGGGATCTTGAGGTGCGCTCCTTTGCCCTGCCCCATGACGCCTACGACCCGGTGGGCTATGTCTTTCGCTGGGGGGACGGCGCATCCACCCCGCCACAAAGCCTCGCATGGATCACGGACCTCGGCTACGTGCCCGCTCATGTATTTGAACAGATGCGTTCCGTGCAAACACTGGTGATCGAGGCCAACTACGACGAGGAACTTCTTGAGAAAGACACCAAACGGCCCTGGTCCACCAAGCAGCGCATCCGTGGCCGCCACGGGCACCTCTCCAACAACGCCGCTTTTGAGGCGCTCCTTGAAATGAACGGCAGCTCCCAGTTACAAAATGTTTACCTCGCCCACCTAAGCAAAGATTGCAATAGTCTGGAATGCGTCAATGATCGCTTTGCCAGCCTTAACCTAAACAAAGACTTCGCCATCCATGTTGTTGACCCCGCAGCCCTATAGCGGATCCTACAAACACTCTTATGAGAACCACTCACCGGAAAACAAAACTTATCTTCACCGTCGGCCCGGCTACTCAGGATCCCGAAACACTGGAAGCCCTCATTCGCGAGGGCGTTGACATCTGCCGTATCAATATGGCGCACGCCGACCACGAATGGACCCGTGAAATCATTCATAAAGTACGCGTGGCGGGCGAGCGCGTCGGGCGACATATCGCGATCCTCATGGATGTGAAAGGGCCCGAGATTCGCACCCGCGATGTGCCGGAAACCTTTGAACTCGTAAGCGGCGAAACCTTTGACTTCACCTACGGCGAGGGTCTGGGCGGGATCGGCGAAGACGGCGTTCGCAGGGTTGACGTCAACTACGAGGACTTTGCCAACGATATAAAGGTCGGCGACACCGTGTTGGTGGACAGCGGCCTTATTCGGCTCGAGGTTAAGGAGATCAATGGCACGCGGGTGCGCTGCGAGGTCTGCATTCCCGGTCCCCTCGGCAACCGCCGCCACATCAATCTGCCGGGCGTGCGGGTCAACCTACCCTCTCTGACTAAAAAAGACCAAGCTGACATCGATGTCGGGATTGATGAGAATATCGACTTTTTTGCGCTCTCCTTCGTGCGGGAACCGGCGGACCTCGATGTATTCCATGAATACCTCCGCCACCGTGCCAGCCCCGCAAAGGTCATTGCAAAAATTGAAGACCAACAGGCGATTACCAATCTGGATGAAATCATCCTTGCGGCGGACGGGCTAATGATTGCGCGGGGCGATCTAGGGGTTGAGTGCCCGTTTGAGGATTTGCCGGTCATTCAAAGCCGCGCCATCAACACCTGTATTCGTCAACTCAAGCCGGTCATCGTTGCAACGCATATGCTGGAATCGATGATCGATTCCCCTATTCCGACCCGGGCGGAAGTCACCGACATTGCCAATGCGATCCGGGAGCAGGCTGACTGCGTCATGCTTTCCGGCGAAACCACGGTCGGTAAATATCCGGTGGAATGCGTGGAAACCGTGAACCGCATCGCTACCCGAATCGAGCAGGAACAAACTGAAAACTTACGCAAGGACCTCGTTTTAAACCTGCCCAAGAGTAAAATGCTTCGCTCGGCGGCATACCTTGCCACCGAGATGGACGCGCCCATTCTCGTCTTTACCCGGCGTGGCATCTTCACCCAAAAACTGTCTTCGCTGCGTCCGAATGTTCCGGTTTACGCCTTTACCGACAACCCGATCCTCTTCAAGCAGCTCCTCCTGCTGCACGGGATCGAACCCTTCTTCATGGAATTCGTGCACGAGCTGGAAGACAACATCCAAGCCGCCTTTACCCGCCTGCGCGAGGGGGGCTGGTGCGAAGCCGGCAAGCCACTAGTCGTCGTGACCAAGATGTATGCCGGTGAAACTTTGATCGACAGCACTCAAATCCGGGAAGTAAGCAGCGGGAAACCCTAAACCCGCTGCCGAATCCAACTACCCATCCTTTCCTTATAACTATCAGAGCTATATAGCATGAATAAGATCTCTAATACCCTACTGCTTGGCGCACTTATGTGTGGAACCTTCGCCACTTTTTTTGCGGGGGCATCTTATGAAAACAAAAGTCAGCAAACCCTCGCAATTGCACAACAATTGAACCATGCGATTGCATTGGCGACGGAGTCCTATGTTACCCTAAGCCCGCAGCAGCGCGTAAACAACGATCGGCAAGTGGATCAATTAATCATCATGGCCTCAGAACAACGCAAGGATTGGTGGCTCAAGCCCTGTTCTCGTAAAACCCTAAACCTTTCATTACTGAAAGCCTTTCAGTATCGCGGGGTCGAACCAGCGCTCGCTTACTTGAATAAGGAAATAAAAGAGAACGAACCCAACCCCTCCCACGTCACACGGTGTAAAACTTTTATTAACGCAACCGAAGCTGCCTACGCGAAACTTACGCAGGATCCAGCCTACGACCCCCTCATTCGCGATTTGATCTGCAATAAACATCTGCAAGCCAAATCGAAACCTGCACCGGAGCCAATGGTATTGGAGCTCCCGCCCCTGCCCGAAAATTTCATCGCCCCGGGGAATTAGGCGACGGCTCCTTTGTCGATGCGTTTTCTCCGCAAGCGATAGACCCAGATCAGCCAGCAAGCCGCCCCTGCGAATAGGCTTACAGCAAGCATGCCATTCAATTCGATGCGCAAGGAGGTCTCCGCCTGACCCTCCTGCTGGCTGAGTCGATTCAACCAGATCAAAAAGCCCGCATTCAGGCTAAAGATCAGGCCCATTGCAAAATATCCATGCGGCGCAAGGACCGCCCTGATTCGACTGCGGCGGTAGGCTTTTGCCCGATATCCATAGCCCGCAAGCCGTGTGATGAAATCTGCCAAGCGGAAGCCCGCATCCTTTTTCCACCACATATCCAGGTAGCCGCCTGTCAAAGAAACCGCAGCGCGATTTGCGCCGGTTTCGCGATTAAAGAGGCATTCGATCAACCAGGCACATCCCGCGCAGGTCATGCCCTCCACTTCAATCCGCAAATGCCCCCCTGCTGGAGTTACAGAATCGGCCTCCGCCTCGGCCTGCGCATCCTTTGCCCACGACACATTGACCTGCGGCAATTCCCCAACCGGTTGACCGGGGGCATCGCGCCGACGATAAAATTCTTCCAAGCCCTCACGCGCCAGTAAGCCCGCCACCGCTTGGCAACCGCCGCAACAAAAGCGTTCACCCGGTGCCATTGGCGAAAAAATCACCTTACAATGCTCGCATGCCTGTTTCATTCTTTAAAACAGATGAGCGCCAAAACCGCCCGCTGGCAACTCAGACTAAGTCAAAACGCTCGATCCCCTTGCGCACCTTTGAAAGAAACGCGGCGGCACCCACACCATTGATCCAGCGATGGTCAAAGGTCAGGACCAAGGAAACGACCTCCATCAAGGCACCCGTTTCTGACTTCGGATCCGGCAGGCTTTGAGGCGCCCCGACAAAGAGGGTCGCCACCGCGGGCGGCACCACCACCGGAATGGCAGAACGCACCGAGTAGGTCCCCAGGCTGGAAATAATCAGCGAAACGCGATTCTTTGAAACCGATTCCCCTTGGCGCGCTTTTCTCAAGGCGAGATTCACCGCCTCGGGGAACGATTCCCAAGTCAGTTTATTGGCAGACGGCACCACCGCGGTTTCCAAAACATCACCGGGCAAGGCAACCGCGATTCCAAGATCGAAGTCGGCTTCATCCTCCCGCAGCTTGCCGCCGCTCACATAACCGGCAAAACGCTTGTGCGACTTCATCGACTGCACCGCCACCCATGCCGCCATCGTCACCGGTGAAAGCGTCCCGCCGCCCAATGCTTTACTTCGCAGGCGAGCGGCACGCACCGCCTCCCAGCGACAGGTCATGTCAATCGTTGCCGGGATGATTCCCTGTATTTGCTGAATCGCCTCCAGAGAGAGCCCCGTATTTGCAGGTGCGGCATCGACCACCGTTGCCGGAGCATCCGTTGCGACGGCTTCCCCCGCGATCTGAAGCTTCAATAATTCCTGCCCCACCTTGACCTCATCATCCAGGCCGGCGTTCCACTCGAGCAAGCGACCCTCCACATCGCATTCAATCGGGAAAACGGCCTTGTCGGTCTCGACTTCACAGAGCGCTTCATCCGCCGCGACGAGATCGCCCACCGCTTTGTGCACCGCCACGATGCGCGCCACCCGAATCCCCTCGCCCAGAATCGGCACCGTAATGGTTTTAATTGGATTGTCGGAGTTCATGGTTGGTTCTGCTTCCCCGGCGGGAGTTTGGATTGGTGCGGCAGGCGCATCCAATTGCTCGCTCCATTTTGCGGCCTCGAGCGAGGACTTCAAGGCGGTTCCCAGAATACTTTCAATCGCATTCAGGACCCGCTCATGATCCGGCAGGGCGGCGTATTCATAAATCGGATTAAAGCCAATGTGGACGTCGCCTTTCGAAACAATCGCCGGGGGACTTTTCAGGGCCTCTAAAACCCGGCGCTCACTGCAAAGCTCCGCCACCAACATCTGCCCAATACTCGCGGTGATGTTGTCCTCCTGAACCACAAGCAAACGCCCCGTCTTGCAGACCGATTCCATGAGGCACTCCCGGTCCCAGGGGGCGATTGAACGCAGGTCGATCAATTCGATCGCGAGCTCGGCCTCCATTTTTTCAAGGCTTTCCTCCACTAATTCCACGCAATTTCCCCAGGTTACCAAGGTCAGGACATCCCCTTCACGCAAGACCCGGGCTTTGCCAAGCGATACAGGCGGCACCGGTGCCGGCGCGGCCTGCGCCGCCCACATCAAATGCTTCGGCAAAAGAATGATAGTGGGGTCACTCCCGCGCAGGGCCGCCCAAAAAAGTCCCGCCGCATCGTTCGGCGTCGAGGGCACCACCACTCGCAGACCCGGAATACGCGCGAAATTCGCCTCGCCGGATTGACTGTGCCAAAGCGCCCCGCCGGGCAGATAACCGCCGCAGGGTGCATAAATCACCAAGGGGCATTCCCATTGCCCAAAGCTCCGCCAGCGCAGGGTCGCCATGTTGCTGACCAACTGGTTCCAGCCGGGATAAATGAAGTCCACAAATTGAATTTCAAAACAGGGACGTTTGCCGTAAGAGGCCAAGCCGACTGCCACCCCCATAATGGTGGATTCCGCGAGGGGCGAATTCACCGCCCGCGCGGGATCCTTGGTCGAAAGCCCCTTCGTCAGGTTAAAGACCCCGCCCTTCGGGTCCGCAATATCCTCACCAAAAAAGACCACCTCCGGCAATTGATCCAAGGCGGCGTGAAAGGTGCGATTGACCGCGTCCAGAATCCGGCACTCGGAGTCCAACTCCACCGGAACAGGCTCCGGTTCATAGCTTCGCCCATAGAGGTGCGCGCCCTGCTCCTTTGCGAGGGGATCCTCCGCAGATTCGGCAGCCTTATACGCGGCGCGAACCTCCGCCTTTATTTCTGTTTCCTGCGCCTCCGCCTCCGCTTCGGTCAATACACCGGACTCGATCAACTGCGCCCGGTACAGCGCCACCGGATCGCGGGCCTGCAGGGCTTCTAATTCATTGGAAGCCCGATACATGCGCTGGTCATCCGCACTCGAATGATTCGAGAAACGCTCGACATCACACCATACAAAAGCCGGACCTTTGCCCGAACGCGCAAATTCAATGGCATCCTTCATCACGGCTGAAACCGCATCCACCTCGACCCCGTCAACGCGTCGCCATTCTTCCTCCGCCAAGACTCCCAACGCCAGGGGATTCGTCCGTTGTGTGTCGGTGCTGATCGCGATACGGTTGTCCTCGACCACAAAAACAATCGGCAGTTGCCGTTCCTTCGCAAAACAGACCGCTTCGTAGAAATCACCCTGCCGCGCCGCCGCCTCGCCGAGCGAAGCATACACCACCTGTCCCGATCCATCCATTTGAATACCCCAAGCCGCCCCGCAGGCCGGCAGGAGGTGCGCGCCAACCGGCGAAGGATGGCTCCAGATGTTCAGGGCGCGGTCACTGAAATGCCCGGTCAACTGACGCCCGCCACTGGAGGAATCACGTTTCGCATAAAACGCCAGCGCGAGTGCGGCATCCTCGAGCCCCCGCTGAACGCAAAAAGCCCGGTCACGATAATACGGGAAGGCGTAGTCGCCCCCTTCAAGATGCAATGCCGCAGTCGCCAAGGCTTCATGCCCCATTCCCGAGATATGGAACCAGCCTTTCCCCTGACGAATGAGGCTTTGTTCCCGCAGGTCGCCCAAGCGACTCCGCCACATGGCGCGCATCAAATCGAGACGTTGTTCTGCCTCTTGAGCGGGGATATCACTTTTCAAATTCTGCGACATTTTGAACCAATAATGGGCGACAGTAGCTACTAGTTTTTCAAGGCGTATTGAATCAATCCGCCGAAGCGCAAGCAAGGCTTAACCCTTGTAGTTTATCCCCTAGAAAAAGAGGGCCTCTGCCAAGGCTTGCTCCGGCGCAAGCGGCTTGAGTTGCGTCATGAAGGATTTTGCCTCGGCGCCGAACTTGAAATCAAAACGCGCGCGTTCCCCCTCGCAATAAAGCTCCCATTTGAGATAACGATCGTCCGCATAATCCCAGAGCATGTTTAATTGCAGGGGTTCTGCCTGAGGGGATGCTGCCTCAAAAAGCCCGGTCTGAATTTTAAAGCGCCCGCCAAGACAGGACTCCAGCCATTCCGCAAGACGGACCGCCTCACCCTTCCGCTCCGGCGCATACCCCAGCCGAATGCCCGTGAGTCCGTCCAGTAAGCCCTCAATCGGGAAACCGCTCAGGAATTGTCCCAGCGATTGGCGGATCGGCAAAAGCCGCGCCTGCGCCAGATCGCGCACCCGTTCGGGTTGCGGCCAATCCAAGGACCGCAAGTCACTTTGCTCGAGACTTCCATCGTAGACCATGCGGCGCACCCCCTTGAGGAGATTGTCAAAATACTTATGAATGCGGGTTCTCGGAACCTTCATGAACCAGTGGTATGTCGGCAGATCTGACTCCAGCCAGACTGAAACCTGATTCGCCAAGTGTCCGCAATCCTCCGGCTCAAAGGCCAGCATGAGCGCCTCGCAACAACACATCTCGCGCTGCGACGGCCCAATGTAGCATTGGCTGAAGAGTTTCGCGCCCATCGAACCGTCTTGCCGCGTTTCGCTCGGGCAAAGCACAATGATACGCCCAGGGTAACGTTGCACAAAACGCAATAAGGAATTGAACGCCTCCAATGCCTCCGCCGGTGTTACCTGAAAACCAAAATGCAGCACGATGTTCATTTGCGACGCCCGAAAATGCGAAGGCGAGGCCTCCCCATCTGCATCCCACATTTGGCGAAGCCGTTTCTCAACCGCGCTGACCGCGAGCTCCTGACCGGGAAGATGTGTGATCAATTCAGCCATCTCAAAAGTATATCCCGATGCTTAACCGGCATTGCGCCAGGTGTTGTCCGCGACTGCCAGCATGGCATCACTTGCCGCAGGGCCCCAGGAACCGGCGGCATATTCTTCCATGCCCTTCGTTCCGCTCGCCTGCCAATGCTCCAAAATAGGCGTGATCAATTTCCAGGAGGCCTCCGTTTCATCCCCTCGGATGAAGAGGGTCCCGTCCCCCACCATCGCATCCAGAATCAAACGTTCGTAGGCCTCCGGGGTATTGGAACCATAGGTCGCGGCGTATCGAAAATGCATCTTTACCGGCTGGGTACGGGTTTCCAGACCCGGAACCTTCGAGTTTAGGACCAGCGTGACCCCCTCGTCCGGTTGGATGCGAATGACCATCGTATTTGGCGCGACGTTAAATTTGTCGCCCTCCGAGAATAAAATCCCGGGAGGCCTCTTGAACTGCACCGCGATTTCACTGGCGCGGCGAGCCATGCGCTTGCCGGAGCGGATATAAAAAGGAACCCCTTTCCAGCGCCAGTTATTGATCGATAAACGCAGCGCCGCATAGGTTTCCGTATTGGAATCTGCCGGGATGCTGGATTCCTCCATGTAACCCGCAACGGGATCGCCGTTAACGATTCCCTTGGTATAGCGGGCGCGCACCACGTCCCCGCCTTGACCGGGGGCAGTCAGATTCAATGGCTGGATGGCTTTTAGAACTTTGACCTTTTCATCGCGGATGGATTCGGGGTCGAGCGAAACCGGCGGCTCCATTGCGGTGAGCGCGAGCAGTTGCATGGTGTGATTCTGGATCATGTCCCGCAGGGCTCCGCTGGTATCGTAGTAACCCCCGCGAGAACCGACCCCCAAACTTTCCGCCACCGTGATTTGAACATTGTTCACGTGTTCCCGATTCCACATCGGCTCAAAGATGGAATTGGCAAAACGCTGCACGAGCAAATCCTGCACGGTTTCCTTCCCGAGGTAATGGTCAATGCGGTAAACCTGCGATTCCTCAAAGACCTCTTGAATCGAGGCGTTCAAGGCGCGGGCGGATTCGAGATCGTGCCCGAAGGGTTTTTCAACAATGACCTTGGAGGCGAAGGGAGTGTGCAAATGCGCTTTTGCCAAACCCGAGCGTCCGAGGTTTTCGATGATCGGCTCAAAGACACTCGGCGGGGTCGAGATATAGAACAGGCGCTGAACTTCGCGACCGAGTTCAGTCTCTATTTTCGCGATTCGTTCCGCCAGAATTTTAAAGACCTCGAGGTCGTCGTAGCCGCCCGGCTGGTAACTCATCCCTTCGCGCACCCGCTCCCATATCGCCGGATCCAGAGGCCGGCGGGAGTGCGCCTCAATGGCGGCATCCATGTCGCTACGAAAGGCCTCGTCGCTCATTTCACGACGACCATACCCAATCAAGTGGAATTCACCGGGCAGTAAATTATCAATGCCGAGATTGAAAATCGCAGGGATGAGTTTACGCGCGGCCAAGTCACCGGAAGCGCCGAAGATGACCATGACGGTCGGCGGCGCACCCCGGTGCTTGCTAAGGCCCTCCAGAAATGGATGGCGGGAAGCTTCGTTAAGTTCAGTCATTTTGAGCAAATAGGGACACTAAAATGTTTGGAGAAAAGCTGAATATTTGGGAAATGGCGAATCTTTCCCACTCCTTTTTTGGAGAGGGCAATATCGATAATGTCAAAACGGAAATGGGGCGCGGGCTCGCGGAGGCGATAGAGATAATTACGGCAGGCACGCTTCAGTTTGCGGCGCTTGCGGCGATCCACGGACTGGACGCCTTGAATGCGTGCCCCTGCTTTGCGGGTACGTACTTCGATGAACACCAGCACTTTGTCATCGCGGCAAATAAGATCGATCTCATCGTGCCCGCAGCGCCAATTGCGCACAATGATACGGTAATTCAGCTCCTGGCGGCAAAATTTTGCCGCCAGGTCTTCTCCAAAACGGCCTTTTTCCGCAGTTGTAGCGTCGGGCCCCGGCGGACGCAGCTTGGGCGAGAAAAGACGGCGGATTTTTTGAAGCAGCTTCACAGGAAGTGTTTGCGGCGGGAGGCTTTCAGGTTGATGTTTGAGGTAAATAAGTAATACGTGAAGCGGTGGGAACGATCAACCAAGAAGCAGCAGCACCCGACACCCTCATTGTGGGGGCGGGTCTAGCCGGATGTCTACTGGCTTGGCGTCTGCGTGCCGCGGGGCAACGGGTCCTTGTGGTGGGTGATTCCTCAAAGCCCTGCGCGGCTTCGGTCGCGGCGGGGGTTATCAATCCGGTAACGGGACGATGGGCGGTCAAAAGCTGGCAAATAGATGCGCTCCTCCCCGAAGCAGAGCACAGCTACCGCACCATCGAGGCGGAACTCGGCATTCAAATTTACCACCCCATCCCCTTGCGACGTTTCTGCCAGAATGAAGCAGACCTGAAACGCATCGGGCGTCGCTCGCGCAATCCCCGCTACGCCGGGGTGCTGGGGAAACTCAGCCCGGCGGGTGAAGGTCCGGAGGCCTTGCAGGATCCCTGCGGGAGTTTTGAAATCCACGGCGCGGCCTACGTGGATCTCCCGCCCTTACTCGCGGCGATGCGCGCCGACCTCGAAGCGGCGCATTGCTACCGCGAAGAATACTTCGACCACCACGCGCTCCAGCAAGGAGCGGGAGGGCTTTGGCAGTATAAAAATGTCACCGCGCAGCAGGTCGTTTTTTGCGAAGGCGCCGCCGTCACTCAAAATCCATTTTTCCCGGACTTGGCGATGAAGCCGGTTAAGGGCGAGACCCTTGCCTTCTCATGCCCGGGATTGCAACTCCCCCACTCCATCTTCCACAACGGAAAATGGCTCCTCCCTTACGGTGAAAACCGCTTCCGTATCGGCGCCACTTATGACGAGGACGATTTGAGCGAAGTACCGACTGCCGCCGCGAAGGCCGCCCTCCTTGAGGGCTTGGAAAAAATTCTGAAGGAGGTGCCGGAGTTGGAAATCGAGCAACACCTCGCAGGTCTGCGTCCCAGCACCGTAGATGCCCGCCCCATTATAGGACCGCACCCCAAAAAGAAAGGACTCTATCTCCTCAACGGCCTGGGTTCAAAAGGCGCTTCCCTCGCTCCACTCATGACCCGTCAGTTTGTCGATTATCTCCTGCACGACCGCCCCCTGCATCCCGAAACCGACCTCGCCCGTTTTTTGCGCCAACCCTGATTGAGCCCATCAAATTATTAACGCAGAGGAGCAGAGGAACGGAGAGATATTCATTAGATCCATAACTCCGATTCTTTGATCCTCTGCGTTTGTTACATCCATAACTCCGATTCTTTGATTCTCTGCGTTTATTATATCCACAACTCCGATTCTTTGA
>JBELLU010000039.1:13679-16338 GCA_042096455.1 Opitutia bacterium
CGATTCTTTGATTCTCTGCGTTTATTATATCCACAACTCCGATTCTTTGATTCTCCGCGTTTATTAAATCAATAACTCCGATTCTTTGATTCTCCGCGTTTTTCTATAACTCCAATCCTCTGCGTTTAAATGAAGCAGCGTTTAACCCAACTCGTCCACGATCGAATTAAAGCCCACTTGCGCCCGGGTGAATCCGCGGTCGATGCCACTGCCGGGAATGGACACGACAGTCTCCTGCTGGCGGAACAGGTGGGTGCGACCGGACGGGTCTGCGCGATCGATGTGCAGGCTGCCGCCATCGCTGCCACGCGGGAATGTCTGCGCGAAGCGGGTTGCCTCGAGCAAGTGCAGCTCCATCAGGACAATCATGCCACCGTGATGGCGGCCCTTGCGGAGCAATCGCCCGCCACCGCACGCGTGATCGTTTTTAATCTCGGCTACCTGCCCGGCAGCGAAAAGACCGTTCAAACACAGGCGGGCGACACCCTGACGGCCTTGGATGCCAGCGGCCGCCTCCTTGCGCCGGACGGGCTCCTGCTCGTGACGGCGTACCGCGCGCACCCCGGCGGGGCGAACGAGGCGGAAGCGGTGGCCTCGTGGATGCGTGCAAAGGAATCGGAAGGCTGGCGAGTGGAGTGCCACGACCCCGCCCCGGGCAAGAAAGTCCTGCCCCCCGTGCTCTGGATTATTGCGCCTCCGCGGCGGAGTCCTTGAGTGCCGCGTGCACTTGGGCGCGCACAACCTTTAAGTAATCGCCCGGATATTGGCGCTCCGTTTTCAAACGAATTTGAAGAAACGCCGCCTCCTCCGGTGAGCGCACCGGAATAAAAAAACGATAGCTTCGCCCAGCGGCGTCGTTCGGCAATTGCAGGAGTTTGTCATTCCGAATCTTTTTCTTGTCAGCATCCCTCCAAATCGCCTGCACAAAAGTCCGATTGTCCGGACTGTTTCGAGCTTCGATTTCAAATTCTATCACGTAATCGCGGGTATTTTTCAAACGTACATCGCTGTACAAATTCACATAGTCTGCATGCGTAATGAGAAGGCCGGCATTCTCCGAGGCAGGCGCAATACGCAGATGCTCCGCGGCGCGCAGACCGAGGGACCAATCATAGATTTTGGGAATGCTCGGCTCATAGAATGTTCGGGCTCGGGTCATTCCAAATTGATGCCTGAGATCCTCGTTCCAGAAGACTTTCTCAAACGTCTCCGGATGCTCCGCCCAACGTGTGGCAACCTCAAGATTCGCGGCATAGTCCCCGAGATCCAGTCCATCCAACGAAGCTCCCAGTCGCGCCACCACCCCCAACGCCATCGGCACCGGGTCGGACTGATTCAAGCGCATGAAGTATTCAAGCCGCGCGTGCATGGGATCCTGCAAAAGATCCTCCGCATACCCTTCAAAGCTGAGCCGCGCCTTGAGGAAGGTTCCGATTTTACCCGCGAGCGAGGGGCTTTCTGCCAGAGTCGCATCCACCAGTTCGCGCCGCGCGGTCTGATATGCGGCGTACTGTTCCGTAAAGCCGAAAGCTTCGGACACCACCGCCATGCGTTTCGCGTAGACTGAATCGGCCGGTACGCGCGCCCGACCCGCCTCGATTGAAGCACGCATTTCCCGCAAAACCGTCGGCGGAAAGAGTTCGATCGCGGCTTCGTCCAGATAATGCTTGATCCAACACCACTCCCCTTCATGGGCGTTGCGGTGCGCCTCCGCCGTTTCGTAGAAAGTGCGCATCGTTTCCGCCGCCGGCCCGAAGAAGGTGGTGTAGTATTCATCCAGCAATTCCTCTGCATCCTGATAGGGATCCCACAAGAGCCGCGAGGCCAACCATGCCTTGCCACCATCCAAGCCCCATGCCGAGGGCAGTTGCGAATAAAACACCGTCACCTTGTTCTTCGCCAGGTGCTTGAGGCTCTCCGCGATCCATTTATTGAATTGGCGAGGATAGGGGTAGGGCGAACCAAAATAATAATCCCAAGTGGCGATCCGCTTCGCCCCGCTCCGCGACCAACGTTTTATAAGGGCAAGGTCATCCAGACGATAGTTGGGATCGTGCCACTGCGCGCGGTCTGAAGTAAGCACCGGCATGACCCGGGGGTGCAGCTTAAAGCCCGGCGATTGTTCCGTCCAATAATAGGCCAGTGCGGTAAGGTAGCGGTCTTCCCCGTCAGGTGTCTTCCATGCACCCCCCTCATCAAAGACTTGCTTTGCCACCGCATTCATAAAACGGAAAACATAGTCCGAGAAATTCGGGCGCCTGCGGTAAAACTCCATCTCCCCGAAAAATTCGCGGGTCTGTGCCTGCCCATCGAAATTGGTGTTATCATTAATCGAGAGCGAGAAACTGACACTTTCAGGATTCGCCGCAAAATGCTCCAAGGCCGCTTCTGCCGCAATTTCCACCGCCCGTGGATGCAAGAGATCCGGCATCGCGTCATAAGCCCCGCTGCCCTTCGGGATTTTCTTAACCCCCCGCACCACCGGAAAAATCTCCGGGTCAGTGGCGTAGACCGCAGGTGTGAAGACCCTCGCCATGTTGTGATTGAAGCTGTAACCCCCGACCAAACGATTCCGTCGTCCAAAGTCGTTATTCATCGGATACATCCTACGCTGCACAAAAGCGGGTGAACGCGACCCGAAGCGTTCCGGAAAAAAGCG
>JBELLU010000040.1:0-15892 GCA_042096455.1 Opitutia bacterium
CCCCACCATGAATGGTGGGCCCGGTGGGGTTCGAACCCACGACCAAGGGATTATGAGTCCCCTGCTCTAACCGCTGAGCTACAGGCCCGTGTAAGTTTGAGGATAAAAAACCCTTTGTGGCGGGGCGTCCATTCTTTTCATGCCACATTCCGTTAACGATTCGTTCGGCGGCTTTTATATTTTCTCTTGCGGAATATTTTTACATTTGTAAAAATAATAATCATGGAATTGGACACTTCCATTATCAGTGACAAGATCTGTCAGATTCGGGGTCAGGCGGTCATTCTGGATAGCGATTTGGCGGAGGTATATGGAACCACGACCACGGCGTTAAACCAGGCAGTCGCGAGAAACAAGGGGCGCTTTCCCGCGAGATTTACCTTTGTCCTTAGCAGAGAGGAACTTATGAACTTGATGTCACAAAATGTGATATCAAGTTTGAGGCACGGAGGGCGACGCAAACCGCCACGGGTTTTTACGGAACACGGGGCTTTAATGGCCTCCAGTGTGCTGCGAACGAAGAAGGCTACTACGATGAGTGTATTTATTATCGAGGCTTTTGTGAAGCTGCGGGAGGCGATGAGTATGAATCATGAAATCCTCAGGCGCCTGGCAGAAATCGACAAGAGCCTCTTGTCGCACGATCAGGCCCTTTACGATATTTACACCCAATTGCTGCCCTTGATGGAGACCCGCGAAACAGAACCCGGCACGCGGCGCCGGATGGGATTTAACGCCGACTGAAGGACCGACTACTCGTCGTCAAAATCGTCCTCGTCGCTTTCCTCGCGATCCTTGGCGACATTGACCTTGAGGGGACGGCCTGCGAGTTCGAGGCCATCGAGTTGCGCGATGGCATCCGCCGCTTCTTCGGGATCGCTCATCGTGACAAAGCCAAAGCCGCGGGGACGTCCGCCACCCGGGCGCGTTATAATAATAGCTTCCTCGACCGCTCCGCATTCGGAGAAGATCTCGTTTAAGTCGTCGCCAGTGGCGTCAAATGACAAATTTCCTACGTATAGTCGAACAGACATAATGTGTATCAGATTGGATAAAACCTCTGCAATGTGCTGCAGGGTTCATTCATAGAGCATGGGGAGTGGTTGCCTGACAACCTTAATTTTACGCTTTCGCATTTGCCTTGAGCGGAAAAGAGGAATTGGCTCGTGGGCTATGCTAAGGGAAGCGAAAAAATCAAAAGCGAAACCCAATACGATCCTGCGGGTCTCGTCCTACCTGTTTCGCTATAAGGGATTATTTTGGCTGACGATCGGCTTGGCTGCCGGGATGACACTGCTGGAGGTCGCGGCCCCAAAGATGATCCAGGTTATTCTCGATTCAATTCAGGAAAACGGGCAACTGAGTGCGCTCCTCTGGGGGGTGGGAATCATTGGTCTGCTCTATATCGGGAGCGAGGTGCTCAACAGCCTGCGAATACGGGTCAACAACCGTCTTGAACAACAGGTGCTGCTTGAGATGCGGCGCGACCTGCACGAGAAGCTCTTGCGCTTGCCCGCGTCCTTTTACGACCAACGCAAGAGCGGGGAAATTTCCTCGCGGGTGATTGAAGACGTGGCGGCGGTGGAACGCGCCCTCCTCGACGGCACCGAACAGGGAACCGGTGCAATACTGCGCATCGTGGGCATTACCGCTATTCTCTTTACGATGGAGCCCGCCCTCGCGTGGGGCGTCTTTCTCCCGGTCCCCATCCTTCTCATTCTTGGAATCTTCTATTCCAAAAAATCACGCACCGTCTGGAAAGGAGTGCGGGAAAGTGCTGCTGACCTCAACAGTTTGCTGGTAGAGGATATTCAGGGGAACCGTTTGATTCAAAGCTTCGGGCTACAGGCTCGCGAATCGGCCCGGTTTGACGCCAAAGCGAGCGATCTGCGCGGCAAGACCCTCTCGGCGATGTATCGTTGGTCGCTTTACAGCCCCGGCACCAGCCTGATCACCAAGCTTGGTTTTCTCAGTATTGTCGGAGTGGGCGGTTACTTCGTGTTGCAGGGCGCCGAGGATTTCACCATCGGCAAACTCATCGCTTTCTTTCTTTACGCCAACATGCTCTACATGCCCCTCTCCCTGCTGCATGGGCTCAATCATTTGATCGCAGCGGGGCGGGCTTCCGGCGAACGTGTTTTTGAAATTCTCGATACCCCCCTTGAAGTAGCAGAGACCGATGACCCCCATAGCCTGCCGGATGGACCGATTGAGGCGCGCTTTGAGGGCGTGAACTTTGCCTACCCCACCCGCGACACCGTGCTGCGTGATTTCAACCTCACCATTGCCGCCAATCAAGTAACCGCGCTCGTCGGTCACACCGGAGCAGGTAAATCCACGGTGGCGAACCTCGCGATGCGCACCTGCGATGCCAGCAGCGGAACCATACGGTTGTCCGGAATCGACATCCGCGATCTCGCGCTTGATGACCTGCACGACAAAGTGGGCCATGTCGCGCAGGATCCCTTTCTTTTTGAGGGCAGCGTCCGCGACAACCTCCGCCTCGCCTGTCAGGAGGCAAGCGAAGCGGAACTGATCCATGCCCTTGAGCAGGCCTGCGCCTGGGATTTCGTCAAAAGCCTTCCGCTTGGACTCGACACCAATATCGGAGAGAAAGGCATCCGCCTGAGTCAGGGCGAAAAGCAGCGCCTGACTATCGCCCGCGTCTTCCTAAAGAATCCGCCATTTGTAATTTTGGACGAAGCCACCGCGAGCGTCGACACCATCACGGAGCGCAAAATACAAGAAGCCCTCGAGCATCTCATGCAGGACCGCACCGTTCTCGTGATCGCGCATCGCCTCTCGACCGTCCGCCGCGCCGATACCATTGTTGTATTGGAACAAGGCCGCATTATCGAGAGCGGATCGCACGATGCCCTCATTGAGGCGGAAGGACATTATGCCCGCCTGTGGAGCCACCAGAGCGATCAAATTGTTGAATTCAACCCTTAGGAAGGCATGTTTTAGCCTGTTTTTTTACCCCTTGACGCTTTAAAAGCTTCCTCTGTATCGTGTTCACGCACGAAACTATCCTTGCTCATGTCAACACCCGAAGCAGACCAAGCCAACGCCAGCAAAAGCCTGGAGCTCATTGTTCAAAACAAGATGGGCATCCACGCGCGTCCAGCGGCTATGATTGTCCGCATCGCCAATACCTACAGCGGCGAGGTCTGGGTAGAAAAAGACGAGGAACGCGTAAACGGAAAAAGCATAATGGGGCTCATGATGCTCGCCGCGGGCAAAGGCTCCAAGCTTACCATTCACACCGAGGGTCCGGCAGACAGCGCCAACATTATGCTGGAGCAGTTGACCGACCTCTTTGAGCGGCGCTTTGAGGAAGCCTAATCCGCTGAGTGAAACAATCGGCGCGAGCCTACGATGTAAGTTTTGGACATCCCAAGACGTTACTTTGCAGTTACAGCAAACGATACATGGTTAAATACCACAGCTTTCTTTTAATGGGCACAGCCTTGTTGCTGGGTGCCTGTAAGCAAGCACCTCAAGCCGAGCCCCTACCTGAATTGGCACCGCCCGCCAACTGGCAGGCCCCAAATTCCCTGAACGAATCCCCGGCATTCAATTGGCTGGAAGATTTGGGTGACCCGCTGCTCGCGGGACTGGTCGCGGAAGCACTGACCAACAACGCCGACCTGCGAACGACCGCCGCGCGGGTCGACCAAGCGCTTGCCGAGGCGGGCCTCAGCCGTGCCGCCCGCATGCCGCTCGCTGGTGTTGGCTTGCAAGCGCAACGTCAACGCACCGGCCCCCTTTACGGCTATGATTATTTAAACAATTATCAACTGGGTCTCAATCTTAGCTGGGAACTTGACCTCTGGAGGCGACTCGCCAACCAAACAAAGGCCGCCCGCGCCCTCGCTGAGGCAAGCGCGGCAGACTACGAGGCCGCCCGCCTTTCGCTGGCGGCTCAGGTGTGCAAAGCATGGTTCAACCTCAAGGAAGCGCAGGCCCAGCTTCAGCTAAGCCGCAAAACGAATCGCTCCTACCAGCAGCAACTCCAAACCCTTGAAGACCGCTACAATCGCGGCATCGGCAACAGCCTGGAGCTGCGTCAACTTCGCACGGAAGCCGCCACCGCCGGCGCGGATCTTGAACTACGGCGGCGCGCGACCCGCGAGGCAAGCCGCACCCTTGAACTCTTGCTCGGGCGCTATCCCGCCGCTGAACTCAAAAGCAACCATGAATTCCCCGCGCTTGCCAAGCCTGTCCCCGCCGGCATCCCCGCCGAATTACTGGAGCGTCGCCCGGATCTGCGGGCTGCAAAAGCACGGGTTCAAGCCGCCGAAAAAACGGTTCGCGCTAAACGCAGGGCTTGGCTTCCCGCTTTGAGCCTGACCGCTTCCACTGGAACCGCCTCCAGGGAATTTGAGGATCTCATGGACAGCAGCTTCCGCGTTGGAAGCATCCTGGGCAATTTAACACAGCCAATCTTCCAGGGTGGGCGTATAAAAGCAGATGTTCAGCGCGCGCAGTCACAACTGCTGCAAGCCGAGGCCAATTACCACAACACCGCCCTCCGGGCTTTCCTCGAAGTCGAAAACGCCCTCTCCGCTGAACATTTTCTCAAGAAAGAATCCGAGAAGCTGACGCTCGCAAGCAGTGAGGCCCAAGCCGCAGAGCGCCTCGCCCGGGAACGCTACGAAAAGGGAACCCTTGAATTCATCAACGTTCTCATTACCCAAAGATCCGCCGCCCAAACTCAGAGCCGCCAAATTAATATTCAAAACCAACGCCTGCAAAACCGAATTGATTGCCTCCTTTCACTCGGCGGCAACTTTGAATCCTCATTATGAAAAAGTTTCCTATTCCCATTCTTGTCTTGGCCGCATTTGCCGCACTTTCAGCGGCACTACTTGTGTTCCAACCCAAGCCTGAAAAAAGCGATGCCCCCAGACCGCTTACCAATATCGAAGTACTCACCGTCCATCCCGAAAACATACAATTAAATGTGACCAGTCAGGGGACCGCCCTCCCCTTGACCGAGTCTGACCTTGCGATTGAGGTCAGCGGACGCGTCATTGCGGTGGCTGAAGATTTCCGACCCGGTGGTTATTTCAAAAAGGGAGATGTACTACTGGAAATCGATCCGCTCGATTACCGCGCGGCCCTCGCAGCCCGAGCCGCTGAACTCGCACAGTCCAAACTCGCCCTCGCTCAGGAGAAAGCCCTTTCCGACCAAGCAAAGGCCGACTGGAAATCCATCGGGAAAGGCGAACCCAGCCAGCTCACCCTGCGCCTCCCGCAATTGGAATATGCCGAAGCAGCGGTGGCGAGCGCCCACGCCGCCCATGAACGCGCGACTGCCGACCTCGCCAAAACCAAAGTACGCGCCCCTTACGACGGACGCGTCCTCCAAAAAAATATCGACCTCGGTCAACTCGCAGTCCCCAACTCCCCAACTCCCGCCGCCCGCCTCTACGCGACTGAGGTCGCCGAAGTTCGCCTCCCCATCACCGAGAGGGAAGCCGCTTTTCTTCGCGACCCATCCGAATCTGCCGCACCGGTTCAACTCAACCACAATGACCGTCATTGGAGCGGCACCCTTACCCGCATCGAAGCCACTATCGATACGCAGAGCCGTCTCCTCTATGCCGTCGCGGAAGTCAAAGACCCCTACGACGGACCCCACCCGCTCCGTCGCGGTCTTTTCGTCGATGCCGTGATTGAAGGTCGAAACCTTCAAGGTGCCTACCAAATCCCCCGCCTCGCCCTGCGCGGTTCCAACACGGTATATGTCCTGAGCGAGAACAATACCCTCCAAACTCGCGAAGTGCGCATCGTCAAACGCGACCCCGACAGCGTCATCATTGAATCCGGCCTGCAACCCGGCGAACAGGTTGCGGTCAGTCCCATCGCATATTTTGTAGAAAATATGCCGGTCAACATCCTTCCAAGCGAATGATCCGTTGGTTCACAAAAAACGGCGTCGCCGCCAACCTGCTTGCCGCAATCGCAATCGTCTGCGGCTTCTACGTTGCCAGCACGATCAAGCTCGAGCTCTTCCCAAGGCTCGACCTCGATACCGTCACCGCAAGTGTCGTCTATCCGGGTGCCGCCCCAGAAGAAGTCGAAAGCGGGATTGTTGAACTCATCGAGGACCGCATTCAGGATCTGGAGGGCATCAAACGCCTACGCGGCAACGCCTCCGAGGGTTACGGCATGGTGGTGATTGAAGTTGAACGCGGATATGACGCCACTGAACTACGGGACAAAGTGAAGTCCCGCATCGACGGCATCACTAATTTCCCGCAAGAGGCCGAGCGTCCCAACGTTGAAGAACTCCTCGTCCGCAATCCCGTCATTTTCCTCGCGCTTTACGGTGATACCGACATCCGGAATCTCAAGGAGATCGGCGAATACATCCGCGATGAACTCAATACCCGCCACGGCATCAGCCAAGTGGACATCAACGGCGTCGCTCCCTACGAAATCTCCATTAATGTATCAGAAAAGTCACTACGGAGATACGGCTTAACCTTCAGTGATGTGGCGCAGGCAGTGCAGCGCAACTCCATCGATATCCCCGGCGGAGCGATCAAATCACGCGCGGGGGAAATCTTACTCCGCACCAACGCCAAGGCTTACCGTGCTCCGGAATTCGAAGTCCTACCCGTCCTGACCCGCCCCGACGGGGCAATCGTCACACTCGGCGACATTGCCACCATCGATGACGGATTTGTGGATGATGAATTAACCACGCAATTCAACAACGAACGCGCCGTTCTGCTATCCATCTATGCATTGGGAAATCAAGGCGTGCTGGACATCGCCAAGCGCGTCCGCGCCTTTGCAAAAGAGGTGGAAAGCGAACTGCCCCCGGGAATCGAAATCAAACCCACCAACGACTTCACCTATTACCTGACCGGCCGTCTGCAGATGCTCATCGAAAATGGCATCTTCGGGCTCATCCTTGTCTTCCTGGTCCTGACCCTTTTCCTGCGCCCCTCGCTCGCTTTCTTTGTCATGCTGGGCATCCCGATCTCCTTCCTCGGCGCCCTGACCCTCCTGCCCTGGTTTGATATCAGTATCAATCTCGCCTCTCTCTTTGGCTTTATTCTGGTCCTCGGGATTGTGGTGGACGATGCCATTATCGTGGGGGAGAGTATTTTTACCCAATACCAAAAACACGGCGGGCCGGGAGTGGAGGCCTCCGTACAGGGAACCCATCGGGTCTCCACGCCTGTGACGTTTGCGGTGCTCACCACGATCGT
Source organism: Opitutia bacterium (assembly GCA_042096455.1). Lineage (GTDB taxonomy): Bacteria > Verrucomicrobiota > Verrucomicrobiia > Opitutales > Coraliomargaritaceae > UBA7445. The sequence goes on from JBELLU010000040.1 coordinate 7,230, forward strand.
CGCTTTTGTGCCGATTCTCACGATGCCGGGCTTCATTGGGAAATTCTTCTTTCCGATTCCGGTCGTGGTGATCGCCTGCCTGGTCTGGTCACTGATCGAATCCAAACTGGTGCTCCCCTACCACCTTACCCTGTGTAAAGTCGGCAGTGGTTCGGATCGTGAAAATCTTGGCTGGTTGCTCCGTCAGCAGCGAAAAATCGCAGACGGCATGGAACGTTTCGTCAGGGAACGCTATCGACCTTTCCTCGAACTCGCCATTCGTTTTCGCTACGCCACGGTCTCCTTTTTTATCGGCCTCCTTGCACTGATGCTTTCCCTGCTCATCGGCAAGCACCTCCCCTTCGTCTTTTTTCCCGAAGTGCCGTCTGACTACATGGTCGCCAAACTCGTCATGCCGGAAGGGACCCCTGCTGCAACAACCTCCGCTGCAATTGAAAAACTCGAGGCAAGCCTCCAAAAACTCCGGGATGAAGTTAAAGCGCAGGGTTATGGTGATCCATTTGAAAACGTGACCGTCACTGCCGGCGGTCAGCCTTTCTCCAATATGGGTGGCCCCAACGGATCGGTTTCAGGAACGATCAGCCCCAGCCTTGGAGAGGTGGGTGTTGAACTCTTAAAACGGGAGGATCTTGCCGATGGCGGAGATATCGAGCTGCTCTCCGCTCCCAACCTCGCAAAGCGCTGGCGGGAATTAACCGGCCCCATCGCAGGCGTGAAGGAATTGATTTACGATGCCAATGCCGCCGGACAAGGCGGTAGTCCCATTGATATCCAAATATCAGGACGCGATTTCAAACAACTCAGCGAAGTTGCTGAAGCCATTAAAATTAAACTCGCCACCTATCAGGGCCTCTACGATATCCGCGACAACTACAGCAGCGGCAAACGCGAGATTCAACTTGAGCTCAAGCCCGCGGCTCAGGCGCTCGGCCTGCGAACCGATGACCTCGGGCGTCAGGTACGCGCCGCTTTCTACGGCATCGAGGCGCAACGGATTCAGCGCGGACGCGACGATATCAAAGTGATGGTTCGCTACCCCCGCGAAGAGCGCGAATCCCTTGAAAACCTCGAGGAACTCCGAATCCGCACCGCAACCGGCGGAGAAGTCCCCTTTGAAGAAGTCGCAGATTTTAAAATCACCCAGGGCTTTTCAAGCATCACCCGGGTGGACCGACGCCGGGTTCTCAACATCACCGCGAATGCCGACAAAGACATCGCGGACCTTGAGCAAATCAAAGCGGATCTCAGTGGTCGCAACAACGCCGGCGAACCCTTCCTCGACAACTTGCTGAAGGATTACTCCGGCGTCTCGTGGTCCTTTGAGGGTGAAGCCCGCGAACAAGCCGATATTTTCAAGAGTCTCTTTCAGATGACGATTCTCGTTCTCTTTATCATCTATGCCCTGCTGGCAGTACCCCTCAAGTCCTACCTGCAACCCCTTATCGTGATGTTCGTGATCCCTTTCGGGCTCATTGGCGCAATCCTCGGCCACCTCCTGCTCGGGCAAGCAATGAGCATCCTCTCGATCCTTGGCTTTGTGGCCCTCGCCGGGGTGGTCGTCAACGACAGCCTGGTGCTCGTTGACTTCATCAACCAGGAACGCAAACGGGAAGTCCCGCTGCGCGACGCCATCGTCAATGCCTGCTCGGCACGATTCCGCCCCATCATTCTCACTTCACTCACCACTTTTGCGGGGCTCTTGCCGCTCCTTTTTGAAACCAGCCTACAGGCACAGTTTCTCATTCCAATGGCGACCTCCCTTAGCTTTGGGGTGCTCTTCGCCACCGCCATGACCCTCTTCCTCGTACCCGCCTTTTACAACATCCTGCAGGACGCTATTGAAGCTATCCTCCGCTCCTGGAACAAAGCCTTTAAGCCTTAGTTAGGTCGTAGATCGCGTAACCCGCAAAGAGTCCCGGCAAGAAGGGACAGGTATCGCGCCAATTACCCAAGAGGTATTCCCGGTTCACGATCCGGATTCCGGCTGACTTGCAAAAGCCGTCAAACTCATCGATTGAGAATGGATTGGTCGGCTGGCTTTCATACCATTTCTTTGGATAGACTTCGTTTTCGATGCGTCGCCCGCGCGAAATAAAGCTGAGACGATTGCGCCAGTAACCATGATTCACAAATCCCACCGTTACATGTTTTCCCACCCTGAGGGCTTCCGCGAGCGTGGCACTCGGTTGTTCCAGCAGATCAACGGAACGACTGAAAATCACCCGGTCAAAACTGGCATCACCAAAATTTTCCAGAATCCCATGGACATCCCCGTGATACGCCGAAACTCCGCGCTTCACACAGCTTATGATTTTATCCAACTCAATATCCACACCCACTCCGTAGACTGACTGCTTTTGAATGAGCGATTCAAGCAGAACCCCCCGCCCGCAGCCGAGGTCCAATACGCGATCCCCGGCGTTCACCCAGCGGGCAATCACCTGAAAATCAACTTGTCGTTTTTTTGCGTTGGGATTCATACTTCAGCGATCGAGAAAAGTGCGTATTAATTGATCCAACTTGGGAGCGCGCAAGAGGAAGGAATCATGCCCGGCATCCAAGGCGAGTTCGGCATAGCTTGCGGGCTTACCCAAACGCAGCAGAGCTTCCACCACTTCACGGTTTGCCTGCGGCGGATAGAGCCAGTCGCTTCCAAATCCCACCACCAGACCCGGAGCCTGCACCGCCGCAAGGGTTCCATCAAGGCTTCCGTCCGGGCCGTGCAAATCAAAACGATCCAACGCCTTTGTCAGATAAAGATAACTGTTCGCATCAAAGCGCGAAACGAATTGTTGCCCCTGGTAGCGCAAATAACTCTCCACCTCAAACTCTACCTCGAAATGTTCCCGCGAGGAATCCTCCCCGCGCCGCTTGCGCCCAAAACGCGCCTCCATTCCGGCATCGGAAAGATAGGTGATATGCGCCATCATGCGTGCCACCGCCAAACCATGCGCCGGCGGTGCATCCGATTCATATTTACCCTGCAGCCACGCCGGATCACGCATGATCGCCTGACGCCCCGTGTCGTTAAAAGCAATGGCCTGAGCATTGTGGCGGGCGCAACAAGCCAGCGCGATATATCGACCCACCCGCTCCGGATAATCAATCGCCCATTGTAGCGTCTGCATGCCACCCATACTACCGCCAATGACCGCGTGCAAACGTTCCAGGCCCAATGAATCCAACAACAAAGCCTGCGCCCGTACCATGTCGCGCACCGTCAGCTTCGGGAAATCCAAATTATACCGCTCCCCCGTCTCGGGATTAATCGAGCGCGGCCCGGTCGAACCCTGACAACCACCGAGCACATTCGAGCAGATCACAAAATATTTGCGCGTATCGATCGGTTTGCCCGGCCCCACCATAAAATTCCACCAACCCTGCTTACGCTCGGTCATGTCATAAACCCCCGCGCAGTGATGATCTCCCGTCAGGGCATGGCAAATAAGAATCGCATTCGACTTCACCTTATTCAAACGACCATAGGTCTCGTAACGCAGCGTCATCTCCGGAATTTGACCGCCGGATTCAAAGTTAAAAGGCACCTTCGACACAAAATCAGAGTGGGCCACAATACCGACCTCACCCTCATCCAGTGCGGGTCCTGCCTCTTCCGAATCATTCATAATGCCAGATTTAGGCAAGCTTCCCGCGATTTGCGAGACATGATTTTAATCGATCTTCGCGGGGGTAAAGCGAATAAAGCGGGTATTGTTCTCGGGGCGACGGTCCGCCGTCCCGTCCTCCAAAGCGACCCAGGCACCCATTTCAACCATCGCATCCACCCCCGCCGACGGCAGATACCGATACACCGTTCGCTCCGCGATGGCTCCAGGGGCAAGCGATGTAATCATAAATTCCTCGGTGGCCTGCCCTGCCTGCACCACCGTCAACTCCGCTTTGGGGATCCAGGTAGTACCACGGTTTTGCACCACCACTTTTACGGGAACCCGCGTCCCGGGTTGCGATCCCAACTCCATGTGAATCGCCGCCAGCGCAAGGTCCCGCAAATCGGAAGTCTCGCGTTCCCGCAAACGATCCCAATCCACCAAACCGCCGCCGTAGTTTGCATCAAACCCCGGCTCCCCCGCCTCATTCAATTGAGCCTTCAAAAGACGCACCGCATTTTCCGGCGCACCCCCGAGATCCTCGGAAAGCAAGGCCGCCAGCGTTCCGCTCACAAAAGGAGCCGCCGCCGAAGTACCGTTTATCTGGCGCTCCTTACCTTCCGGGTCGGCCACTACCACTCCGACCCCCGGTGCCGCAAAATCGATCCCTTTCGAGCGATTCGAAAAACCGGCATGGAGCCCGTTTCCGTCCACTGCGGTAACCGCCAGCACTTCGGCATACGCCGCCGGGTACGGTAATTGCGTCAGCGCATCGTTACCCGCCGCTGCGACCAACAAGGCTCCTTTCTCGTGCGCATAGCGAACCGCCTCACGCAAAAGCACCGTCTCTTGATAAAGCCCCAGGCTTAAATTGATCACATCTGCCCCCATATCCGCCGCCCTCACAATCGCCTCCGCCACATCAAAACTCGAGCCCTGTCCCGCCGCGTCCAAGACGCGGAAATCCAAAAGGCGTGCCTCCGGCGCAATGCCGGTTTTCCCGCCCAGAATCGAAGCCACCGCAGTTCCGTGCGCCCTTGCGCTCGCCTTCACCCGATCATCGCTCACCCAATTATACGAATCTATTTCCACCCCTTCAAAAAGCCGATGATCCGCAATGCCCGAATCCAATACTGCGATCGCCACCCCCGAACCCCGGCCCTCAAGACCGCCGCCCGCGATCTCCTGCGCGCTTGCCCCAAATCCCTTCAGCGGCCCCAAGACCAGCGGATTGGATTCCAGCGGAGGTGCTGGCTGCCGCACCCGATAATTAAACTCCACTTGCCCGCCGAAATCTGCCGGATCCGCAAAACGCAGCGAATCCGCGCGGAGGCGCACGAAGCGCAGGGCATCCAAACTTCCCAGCTTTACATCACCCGCTCCTCCCAGCGCATCCAGATAGGCACGATAGCTCGCCGCATCCGGGAAATATATCAGGACTTCATCCCCAACCGCATGCAGGGGGAAACGCACCGGCGGCGCGACCGTGAAATTTGGATTTGCGGCAGGCAACGGGCTTTCTGCCGCAGCTTGCGCCGGGTCGCGCTGCCCTGTCTCCGGGGCAAGTACTCCGGCATCGCGGCGCGCCAAATACCACCCCGCCAGTATCGCGACCACCACCCAGAAATATTTCCATTTATTTTTCATCGAAGCTCCCGTTTAAAGGAGGCAAAATTTAAAGGCTACGCGGGTCCAGCATCCAGCGCAGCGCCGCGGGCCCGGTTTCACCATGATTCGGGAAAGGCGACCAATTAAAGCACAACAAGACACAGGTTTTAACGACAAGTCGCGCCCGACAACGTTCCCCACTCATTAAAAGTGAACTCAACGCTTCCATGCTTGGATTGTGACCCACCAGTAAAACATCCTCCTGCATCGATTCCAAAACTGACACGACCTCCAAAGGATTCCCCTCCGGCACCAAAGACTCCAGCACCTCCGGTTCACTCAACGGCTCGCCGCTCCATGCCGCGCCCACCAATTCCAGAGTCTCCCGCGCTCGCACCAGCGAGCTGCACAGGACCCGCCCCGGCAAGTCATCCGGCGAGCGGCGCAAGAACTCACCTAAAAGTTGAGCATGACTTCGCCCGCGCACCGTTAACTGCCGTTGTCCGTCCGGGTAGCCCGCTTCTGCCTGCGCATGGCGCAATAGATAAACATTCATACGATCAGGATAAACCCAAAGCCCACCCTTGCAGTATTAAAATTCACGCCCCCTATCGGCGCAACTGCAGCGGGTAAACCTTGCCCTCCCGATCAATCAACTCAACCGACCGCTCAGAAACACTCGCCAAGCCTATCGCCGGTATTCGCGAAACCAAATCGCCCTCGCGATAAATATCCTTCGGGCTGACCCCGCCTAAAATTACGGCAGATGCATACTCGCGGCGCTTCGGTTTCTGCTCAACCAGCTCCGCAGTAACGGTGTCACCCTCACGATAAACTTCCGGCACCGGATTTTCTCCCTCGGTCAATGCCTCCACTTCCTCCATTTCCACCGGTGAGGTCGCCTCCAGAGTCAGTCCCGCTATCACGGCTTCAATCGAGCGATACGCAGTGTTGCCATTCAACTGCCCCTGATCCGGTATCGCAATCTTGCCCAGCGTCAAAGCTTGCCCATCCTTCGTCTTTAAATCATCCCCCTCCCGCTTCCGTATCACGCCAAAACGCACAAAGAATCCGCTTTCATCCAGACCCATGTTCTCCGCAATATAGCTCGTCAATTCCTCTTCCTCAATTTCAACCTCGCCCGTCTCGGGATCCACTTTTATCGCCAGCTCAACCGTGGGAAGCGCATCCTCCACAAGTTGATAATCCGCAACAAAGAGTTCCCGCTTCATCGTAGCATACTGCTGCCAATTATTCGGCAACCAGCGTTCCTTGGTAAAGGCCTTGGCAATGCGGCTCGCCTCGATTTCAAGAACCGCCGTCGGCTTGCTCTCCTCCGCCATCAGCACCACCTGCTTCTCGAAATAGGCCTTGATGTCGATCCCATCAACCACTCCAATCCGGAAGAGCAAAAAGACCAAGGTCAATACCGCCGCCGGGATGACCACCTTTGGGTTATTGAGATGTCTTCGCATTATTCTTCCACCCCCTCACTTTCAGTCAACGCGCGCATCAGATAAACGACATCCAAGTCCACACGATAACCCCTCGAATCACGCTCAATACAAATGCGCGAGAAATCCTTTATCGGTGACTTGCGCCACAAATAAGTGCAGGCCTGCATCAAGGAATGGGTCGGCAAAAACGAACTGTCATCACTCAAGACCAGTCCTTGTGCGCGCCCCTCATATGCCACAACCAAAGCCCCCAAGCCCAAGACATCCTCCGGCATCTCCTCCATCTTGATTGCGGCCGATTCAATCGACCAACCACTCGCCGCAAGTGCCGTGTTTAATACGCCCAAAAGACGCGCCTCCTCCACTTCATCCGCTGCCAAAAATTCATTGCTGAAAATTTGAATACGTTTTAGCAAGTCACCTTGCCGCATACCCTCCAATTCTTCCGCAAGACGCTGACGGTCCTGCTTCAACTGCACCCGCTCCGCCAATAATGCCTCATATTGCGCCTCCACAGGACGATATCCCGTTCCCAAATAGATGACTCCCACTGTTGCCAGCGCCAGCAGAAAGATTACCGGATAGGAGGCTAGAATGGTATAAAGAATATAGAGCAGTTTGCGCATCCTTACTTATTTCTCCTCAAATGGATAAAGTTTAAACGAGAGCGTAAAACTCCGCAAAGAACCCCTGCGATCAAAGCGCGACTCCCGGCTCCGTTCCCGCGCAAATGCCAACTGCCAGTCGCCATAGTTCCAACCCCGATTTTTAATGCTCGCTTCAAAACGCTCCAAGGTATCCACCAGATCGATATCCGCCGTCAAAGGGCGACCCCGCATCTCAACTGAGAGACTCGGCTCCTCCACCACCAAACGGCAATCCAGCATGTCCAGCTCAACCTCGTTCGGGAGGCTGTGTGAAATCGCCCCCACTGCCACCGCCATTGGCATCGGAACCGCGTCCTCCCGCGCTAGCCCGATTCGTTCACGGCTGAAGTCGATCACATGCATGAGCGCCTTATTGCTCACAATATCATTCTCAATCTTGCGCGTAGCCAATGACTCCGTCTGTATTTCCGTCTGCATCGCCTCCGCAAGCAACTGCACCTCCCGCTTGCGCTCCACTTGCGGCAACATGAACAGAAAGCTCAGACCAAAAGCCGTGACACTGAGCGCAAAGGCCCGATGACGACGTTTACGCCAACGTTGACGATTCCGCTGCTTCGGCGCGATTAGATTCATTTTCAGCGACGGCTTGTCCTGCAATAAACGTCCAATCAGAGCAGTCTCCCTATCCGGTGCCGCATCATCTTCCCCCGACTCGAGTTGTAGCTCCAGAGTCTCCCCAAATTCCTGTTCCGTAAAAAGCGCCAAGCGCTTTGAACCCGACTCCAGCGAATCCGCATTCGCATTTTCCCGCGCGACCCGGTTCACGAAAAGAAAACGACCCAGCGCATCATACGCCAACAAATAGCCGGATTCATTCACGGCACGATAAATAATCCGCGACTTCCCGCTCTCATCCGGCCCCGCCTCAAGCATCGCCAGTGCGTGCGGTAAACTGAAAATTCCCTGGAGAACGATACCGGAATTCAAGGCCCAGCCTGCGATCGGTTCACTCAGCGCTTCCGGCAAACTGGCCACAAAATGAAAACTGTGCGCACCCTTCTCCGTCAATTCCATCGCCTGCGAAACCCACGACCGTGGCACCGCACCATAGAGCTTTTCCTTGCGCTGCGCCATCAATTGACGCTGCAGCTTGCCTGCCAGCGGGGGCAAGCGTTCCACATGATGATCCAAGGCACCATGATCCAGATAAATCGTCAGGTGCGAAATCCGAAGCTTGCGCCCATTTTCCTTCAGGTAACTTAAAAGACCCTCCACCTTTTCAACCGGAGCCTCCGCTAGCAGAGCCGCCGACTTTCCCTTCCGCCGCCAGGCCGTCAGCTTCCCGTGATCCCATATGATGTATACCTGTGCCATGCCGCTAA
>JBELLU010000041.1:0-15681 GCA_042096455.1 Opitutia bacterium
CCGTAATCCATATCGACGCTGAAGAAATCGAATTGATTACCTCCGGCGATTTCCCGGCGGGCGCAACCACCAAATCCAATAAAGGATTGAGGCATGCGACCCATCACCCAATTAGTCACATCTAATTGGTGAACGTGTTGCTCCACGATATGGTCGCCCGACAACTCCGTAAAGTTGAGCCAATTCTTTGCGAGAAAATCAGCGTTACTCATGCCGGGCTTGCGCTCCGCCATCCATAAAATCCCCATATTCCAGGAAATACTACCTCCAACGATTTCGCCAATGGCACCGCCCTGCAACTTGGCGAGCATTTCAAGGTATCCCTTGGTGTGACGGCGTTGCGTGCCCGCAACTACGGTGAGGCCTTTCTGTCGGGCGAGTTCTCCGGTCGCAATTACCTGCCGTGCTCCAACGGGATCAACCGCAACCGGCTTTTCAACGAAGCAATGCTTACCCGCCTGCACGCAGGCTTCGAAATGCAGCGGACGAAACGAGGGTGGAGTCGCCATGAGCACCACTTCGGCGTCTGAATTGGCAACCTCTTTGTAGGCGCTGTAGCCATGATGTGTTTTAGCGTGATCGACTTGATAACGATTTGCCACACCCTTTGCGCGATTCTCAAAAGCGTCTGCAACCGCGACCACCTCGACTGAAATCCCGAGCAGTTTGGCCGCCTCTATAAAATTACCCAAGGCGCCGTTCCCGCGACCGCCACAACCGATAAGGCCCACCTTGATCGTGCCGCTGTGAACTCCGTTGCTGGTTTGTGCGCCCAGAATGTTGAATGCTGCCAAGCCTGCTCCGGTTACGGCGGCGTTCTTCACAAAGTCTCTGCGTGATACGTGTTTCATATTTAATTTAAGTTTTACTTGGATTTTAGATTTTCTGCGACGGGGAGCCCAGCGGCCCACAAAAGACCACGGGTGAAAAGTTCCATGTATTCAGCCTGTAGCATGGTTTCGTTATGGTGCCCGATAGTGGTTGCGAAGACACGGGTCTTTAAAGGGCCGTATTCGTGGACCCAGATATTGATGTGCATCTCGCCGGTGGCATTAGATTTCGATTCCGCAAGAGGGGTTACGCCGGGATAGGTCTTGGCAATATAATAGAGCTCTCCCTTGGGAGTGGTCCAATTTTCCATGCCCATCATAATTTCATGCTCGGGTGCAACAATCTTGACCTCAAAGGGATGGTGCGGTCCGTGGCGCGGTGAATGCACACCACAGAATTTCCACCACTCTTCGCGGGTCGGCCCCGAGCGATAACAGTGCATGGAGCAATGCACCAACACAGCAGGTACCCCGTCGAGGTGTGGCTTGAGAATTCCGGCAATGTAATCGACGTCGCCCACCGAGGCGAAGCATTCGTTATGGACCACCACATCATATCCCTTGGCCCACCCCTCATTTTTGTAGAATTCCAAAAGGTTATCGGTTCCTTTGGTACGCTGATGCAGAATGGTCCACTCCACCGGCACCTTGCTGTTTAAATCAACTGCCGCGGGAAGGATCTCACGCTGCTGGTCATAGTCGTGACAGCAACCCCCGGTTATAAGCAAGGCTTTGAGCGGCTCGGCCTGTGCTGCTGCGATGCTGAAACCGATAAGGGCAAGGGTGAGGATCTCTTTCATGATTGGTGGTATAACTGCTCTTTTCATTTTTGATTTAATTATTTGGTTTCGGTTTCGGGTAATCCTGATTCAGCGCCAAATCCTTTTGGCTGGGAGTACGGGACGGAATTCCATCTGCGGGAACGATTGATTTCGCGGTCCAAGCTAGAGCGTTCAGGACAAGTTTGCGAAAGTTATCCTCTTTCCAATTCTGGTGAAAATGACCCCCGGTAAAACCAAAGCCGCGTCCTCCATTCGGGCGCTCGTAGGCCCAGGCGGTATGCTGCGCCACTCCTGATTTGACCGCCTCATAAACGGTCGGGTTACTACCGCGATCTTTGTTGCGCGCACGAGAGCTAAGGGTCTTAAGCGGTGGCAGCGTTGAGAGTATTGGTGTGACGCCCTCCATTTCCGGCTGAAAACGCATATGGTAATACCATTCATCGCGGATGGTAAATGGCTTAACTCCCCGTGTGATGGGATGTTCTGGGAATTCCGTATAGCTCGCTTCCCAAGTGGGATTGACCGACCAGCCAATTTCAAAGTAACCACCAATCCAGTCGAGGAATTGGGTTCCAAGTTCCGTGGGTTCAACCTCAACCCCGAAGTGCAAACAGGCCACTCCAACCCCGGCATCCGTCAGTGCTTGGATTTTTTCTTGGTGGTCTTTGGCCATGTGGTGTTTGTACCCATCGCAATACATGACGATGCTGTCGGGCTTTGCGTAGCCAACCCAGGGCTCCGGCCAGGCTCCTTCCGTCACCACCTGTGCACTGACGTCCAAACCACTCTCGTTCAGGCATCGCGCCAGCAGATGGCAACCGGCTTTGTGCTCATGCGCATTGTAGCCGTGACTTTTTTTGCCCGCTAAAAAAAGAATTTCTTTTTTATCCTCCGGCGCCAGCTCCCGTAAGCGAATATTCTTAAAACGTACCTCCATCGGTGGCCCGGAGTGCAACTGCAAAGCAATCAGTCCACGCTTGAGGCGATCCGCCGCTGACTCCGAAAACTCTGCAGTGATGATTCCGTTGATCTTTTGAATGCATTGATTCCCCCGCGCGATGATGTGATAGGTATTCCAACCATCCAGAGCGATTTCCCCGAGTATTGCTTCGGCGTCACCAACCTGTGCCACCACTCGGCGGTCAGCTGGAGTTTCTCCCACCACGCACTTCTCGCCACGCCCCGCCAAAAGCTTTTTATAACGCTCACCCCAGGCCGCGCCCATCCAACGCGGATCTTCAGCAATGTCAGCCTGATAACCTCCAACCCGCCAAGGCTCGTCGGGCAAATGAAAACTACGATATTGAATGCCGCTATTATGATTGCGTAATTTGAAATCTACCAACAACTCGAAGTCACCAACCTCCCCGCCCTCCCAAATCAGGAAGGTATTTTTCGGAGTGCGCAGGGTATCGGTTGTTTCGCCCACGATGCTGCCATCTTCAACCCGCCAAAACCGGGGATCTCCATCCCAGCCCTCCAAGGTCTTGCCGTCAAATAGGACGCGGTAGTCCTCGCTTGCCGCTGAAACAAAACTCTGCCCGGCTGTGACTATGAGCATCGCAAAAGATAAAAGTAATTTAAAGTAATGCTGCATTTTATCCCCCTTATACCTCCGCTAAAACTCTGCTTGATTTTAAAGTAGTCTGCAAGAAATCGAGCCCCTCCGTTGCAAGTTGCTCAGGACTGTCGTAGAGCTGGCGCCAGATCGAGGTTGCCTTTGCTAGATTCTTATTTCCCAAGGCAAAACTTTCAATAATGACGTCACCACTGTAACCAATTGTCGCGAGCGCCTTTGAGATATTTTTCCAGTCAACCTGATCCGAACCCAACAATCCCCGATGACTCGCGCTGGCGTGCACGTGTCCAATGTGCCTGGCGTGCGCCAGAATGGCCGCCGCCGAGTCGTCCTCCTCAATATTCATGTGAAAAGTGTCGATGTGTATTTTCAAAGCAGAACTACCCACACGATTAATTAACTCAGCTGCTTGATCGAGGGTATTGATGCAGTCGGTTTCAAAGCGATTCAGCGGCTCAACCGCAAGCACCACCCCGGCGGATTCCGCTTTTTTACACAAGGGCTTCAGCGCGTCCGCGATCTGGGTTAACTGTTTGTCGCGCTCCTCAGTAGAATAGAATTCTGCCCGGCCAGTTTCCGAATACATCGGACCGCATACCACGCTACCCCCCAAGGCCTCAGTCAGTTCGATTAATTGTGAAATGTATGAGCTGGCCCGGGCAACCGTTTCCTCAGTACCCCTCAAATCTCGACCTTGAGTAAACGCTCCGCAAACTACCGGACGCTCCAGTTCATTTTCGCGCAATGCCTCCAATAGCCTCGACGCCGTAACGCCTTCCGGCTCCACGATGGCGAGTTCGACAACTTCCGCTCCACAGCTCCGTATCTGTTTCAACAGCGGAATGTCGGCATCTGTAAATCCAGCATTAAAGAGAAAGGTGTTTAATCCAATGCGCACATTTTAATAATAACAATTACCGCAATCCTTTTACTTGTAAATATTCCGCAATTTTGTGTATATAATCAGCATTCCTTTTATGAAAAAACCAAAAGCATTGGATGCACAACTCGACAAGGCCGACCCCGCCTCAGTCATTGCCCTCTTTTCGTCACTCAGTGATGTCTATTTTTTCATGAAAGATCGAAAAGGCCGTTTTATTGGCGCCAATGCCCTCCAGCTAGAAAAGATGGGCCTGCATGATCAGGCTGAGCTCCTCGGCAAAAGCGACCATGATTTCTTTCCCCGCAACATGGTCGCGCAATACACCCGCGATGATGAGCAGGTAATGACGAGCGGTAAACCGATCTCCCGCCGCGTTGAACTGGTGGCGAACCCAGATGGTTCAGTCTCATGGCATGTCACCAGCAAATTCCCTCTCTATGACCGACAGGGGAACTGCATCGGCATCATCGGTTACATGCGCGACTTTGCCCGCAGCGAAAATGCCTGGCAACCCTACCGCCGGATGAATGCCGCCGTTGACTATATCAGTAAGCATTTCAATAGCCCCATCCAGATCGCGGATCTGGCAAAAGTAGCCAATCTTTCAATCAGTCAGTTTGAACGCCGCTTCCAACAGGTATTTCAGCAAACCCCCGCCCGTTTCCTGATTCGTTTTCGCCTAACCCGCGCGAGCCAAATGCTCATTAATACCGAGGCAACCCTATCCTATATCGCGTATGAAGTCGGCTTCTACGACCATAGCCATTTCTCACGTGAGTTTAAAAAAGAGTTTGATCAATCACCCGGCCAATACCGCGATGAATACCGGGTCAGGAATCCGAAACCCAATTAATAGAGACCCGCTTTCAAACGCCCGCGGATTCGCAGTAGACCCATCACCATACGGAAGCCATCGGTAAAAAGATCCACTTTCCCGCCTGGCACCTCGACCCAGGGTATGGCTCGCTGCCGCAATCTTACCTTATTTTTCCCCAAGGCCATGAGCAGTTCAACATCAAAGGCATATCCATATTCTTTTAGGTTCTTTCGCACCTCCCGGTAAGCTGATCCCGGCACGACCTTGGCACCACATTGCGTGTCTAGACATTTTAAACCAACCAGCGTGCGAACTAGAAATGAGAAGACTCGCGGAGCAAGCGACCGAATCATCTGACGACGCACCGGTGATTCAACGGAATGCGCGCGAACTGCAATCGTGCAGGCAGGATCGTCTTCCGCGATTGCAGACTTTATCAGGCCAACAATCACACTGGCTGAAATAGCGCCATCCCCATCCACAAAAGCCAGCCATTCGGCGGCGGCACATTGATCCCAAGCACGGTAAATTGCTGCTCCTTTCCGCGAACGCTGTTCAGACAACACCAGTTCAGTCTTCGGGAAAATTGCACGTAACTGCTCCACCAAGGTTTCCAATTTCACCTGCTCCTCAACCGAAGAACCATCATCCGAAACAATCCAACAAAGCGGGAGACCTGAGGCTGCCAAGGCGCGCGCTAACTCCGGACCAAAGCGCCCAAGGCGCCGGCTGTCATTCCAGACTGGGGTAACCAAGACAATCTCAGGCGTTTGTTTTAGTGGACTTTCAGACACAGCATCAATTATTCTAAGGGCATCGGGTTGAGCAATTACAAAGCACAGTTGCCCTAACTCATTTCCCTTTTTCGTAATTAAAGCTATGCGATCACATCGACTCATTGCCCTTGGATGGGTTACCTTGCTTGCGCTTGGCTTTTGGTTGCGCTTTGACGGACTTGACTCGAATCCGATCCATGCCGATGAAGCGACCGGTGCTCGCATTTTAGCACAACAACTCGAAGGCGAACCTTACCGCTTTAACCCAAAGCATTTTCACGGCCCATTGCTAAGCACCATTTCCAGTGCGATCGCAGGCCTTCGCGGCGAGACTTCCTGGAATGAGCTCCGCCTCAAGACGCTTCGGATTGGCCCTGCCCTTGCTGGAGTTCTAATCGTCCTAACGCCGCTTTTATGGGTGCGGTTTCTTGGTTTCGGCGGAGCGCTGACGGCTGGAGCCTTCCTCGCAAGTTCCCCGCTTCTTGTTTATTACAACCGTCTTTACATTCACGAAAGCATCCTGTGCCTTCTGGGGATGCTTGCACTGCTGGGCGTCTTTCGTCTGCTCACCAAGCCAACGATTCTCGCCGGGGCTTTAGCAGGTCTCTGGATCGGTTTGATGTTTGCCACCAAAGAAACCTTTGCGATTTCCGTGATCGCATGGTCGCTCGCCGGAAGCCTCTGTCTCTGCGCGCCACAATTGCGCCCTACCCAAACTCTAAGGCGCTATCTCGGCCCCCTCATAACACTCGCTCTTACTGCATTTCTCGTAAGCGGCTATTGCTACACCAATGGATTTACCAATCTCGCCGGTCTTCGCGATGCCTACTCCACTTTTTTCATCTACGAGACCACTCCGGGGCACGAAAAAGAATGGTATTATTACCTGCACTCACTGCTCTGGCCAAAACAAAGCCTCGGCCTGTGGTGGACTGAATTAAGTATTACACTCTTTGCCCTCATTGCGCTGACCGGAGCCTTCCTGAAGCGAGACCATGCCGCCGTCGGCCTCCTCTTTATTGTATTGAGCGCACTGATCCATCTACTGATCTATAGCCTCATAAGCTACAAAACCCCATGGCTCATACTGCTCCCGTGGGCACATCTTTGCCTAGCCGGCGGAGCGGCCTTCGCCTTTGTCAATAAGATGACTCCAGTCCTCCGGCTTTGCGGACTACTCGCACTCGTAAGCGCGCTCGCCTATCAAACAACGCAAAGCCTGAATGCCACGGGGTCTTATGCCAATGATGCACGCAATCCCTATGCTTACGTGCCGACGACCCGTGATCCACAAACGTTTGCCAACTGGCTTCAGCAAATTGAGTCTCTCCCGGATGCGCCCCAAATGGAACCAATCGGCGTCATCGGAAGCGAATACTGGCCCCTCCCCTGGTATCTAAGAAGTTTTGAAACTATCGGATACTGGCCCACGCCTCCTGATACCATTGCGCAATTCCCCGTTGTCTTTGCGATGCCTGCTCAAGTTGCGGCATGCGACGACCTCCTTGAAAAAAGCCATATAAAACTTCCCCGCAGCCTCCGCAGCAATGTTTCAATCTCCCTCTACCTGCGCCACGATCTTTGGAATCTTTGGATGGAAAACCCAGAACCATGAAGACCGAACACCTATTTCAGCACGAGGCCATGAAGACCACCTTCACCCTGCGTCTATTGGAATCCGATGCCAAGCTAGTCCGCGATGCCGCCCTTGCCACCATTGCTCAGATTGACGCAATCGAGAATAGCCTCAGTCGATATATCGAAGGCAGCGACGTCTCACAAATCAATCACATGAAAACCGGACAAAGCCTTTTCGTGAGTGAAACCTGCTACAAATGCCTGCTCCTCAGTCTCGAAGCATCCGAGCAAACCGGCGGTCTCTTCGATGTCACGATCGGCAAGCGCATCGAGCACCAGAAAAACAATCAAGCGGGCTCGAACCCACCCCTTGAGGGCAAACTACAAATCGATCCGGATCGCCCCGCCATTCATTGCATTCAGGCAGGCCGTGAAATCGATCTCGGCGGGATCGGTAAAGGCTTCGCCCTTGATCAAATTAAAATCCTCCTTAAGGACTGGAATATCCCAAGCGCCCTGCTTTCTGCGGGAGCCAGCACCCAACTAGCCTATGGTGAAAAGGTTTGGCCGATCACCCTGGAGCACGCCGGGAAACGAAGTCACATAGAGCTTCAAAATACTGCCCTCAGTGCCTCAGGAACCGAAATTCAGGGCAGTCACATTATGAGTCCGCGGGATGAAAGCGCCACCTACACCTACCCCCGGATTTGGGCTTTCAATAAAAGTGCCGCCTTTGCCGATGCTTATTCCACCGCCGCACTTTTAATGAACGCCGACGAACTGCGCTCCCTTAGAGACCATACCCAAATCATCACCCCCGATGACCTGCAGCCTAGCGCTCGCCCACCGAACTCGGAGCACAGCGCATGATGCGTCGAAAGACCCGCGAGAAATGCAGTGGGTCCTCATAGCCCAATTCACGCGCCACCGAGTTCACTTGAAAATGCCCATCGCGCAACATCAGCCACGCCGCCGTCATTTTTCGTTGCGTCAAGACCTGATACGGCGAGTCCCCATGATACTTTCGAAAAATTCGACACAAATACTCCGCGCTGTACCCTGTTCGTTCCGCCAAATCGGCCAAACTGTTTAATTGACGGTAATCCCGTTGCAAAAGCTCCATCGTCAACTCGTAGGCCTTGCGCGACCCCGATACGACCTTTGCCCCGATCCCCTGATGCCGCTGAATCAAAGCCAACAATAATTCCTGCAAGGATTGCGTAATCGCCGGGCTCTGTTGATCAGGTGCTTCGCCTTCCTGTATAATCTGGTCAAAAATCGTTACAACGGAGGCGACGTTCTTGATTTGCCTGACTTTCCCATAGAAAAGCCCTGCCGCCAACCAACCCGGAGGACAAGTGGCGCCCCCTGCCACCAGAAAATACTTTTTAAACGGGCGTTCCGCTTCGTTCCAGAATTCAAATTCCATCCCGGGGCCATAGCAGAATATTGAACCATGACCTAAGGTCTGCCGCTGATTACCCTCCCTAAAAAAGCCTATTCCGCCGACCACAAACTCCAATATCCAAAAGGGAAATGCCCCACGCTTGATGCGGTAGTCCGGTGCGCATTCTTCATACCCCGCCATAAAAACTTCGCTTCCCGCACGCTCCGCCCACGGAAAATTCGCATAGCGAGCACTTTCAATTTGAGGCGATAATTCGAGCGACCTTGAGTCCATGAGTATCAACAATGAACAGAATGTTCAAAAATGTCCATATATAGTCACAAATCGCACTAGCCTAAAAAATCAATTTAAACTAAGGTTACGCATTTATTTCCGCCGCTGAGGAAAATATATAACCAAACTTAGCAACATGTCTACCAACACACCCACCCCGGTCATTCCAAGGAAATTTCTCTTCTCATTCATTCTGGTCACAACCCTCTTCGCTTTGTGGGGCTTTGCCAACGACATCACCAATCCACTCGTTGCCGCCTTCAAGGACGTCTTCGTCATCAACAACGCCCAAAGCAGTTGGGTACAAATGGCTTTCTACGGCGGCTACGGCACCATGGCAATCCCCGCCGCCCTGTTCATCCGCCGCTTCTCCTACAAGGCCGGCATCCTCCTGGGACTCGCCCTCTATGCAACCGGCGCCCTGATTTGCATACCCGCCGCCTCCATGGCGAGCTTCAATCTTTTCCTCGCCGCCCTCTATATCCTTACCTTCGGACTCGCCTTCCTTGAGACCACCGCCAACCCCTACATCCTCTCCATGGGTGCGCCTGAAACCGCCACCCGCCGACTCAACCTCGCCCAGGCCTTCAATCCCATCGGTTCCCTGACCGGTATGACCGTTGCCAGTCTCTTCATCCTATCCAATCTCCAGGTGGAGGAATTGCGCACCGACTACAACGGCTATCAAAGCGAAAATGGCAACGGCGCCATCGTGCAAAGCGAACATTACGTCCTTCCCATTTTCCAAGCGAAGCAAAAGGAGCGCCTGCAGGATCCCGTCCTCGCGTCCTACCTTGCCGCCAACCCTGAAGCGGGACTCGATCAAACCCTCGCCGATTACAAGAACGGCGAACTCGCCACTTTCATGGACAAAAGCCACAGCGAACTGCAACAGCACGACCTCGGAATTGTCTCCACCCCCTACATGATCATCGGCTTCATCGTCATCGGAGTCTTCTTTGTCTTCCTGTTCAGCAAACTCCCCCACACCGCCGCGCCGGATGATACCCGCGAAGATTCCAGCCTCGGGGAAATCCTCGGACGCCTTGCCAAGAACCCCCTCTACCTTGGCGGCGTTATCGCTCAGACCTTCTACGTGGGCGCTCAAATCATGTGCTGGACCTTTATCATCCAATACGCCCAGGAAAATCTCGGCATGGATAAAGCCACCGCCCAAAACCACAACATTGGCGCGATGGTCATCTTCCTCTCAAGCCGTTTCATTTGTACCTTCTTCCTGAAATACGTGAGCCCGGGCGTACTCCTTGGAACCCTCGCCTTTGCCGCGATGGGCGCAACCCTCGGCGCAATCTACCTTGAGGGCATGAGCGGACTCTACTGCCTCATGGCGATTTCCGCCTGCATGTCCCTCATGTTCCCCACCATCTACGGCATCGCCCTCGACGGACTCGGGCCCGATGCGAAAATCGCCTCCGCCGGACTGATTCTCGCGATCGTGGGCGGTGCCTTCATGCCGCGCTTGCAGGGCGGGATCATGGATATGGAAACCTTCATGGGTACCACCGGGGTGCGCGGTTCCTTCTTCCTCCCCTTTATCTGTTACGTCGTCATCGCGGCATACGCCCTCTTCACCATGCGCCAACACGCCCGCCACAAAATGATCCAGTAATCCAGTAACTTTAATCCAAACATTGACCACTATGAATAACCATCCCTTCAAATTTCCTAAAATCGGTATTCGTCCGACCATCGACGGTCGCCTGGGCGGGGTGCGCGAGTCCCTCGAGGACAGCACCATGGCAATGGCGCAAAGCCTCGCCGATTTGTACACCGCAAACCTCCGCAATCTCGACGGCTCTCCCGTCGAATGCGTGATCGCCGACACCAACATCGGCGGGGTGCGCGAAGCCGCGGCTTGCGAGGAGAAATTCCAGCGCGAGGGCGTCGGCCTCAGCGTCACCGTTACCCCGTGCTGGTGTTACGGTTCCGAAACGATGGACATGGATCCGCACCGTCCCAAGGCGGTTTGGGGCTTTAACGGCACCGAGCGCCCCGGCGCGGTTTACCTCGCTGCCGCGCTCGCGGGTCATACCCAAAAAGGCCTCCCCGCCTTTGGCATCTACGGCAAAGACGTGCAGGAAGCCGGCGATACCAACATCCCCGCCGATGTCGTCGACAAGCTCCTCAATTTTGCCCGCGCCGGTCTCGCAGTCGCCTACATGCGCGGCAAGGCATACCTTTCCATGGGCGGCACTTCAATGGGCATCGCCGGTTCGGTCGTCGATCCCGCCTTCTGGGAAAACCACCTCGGGATGCGCCTCGAAGCCATCGATATGACTGAATTTGCCGGACGCATGAGCAAGGGTACCTACGACCCCGACGAATTCAAAAAAGCCCTCGATTGGGTCAAAGCCAACTGCCCCGAAGGTGACGACTATAACAGCGAGGATCAAAAACGCAGCCGCGAACAACTTGATAGCGAATGGGAAGACTCCGTAAAAATGGCACTCATCGCCCGCGACCTCATGGTCGGAAATCCAAAATTGGACGAAATGGGACTCGGTGAACAGGCACAGGGTCACTATGCCATCGCCGCCGGTTTCCAGGGACAACGCCAATGGACCGACCACTTCCCTAATGGCGACTTCATGGAAGCGATCCTGAACACTTCCTTCGACTGGAACGGCAAACGCGCCCCCTACATTCTCGCCACCGAGAACGACGCCCTCAACGGCGCCGGAATGCTCTTCGGGCAACTCCTCACCAACAGCGCTCAAATCTTCGCCGACCTCCGTACCTACTGGAGCCCCGACGCCGTAGCCCGCGTCGCCGATGGCTACCAACTCGAGGGCGCCGCTGAAGACGGACTCCTTCACCTTATCAATTCCGGTCCCGCCGCCCTCGATGGCACCGGCGATCAGACCGGCGCAGACGGGAAACCCACCATGAAACCGCATTGGGAAATCACCGATGCTGAAATGGAAGCCAGCCTTAAAAATACCACCTGGCATCCCTCCGTCACCGAGTATTTCCCCGGCGGCGGCATGAGCACCCGCTACCGCACCAAGGGCGGTATGGATGCCACCATGATTCGCCTCAACCTCGCAGGCGGACTTGGCCCCTGCCTCCAAATCGCGGAGGGCTGGACCGTTGATCTTCCGGATGCGGTGCACGACGCCCTCGACCAACGCACCAATCCTACCTGGCCCACCACTTGGTTTGTGCCGCGCCTCACCGGCTCGGGCGCCTTCCGCTCCACCTACGAAGTCATGAACAACTGGGGCGCCAACCACTGCGTCATGACGGCCGGACACGTCGGTCACCTTTATATCAGTCTCGCCGCAATGCTCCGTATTCCCGTCTACATGCATAATGTCGAAGAAGCCCGCGTCTTTCGTCCCAGTTCCTGGCGCGCCTTTGGCACCGCCGACCTCGAGGGTGCCGACTTCCGCGCTTGCCAGACCTACGGCCCCCTGTATCGCTAGACAGGTGCTCAAAATTCAGGCAGAACAAACGCTGCTCTTTACCGGCGATTCCATAACCGATTGCGGGCGCGCCCGTCCGCTCGGTGATGACTCCGCCTTGGGAGAGGGCTATGTCTCTCAAATAGACGGGCTCCTTCGCGCGCACTACCCGCAAACCCCGATTCGCATCCTCAACACCGGGATCAACGGCAATCGCGTCACCGATCTCCAGGAGCGTTGGCAAAGCGATATTCTCAAGCATCAACCCGACTGGCTCGCCATCATGATCGGTATCAATGACGTCTGGCGTCAATTCGATACCCCTGACGACCCCGCCCCGGTAACCTCGGAAATTTTCAAAGCCACCTACCGCGCCCTTCTTCAAAGCATCCCCCCAACAACGCAGACCCTCCTCGCCACCCCCTTCCTTATTGAGGCCGACCCCACCGACCCGATGCGGCAACAAATGGACCACTATGGCAGGATCGTTAAAAGCCTCGCGGGCAAATTCGACCTGCCCTTTATCGACACCCAAGCGGCGTTCAATGCTTACCTCCAGCATCGACCCGCACGAAGCCTCGCCGAAGACCGCGTCCACCCCAATCAGACCGGTCACACCATTCTCGCCAAAGCTTTCCTCGACAGCCTCGGCTTTGAATGGAACCATACGGACCACTAATTTATCATACCTCCATGAAAAAAGTATTTGTCTCCGGTTGTTACGATATCATCCACGCCGGTCATATTCAATTCTTCAGCGAAGCCCGCGCCCTCGGTGACCACCTCACCGTGAGCTTTGCTTCCGATGATGTCCTTTGGCACCACAAAGAACGCCGCTCCTCCCTCCCGCAGGAACACAAACTCGAACTCCTTCGCAACCTCTCCGTGGTCGATGACGCGGTGGTCGGAGAAAACGAAACCCTCGGCCTCGACTTTCAGGATCATTTTCGCCGCATCCGTCCCGACATCCTCGCCGTTACGGAAGACGATCAACACGAACGCATCAAAAAAGCACTCTGCGAGGAAGTCGGTGCCAAATACGTAAAGCTTCCCAAGACCCCGCCCAAATTCGAACCGGTCTCGACCTCCGGAATCGTCAAATGGATCAAA
The DNA here is from genome assembly GCA_042096455.1 of Opitutia bacterium. Lineage (GTDB taxonomy): Bacteria > Verrucomicrobiota > Verrucomicrobiia > Opitutales > Coraliomargaritaceae > UBA7445. Next base: position 13,462 of record JBELLU010000041.1, read on the forward strand.
GCCCCCGACCGCGCCCCCGTGCGCGTGGACTTCGGCGGCGGTTGGCTCGACGTCCCGCGCTTCGCCCGCGATGGCGCCTTCATTGTTAATTGCGCGGTCTCGCCCACTGTTTCACTGCAAGACTGGCAATACGAAAAACGTTCCGGTCTGGGCGGCAGCGGCGCCTGGGCCCTCCTCAACGGAAAATGCGGCGTTCACAGCGAGCTCGACCTCGGCGTCGGCTGGCAGGATCCCGCCATCATCACCGAAACCGGACTCTGCGTCTGGAAAAGCGGCGCCCATCCCGAACTTTCCCTTAAACGCGACGGACAACTCCTCGCCGGAAAAATGGCGCTCCTCTACACCGGTTCCGATCACGACACCCCCGGCACCGTCGATCTCGAACGCGATTACGACCGCATCGAAGCAGCCGGCAAACTCGCCGCCCAAGCCGTCAACGCAAATGACCTTCAGCAACTCGCCGAGGCCGTCAAAATCAGCCACCAGACCCAACTCGACGAAGGCATGCAGCCTTTACCCGAAGAACCCAGTGCCCTCGCTGCGAAATATTGCGGCGGCGGTTACGGCGGTTACGCCCTCTACCTCTTTGCCCAACAAAAGGACCGCGACGCCTTCGTCGCAAACAACGAAGCCGCCCTCGCCATCGAACCCTACCTAAAACCATTCAATTAAAACACCATGCTCAAAGGTATCTCACCCCTCCTCTCTCCCGAACTCCTCGCCACCCTCGCACGCATGGGACACGGCGATACTATCATCCTTGCTGATGCCCACTTCCCCGGTGAGAGCTTCAACGAAAACATCCTCCGCGCCGACGGGCTCCGCATCCCCGACCTCATCGAAGGCATCCTCCCCCTCTTCGAACTCGACGCCTACGTCCCCGATCCCCTCATCATGATGGCCGCCGTCGAAGGCGACACCCTCGACCCACAAGTCGAAAGCGACTACCGCGCCGCCATCGAAAAACACGCCCCCCAAGCCCCCGCCATCGCCCGCGTCGACCGTTTCGATTTCTACGACCTCGCCCAAGAAGCCTTCGCCGTTGTCATGACCGGAGAAACCGCCAAATACGGCAACCTCCTCCTCAAAAAAGGCGTAACGCCTAGCTAAGACCCATTTGACCGATTGCGACTAGCGGCTTCGGCGCTTCGCCTTCAAATAGACATCCGAGCGTTCCCGCTTACCTACCGTGATAACAATGACGGAAATCGTCCCGCGATCGACCTCATAAACCAACCGATACCCCGAGGAACGAAGCTTTATTTTATAGTGGTTCTTGTAGCCGTGCAACCGGTCCGCGGGCACGATCGGTGCTTCGAGGCGTTCCCGAAGTTTCTTCTTTAATTGTTCCCGAATCGTAGCACCGATTTTATTCCATTCCTTCAGCGCACTCGGGAGAAACTTAAGCTTATAACGCATCCAGACTTATTTCTTTGGCGCGCGCCTTCTCCCCTTTTCTTTGCTCAATGATTCCTCGCAATTCCTGATCCTCAATCAAGTTACTGATCCATTCATACGTCTCCGCGGGAATCAAATAAGCAGTCGGCCTATTGTGGTTGAGAATCGCCACCGCTTCACCATTCGCCTGCTCGATCAGCTGGCTCGGATTCTTTTTCAACTCAGTGATACTCGCAGAATATGGACTTAAAATAGGACTCATAATAGCACTAAATTAAGCACTTTTTTTCAGTCTTCAAGCTTTTATAAAGGATTCCATAAAAGCCAAGCCTGAGACCGCCATCTCCCCATTAGCCAAAGCCAAGAAACCGCCAAATACGGCAACCTCCGCCTCAAAAAAGGCGTAACGCTTGAGCGGAAGGTTCTTAATTAATCCCATTGAACCTCACATGCTAAATAATTACTTAAAAGAATACGAACTAATTCGCCCGAACCTTGGCTAACCTAATATTGATACCTTCCAGGTTGCACAACATTCCAGTCACTCCAAGAGTGCCATAATGTATCTTTTCCCTTTAAGAAAGATCGACTCCCTAATTCAGGATATAAATGAATGTTTGGAGGAATAACAAACTGATCAGATTCCTCTTTATTCATCATCATAATAGGAACGATTGTAACATTACTAGGTTGGTCCATTCGTTGAAGACTCAATTCAAAGTCCAGATGGCCACGCGCTAGCTTTAGAATAATTTTTTCAATACGATTCATCTCTGGTTTCCAGTAATTCATTTTTTTTGATAAACTTTTACGAGATGATGA
>JBELLU010000042.1:0-13533 GCA_042096455.1 Opitutia bacterium
GCCGCGGGAAGGGCGTCAATCTCGACTGGTTGGAGCTGGTCGCAAAGTAGGTGACGCAGTCGAACGCCAACAGCCACGCGTGAGTCGTGGTTCAACGAATTAATCAACTTAAAAAATGAAACAGAATATACCAATGAAACGGATGCTGCGCATGGGAATGCTCAGCTTATTGAGCGCGGTATCCGTATACGCGACTGAAAAGCCAAATGTGATTGTCATTTTTGCGGACGATCTGGGCTGGATGGATGTCGTGAGCAATGCGGCGCGCGTGATGAACGTAGATCCGGCGGAGTGCTATTATGAAACCCCGCGTATCGATCAGCTCGCCGCAGATGGGATGACCTTCACACAGGCCTATGCGGCTGCGCTCTGTTCGCCTGCCCGAGCGGCCTTGCTGACGGGGCAATATCCCGCCCGGTTTGGATTTCTGACGGCTTCCGCGAATACGAATGGGAGTTACGATTATATCAATGGGACGCCACCAGCAGGTTACCACATTTTCGACCAAAGAAAACGTGATCCGGAGAATCCGAATCAAGTCGATCCTGCGCAAGGCTTTGTTCCTGGAACGTTTACCTATGCGCTGCAGAGCGGGCAGCAACTTAATGGGGATGAATACGATGCATACACGATTGCCGAAGCGCTCGAAGGCTATCGCAGTGCGATGCTCGGAAAATGGCACCTGGGAGCACACGGAGTCGCTGGGTATCAGCCGAGTGATCATGGTTTCGAAGAGCTCGCTTTTACGGATGCCGGAGGCTCTCACTTTTTTGATTGGAGAACCGAGAACATTTGGCAGAATTCCAATGTCCTTTACGATGAGAACGGTGATGAAATCGATTACCTGACTGATGATTTGACCGAGCGCGCGGTGCGCTTCATCCGTGAATGCGATCAAAACAATGAGCCGTTCTTCCTCTATTTCCCGCAGCTCGCAGTCCATAAACCCCTTCAGGCCAAGCCAGACGACTTCGCCTATTTTGAAAATAAAGCGACCCGCGGCTGGAACGGCCATTCGGATCCCGATTATGCCGGCGTTTTGCGCGGGTTGGATAACTCGGTGGGACGTGTGGTGGACGAACTCAATGCGCTCGGGATTGCCGAAAATACCTTGCTGATCTTTATGTCGGACAACGGTGGATTAGATACCGTCACCTCAAACCACCCACTTCGCGGAGGCAAAGCGGATCTCTATGAGGGAGGCGTGCGGGTCCCGTTCATCGCCTACTGGCCCGGGACAATTACGCCGAACACCTTCTGCGAAATTCCGATTGGCGTGGAAGATATCTTCCCCACGATTCTCTCCGTGGCCAACCAGTCGGACGATTTGTCTAATCTCGAGATGGATGGTCAGTCGATTTTGCCGCTCTTAGCGGATCCGCAAAACGGTGCGAATGGTTACACACGCGATACCTTTTTTTCGCATAAGGCGCCTAGAGGCAGTGCCGTTCGCAAGGGTGACTACAAATTGGTCTACGACGATCAGGGATATTTAGAGCTCTACAATCTCGCCGAGGATATCGAAGAGAAAAACAACCTGGCAGCAAAGATGCCCGAGAAAGCGCAGGAGCTGTTTAAACTGCTCGATGGTATGTTGGACGATGTGGTTCCTTTGAAATACCAGCGTATTCCGAATCCGTTTTATGACCCCGAGGCTAACGCAGTCAGTGAGGATTATCGCCCATACATTGACCTGCGCAGCCCGTCAGTCGAAGTGACGAAAGATATTTGGGATGACAGTTTTGACGGTGGATCGCTTAATGCCAATTTGAGTGTAAATGCATCAGCCTATGGTTCCGTAACGCAGACCAACGGGCAGCTTCAGATGTCGATTTCGACAACCGGCGGTGGCCAGCGCGCCAAGGTGGTGACGTCGAGCGGACAGAACGGGGAAGTTGAGCTTGGCGGAGCGGACCTGTATGATTTTACCGATCATCAGGTGTCGGCCCGTTTTGACATCGCCTCGTTCACCGGGACTCCCAATACAGGCGGTAATTTCAACGTGTTTCATGTCGGGATCGGTGTGCTCAATAACGATGGCGATGTGACGACCGGGGTGAGCATCAATCTCGAACAACGGCTCAACGAAGAGGGTGTTTGGTGGCGTTTTGAGTTGGAAGGATTCGATTCCGTCATCAGGCCGGAGCTGAATGGTCTGCCTTCCGCGTTTGAGTTTGATCTGGACGGAACCACCCTGACCCTTCGGGTAGAGGGGACCACCTTCACAACGGACTCAGACACCTATAGCTGGACGTTTAAATCCGGGACAGCGGATTCGTATGCGCTGATGTTCGGTGCCTATAATAGAGGGACTCCGGTTGCAGGTACACAGGTCACGCTGGATTCGTTTAAGGTGTGGCTGCCGGTTAATGTGGAGACATTTGATGTAATTTATGCCCCCAACCTTCTTTCAAATGGCTACTTAAGCCAGATTGCGAACAGATCTCCGAACGAAAGCGGAAGCTTTAACATCAACGGCAGCTTCGGGGATGCATCCTCATTCTGGGGCCGCACGGCAGACCTGACCGGTTGGTCCCCTTATCATACCGATCCGAACGGACTCACTACAAACATCGGAACTGCCCACCAGGACGATGGCGGTGTGCCGGTGCTGGACGGAACGATCTACCTCGATACCGTGATGAAAACTGCCGGGGGGGTGACCCTCAACTCCTCGATGGACTACCGTAACGGACTGAAGCAGGAGAACGTGCTCGCCGATTTTTCGGTCAGTTCAAATGCAACCTATCAGTTACAGGTTGATGTGGCACAACCGAATGCCGATACCGTCCAGTCGAATGCAAGATTTGTTGCCGCCCTTACCAGCGGAACCGGGTCGGATGTAACCGATACAGCCAATGCGGTTGGTTCGGTGATTTCTATTGCGGCGGATACGCTTCCGGATGCCGTAGGAACGGTTCAAGCCCAAACCATCAGCGGCTCTGAGCTGCAGGCCGCGCATGCGCTCGGTCCGGTGAATGTGATCTTTGAGCATGAGAACAGCACCGCCATTGCCGGATATCCCGATTCATCGCCAGATCCGACCCTTGACGCTCAGGTGTCGCAACTGGAAGTCTGTAAAGTGGCGCTGGTGATTACGGTTCCTGAAGCTGGAGATGTAAACAAGGACGGCGTCATTGATGCTGCCGACCTAGCGCTGGCCCAAACCTATCTGGCGGGCGATGGCGGAGAGTCGGCCACCAACCGTCAGGACGCGCTGGGCGCCCGTGGCGTTTCAAACAGCGACGCATTGGAACTGCTCAACCTGATCGACTTCGATGTGGACGGCGACGGCTACTTTGATGCGACGGATGTGGCGGCTGTTGAAGCCATCGTGTCTGCGCCGTTTGATGCGCAGTTTTCGACGGACGGTGCCGTCGTGAGCTTTTCATGGAACAGCAGAGCTGGAAAATTATATGACCTCGAGTCGACGGTTTCCCTTAGCCCGCCGGACTGGAACCCCTACAATGATGGAGTGACTACCCACACCAACATTGAAGCGGGTGCAGGCGACACCACGACCCGGAACAATGTGCAGGTCTTGGGAACCACACGCTTCTTCCGGATCAAGGAGAAGTAGGCAAGCTTCCAGAGGTCGAAGAATTTGTAAACCAATGGTGATTCAAAGAAGTGTATTTGCGATCGGGAGCCTCTTGGTGGCTTCGGCGCTTTCGGTGCAAGGGGAGATGAAAGTGTCGATTTGCCCGGCCATCACGGTGGAGCATAAAGGAGATCAGGATACGTTGTTTCGCGCGTATGAGGACTTATTTGTTGAGCGGCTCGATGAGTGGCAGTTCGTGTCGGCCAATATTACTCAGTATAAATTCTATGTCACCCCTTTGGGCCGCCTGCTTCGCGGTAAGCCTGAGCTACTCGAAAAGATGGTGAAAACGATGTCGGCTATGGATATCGGAATCGGGATCGAGGTCGGGATTCGGCATGGTCATGAGAAATTGATTAAGCGCACGCTTGACCCGATTGTGGCGATGGGCGGTCGGGTGGATTATTTGGTGACGGACAATGTTTTCGTCAAATCGCAGTACCGCTTCCCCGAGGATTATACCTGGGAGTCGTATGAAGAAGCGGTCGAGGCCTACGCGACTTTTGTGGCGGGCATTAAAGCAAAATACCCCGATATAAAAATCGGCATCATCGAGGCGGCCTTCCGCTATTATTGGGCAGATCCGGATCAATACCCAGCAGAAAGGCGCAGCAAAAACAACTACGGCGATTTGAGGCAGGTGCTGGAAGATGTGAACGCGGCTTGTGCGCGGAAAGGGGTGAAGCTCGACATGCTTCAACCTGAATATTCCTACAGCCGTATTGAGGCGACCCCGAACGGCTGGGAGAAGCTGAAGGCGATGGAGGCTTATTGCTACGAGCGAGGGATGGATTTCATTTTTCTGTTCAATGACCATGAAGGTGGCAGGAAGTCGGATCAGAAGTTTCACGAGAATGTGATCCATTACCTGAACGAAGTTCAGAAGAATGGTCTCAACCCAAGCATGGGCACACTTCAGTCTTGGTATCCGTATCCCAAAGAGGAGCTTCCGGAAACGAGGCCTCACACCTTTACGCATTTGGCCAAGGAATTTATTGAGATTAACAAGAACGGTCAATGGAGTGGCTCAACTCGGCGTCCTGCCGTTGAGCTAGTGGATCAGAAAGGCAGCGTGCTGAAATGTCAGATCCTTTCGGTGGGCGGCAGCGATGCTCTGGTGAAGCGGCTTGAAGATGGACAAGAGGTGAACGTGCCGTTCGCTGTTTTATCCGCCGAAAGTGTGGGCCTGCTCAAGGCATGGGCGGCTAATAAAAAGTCTGCACAAGCGCCGCTGGTGGAGATCGTGGATAACAAGAACCGTTCCATGCAATGTCTGGTTCTCGTGGTGGGCGACGATTACGTTCAGGTGAAGCAGGCCACAACTGGCAAGATCTGGAACATCCCGTTTGAGACCTTGTCTGACAAGAGCGTCGCGGAGGTCAAAGCGCTAAAGCAATAAAGACTATGAAAAAGAGCTATAAATGGATCCTTGCCGGGTTAATTGTTTCGGCAAATACAGTTTTTTCAGCGAATCAGCAGCCGAATGTGCTGGTGGTTTTTGCGGATGACCTTGGTTATGGAGATGTGGGCTGCTATGGCGCGATCAAGTTGAAAAGCCCGCATATTGACCACCTTGCTGAACAGGGGCTGCGCTTTACGAATGCCTACACCGCATCATCCACCTGTTCGCAGTCGCGAGTCAGCCTGCTGACCGGGCGCTACTGGTGGCGCAGTCCGCTCCATCCGGTCAAAGGGGTGATTGCTCCGGCTGGACCCAATGCACTGCTGGAGGAGGGCATTACACCGCTCCCCAAGTTTTTTCAGGAGAATGGCTACCGCACCGCGGCCTTTGGTAAATGGCATGTCGGTGTCGGATACGGAGACTCTCCGACGGATCGCTACGACTGGAATCGCCCGACGATTGAAGGCGGCCCGCTGGCCTCCGGCTTTGACTATTTCTTCGGTCTTGCCGCCAATGTGTTGAACGAACCGGCCTTTTATATTGAAAACGATCGCTTCGTCGGTCGCGGCCCGAATGATACGATTACGATCAAAGGCAATAAGGTGACTCCGTGGAGCCCGGACGTGCTCTACAAAGAGGACGAAGTGGGGCAGGATACCACGCTGAAAGCGGTCGAATACATTGAGTCTGCTCCAACTGATAAACCGCTGTTTCTCTATTTCGCATCGACTGTTCCGCATAAGCCGATCACCCCGGCCAAGCAGTTCATTGGCACCAGCGACTGTGGTGTTTACGGCGATTTTGTGCATGAGCTCGATTGGCAGGTCGGCGAGTTGGTCGCTGCGCTACGCAAAACCGGACGTCTGGATCATACGCTCATCATTTTCACCAGCGACAACGGCGCGGTGGTAGCCAAGGATGAGAACTTTGCCAAGAAGTGGAAGCTGGAACCGATGTGGGAGACCTATGACGCCGGGCACTTGAGCAATGGCGAGCTGCGGGGTGGTAAGCACGCGGTTTACGAAGGCGGTAGCCGCATACCGTTTATTGTCAGTTGGCCAAATCATATTCCGGCTGGAAAAATCCATGAGGGCTTATTCTGCATTACGGATCTATTTGCCACCTTTGCGGACTTGTTCGAAGTCGCTGCTCCCGAAAGCGCGATCGACAGTCTGAGTTTCTGGTCGGTCTGGACGGGGAAGGACAGCAAATCGCCGCGCACGATTGCTCCGGCGCGCACTTCAAATTCTATCTTTTCCATTCGTTTGGGGAAATGGAAGTATGTCGAACACGACGCACAAAACCCGACCAAGCGTGTCTCTGAAAATAGCGACCAGCTCTATGATCTGGAGAACGATCCATCCGAAACGAACAATATATTCTCACTGCATCCCGAACTGGTCGACCGACTCAAACAGGAACTGTCTCAGCTGAAGTAACCAGTGCTATCAAACAGGTGGTTGCTTACGAATAATTACAGATTGTATTATTAGTGTTGCGCTGCTTTCTGAGTCTCCTTAGAAGTATCTCTCAATAATTCATGAAGAAGGTATTTAGATCTGTGTTGTTCGGAGTGCTTGCGCTGTGCAGCGCCTCATTGGGCGCGGCAACGCGTCAGCCGAATATATTACTGATCATTTCGGATGATCAGGGCTATGGGGATTTCGGTTTTACGGGCAACAAATTGGCGGATACGCCGGTGCTCGACCAGTTGTCGAAGGACGGCGCGTTTTATCCTTGGATGGTGGTGGCGCCGGCCTGCACGCCGACGCGCTCCTCGCTGATGACTGGTCGCAACCATTTGGATGTCGGTGTCTGGGGCGTCGGTTCGCGCGGTGATGTGCGACGCGACGAGGTGCTGATGCCAGCCTTCTTCAATCCGTCGGGCTATCATACCTGGCTGTTTGGCAAATGGGATGGCACTAAAATGATGGAGCTCGATCCGGTTGCACGCGGGTTCGACTGGTTCTGCGGAATCGGAGGCGGCTATAAGCAACAGCGCCCGCTACTCTGCACACCTGAAGGTGGGGTTTGGACCGACGGTTGGTCGGCTGAGCTGATCACGGATGCGGCAATTCAAAAGATTAAGGAGTCGGGCGATGAGCCGTGGTTAGCCTACATGGCTTACATCATTCCACACTTGCCGTGGGAGTGTCCGGATTCCTACGCCGACCCTTATCGCGAACAGGGCTTCTCTGAAACCTTCGCGCAGTGTTATGGATCGATCAAACAGATGGACGATCAAATCGGACGCTTGCTCGATGCGATTCGCGAGGCGGGGCAGGAAGACAATACGATTGTGCTCTTTTTGAGCGATAACGGGCCGACCGAAAATACGCCGGCTTACGTCAATAATAACTTTGCAGACGCCAAGTTCACGGATGATTGGGAACTACGCAACGCCTGCGACTTAACCGGCGCAAAAGCCGAGGTCTGGGACGGCGGTATCCGTAGTCCGCTGCTGGTGCGCTGGCCGGGTAAAATTAAGCCGGGTGTCCGTGATCATGTTGTCCGGGTGGAGGATTTACTGCCGACCTTACTCGACCTCACGCAGATTCCTGAAGCGAAGCAACCGCAGCATCTGCCCTTTGACGGCAAGAGCATCCGTCCCTCGCTCGAAGATTCGAGCTATACGGAAGACCGCGATATTTTCCGCCTCGCACTGGATGGGCCCGGGCATCCCGGCGATGTGACCTCGACAAAAATCATCGAAGATGCCCGTGAGGTGGATTACAGCAAACTGCACACGGTTCTGCGCAATGGGCTGTATAAGTTGCATCACCTGCCGGGCGGGCGCTTGCGTTTATTCGACTTGAAAAACGATCCAGGTGAGAAGAATGACCTCAGCGCAACGATGCCCGAGCGCACGGAGGCGATGGCCGCACGCTGTCGCGCACGCTGGGACGATCTCGCTTCGCGCAACCGCACCTTCCCTATGCGTCAGCTGAAGATCGACAATGTCGATCGCTGGGCCAAATCCTGGCTGCTTCAAGCGAATCGGGCGCAAAGTTTTGAGGGTAAAATGCTGTCCGACTTTTACGGTGGAGTGCTTGGATTCCGCAATCCCGGTGACCGCTCCGACTACACACTGGATGTGCAGAAATCGCTCACTGTGACCTTTGTCGCCACGGGTAAAAACCTGGATAAATGCGCCACGATTGACCTGTTGGTCGACGGCAAGACGGTGGAGGCGAAGAGCCGCTCCGCAGAAGAGTTGGTGTTCGGGCCGGTTACCCTTCCGGCCGGAAGCGTTCCGCTCTCGTTGGCGGTTGCAGCGGATGCCAAAGCGGGATCAGACGCAGGTAAAGTGGTTTTTGTGAAGCTGAAGCTGGAGCAGTAAGATGATGAAAAAATGTTTTCACTGGTTGTTGATGTTGGGCTTGGCCGTGTCGTGTGCCTCAGGGGCGGAGCGTCAGCCGAATATATTGCTGATCATCTCGGATGATCAGGGCTACGGCGATTTCGGGTTTACCGGAAATGAGGTCGTGCAGACACCGGTGCTGGACCGGTTGTCGAAGGAGAGCGCGTTTTATCCGCACTTTATGGTCGGGCCGGCCTGCACACCGACCCGGGTGTCGCTGTATACCGGGCGCAACTACCTCGAGACCGGCGTCTGGGGCGTCGGCTCGCGCGGTAAGGTGCGGCGCGATGAAACCTTGCTGCCGAAGTTTTTCACGCCCTCCGGCTACCAGACCTGGGCATTCGGTAAGATGGATGGGGGCTTGGAAATGATGGAAATGACGCCGATTGATCGCGGCTTTGATTCCTTTCTTCGTGGGGCGGGGTATGCCCAGAAAAACGAGAAGGGCTGGGGTGCGGAGCTGATCACCGATGCAGCGATTGAAAAGATAAGGCAGGCCGAAGATGCACCCTGGCTCGCGTATGTCGGCTATGTGATTCCGCACTTAGATTGGTATTGCCCGGAGTCCTATGCCGAACCGTTTCGCCAACAAGGGTATTCGGAAGATATCGCCCAGTGCTATGGCTCGATCAAGCAGATGGACGATCAGATCGGCCGATTGCTGAACACGCTCGAGGAGACTGGTCAGGCAGAGAACACCATTGTGCTGTTTATGAGTGACAACGGATCGCTCGATGCGATGAATAACCGCGAGATGGGCGTTTGGGAAAACGCGGCGAAAAAACGCCCGCATTCTCCAGACTGGGGCATTCGCAATCCCGGTAATTTGGTTGGTCGCAAAGGCGAGGTGTGGGAGAACGGGATCCGCAGTCCGTTGCTGTTGCGCTGGCCGGAGAAAATTAAGCCGGGCGTTCGCAAGCATGTGATTGGTGCGGAGGATATGTTGCCGACGCTGCTGGATCTCTGCCAAATCGCAGAAGACAAACATCCCGACCATTTCCCGTTTTCGGGGCAGAGCTTTAGCGGTTCATTGAAAGACCCGACGTTCACGGATGATCGCGACATCTTCCGTCTGGCAACCGGCGGCCCGGGAGTGCCGGTCGGCGAGGGTGCGAATACACCCGACATGAAATCGCTGCAGTATTCATCGCTGCATACGATCCTGCGAAACGGAAACTATAAGTTTCATCATTTGCCCGGCGGCGAATTCCGTCTTTACGACATGGAGACAGACCCGTCGGAACAAAACGACCTGAGCAAAAGCATGCCGGAACGCACTAATGCGATGGCCGCGCGCTGTCGTGCACAGTGGGATGCCATTGCCTTCCAAAACCGCACCTTCCAGATGCGGCAGTTGAAAATCAATAATGCCGATCAGCCGAGGGGGCATTGGAAGATCAAGGTGCTGCAGCCGCTCCGTCTGGTCGGTAGAATGGACATGCATGATTATCTCGGCGGTGTGAAAGGCTTCCAGTATCCTGGTGATCGAGCCGATTATGCCGTTGAGGTGCAAAACCCGCTCACCGTGTCGGTGGAAATTACAGGGACGGGCTTTGATCAAAGCGCGCCGATCAGCTTGCTGGTGGGCGGAAACCCCGTTTCCGTTAAGAGCCGTTCGGGTGATCAGATTGTCTTTGGGCCAGTCCGCTTGCCGGAGGGGCGTTCGCCGCTCTCGTTGGCGGTGGCTGATGATGCAAAGCCCGGAACAGCGATCGGTGAAGTGCTGACTATGAGATTGAACAAGTAGGATTATGACTATGACGAGTAAATGGTTAAACATCGGATTATTTGTTGCGGGTAGTGTGACTGCTGCCGCAACTGAGCGCCCCAATATCGTTTTGATTATGGCGGATGACTTAGGGTGGATGGATATCAACCCGACCGCTGAGTTCGCCACCGGGACGCCGGCGGAAAAGCAGTATTATGAAACCCCGCATCTGAATCAGCTTGCGGAGGAGGGCGTTTCCTTTTCGCGCTGCTACAGTATGCCACTCTGCTCGCCGTCGCGTGCGACTATTGTGACGGGGCGCAATGGGGCGACATTCGGTTTTAACAACGCCGCCGGGATGCGAGGCCGGAAGTTTACTTTTTACGCCAAGGGGAAAACGCCACCGGGTGACTATTTGGCGCATGACAAACAGCCTGGATCACCTCCCAAGTTTCCGTTGGAGGTTGCGGTTGGAAACTATGCGCTGCCGAATGGTCTGCCCGATAGCAAAGGTCTAAAAGTCTATACGCTGGCGGAAATGCTGCCGGATTACCGGAGCGCCTTTCTTGGGAAATGGCACATTGGCGGTAATAATCTTGAAGGGCATCGGCCTCAGGATTTCGGATTCGAGGCGATTACGTATGAAGATGAGGGCTGGTCCTCCTACAAAAAGAACGCCCGCAAAAAATGGCACTTTCCCGGGCCGCCGGCACAAAAGGATTATCTGACCGACGATCTCACCGCGTTGAGCGTCGACTGGATCCGCGACCATGTGGAAGAACAGCCTGAACAGCCCTTCCTGCTTTATCTCGCGCATTTTGCGGTGCACGATCCCATCCAAGCGCGCCCGGAGGATGTGGCTTATTTTTCTGAAAAGCCAAGCCGCGGTTGGAATGATCAGGATAATCCGACCTATGCCGGAATGATCCGGGCGCTCGATGATTCCGTCGGAACCATACGTGACGCGCTCGAAGAGCTGGGAGTGGCCGACAATACGATTATTGTCTTCACCTCCGACAACGGCGGTCAAGCCGTCAAGAAGGGGCAGCACTGGACCAGTAACACGCCACTGCGCGGGCAGAAAGCGCAGACCTTCGAGGGCGGAATTCGCGTGCCGATGATCGTTTATGCGCCGGGCCAACCAGGGAACGCAGCTTGGGTGCATACACCGGTTACACTGGAGGATGTTGCACCGACACTGGCTGCGCTGGGGCATCAGGAGGTTTCGCAGGAAATTAAAGATCAATGGACTGGAAAATCGCTCGTGCCCTTGCTGCAACAACGACCGGATGATTTTGCGAAACGACCGATCTTTATTCATGAACCCTATTACCGCCACGACATCCTGACGAATGAAGCGACTATCTTGGCTCCGAGCAGCGTCATGATTGACGGAGACTATAAGTTAATCGCTTATCACGATGGCACCCTCCGGCTGTATGATCTATCAAAAGATATCGGTGAAACAAAGGATCTATCTACAGCCATGCCCGAGCGGGTCGGGAATATGAAGCAGACCTTGGCCAAATGGCGATTTAATCATATACCCGACCGGTATGACACCCGTGCCAACCCGCGCTACAACCCTGAATCCGAGTCGGCGCTTCCTCGTCCGGTGGGCCCATTGTTTGTCAGGTAATGTGAACTAATTTTAGACTAAATGAACCAATTGAATGGAGAATAATTTATGAGTAGATTGAAAAAAATGAGCATTTTAACGGCTGCGTTGTTCGGCCTTGCGGCTGCGGTTTCGGCGGTTCAGGAGCAGCCGCTTCGGCAGGCTACTTCGACTTCGCTCAGCACAGGTCAGGACAAGCCGAACTTCTTGTTCGTGATGGTTGATGATATGGCGCCGGACGCTATTTTTCACGATCGCTTCGACTTTTTGGAGACACCGAATCTCCAGCGAATGGCGGTTGAAGGTGCGGTGTTTAATAATATGTTTGTGACGACTTCGCTCTGTTCGCCGAGTCGCGCATCGATTTTGACTGGCACCTATTCGCATGTTCACGGTGTGCGTTATAATGAGATTCAGGATCCTGAGCCGCATCTGGAGCAGTTCCCGCAGGCCTTGCAGAAGGTCGGCTATAAAACTGCCTTGATCGGTAAGTGGCACATGGCGCACCACGCGCGACCACGTCCCGGCTTTGACTATTGGCTGAGCTTCAAGGGGCAGGGCGTCTATAATGATCCGGAGCTAAATATTAACGGCGACGTTGTGAAGCAAGAGGGATACATCACCGACATCCTCACGGACAAGGCGGTCGATTTTATTGCTGAAAATGAAACGGATCCCTTCTGTGTCTTGCTTTGGCATAAGGCTTGTCACGCCAAATTCATACCCGCAGAGCGTCACAAGAATGCATTCCCCGACGCAAAAATTGAGGAGCCGGAAAGCTGGTCGCTGGACTTTTCTGAGAAGCCGCAATGGATGCGCCGCGAAAAGATCTTCGGTCCGCACTACCGGAAATGGGTGGCCAGTGAAGGTATGGAGGTCGCTCCAACATTGCCCCGCCAAAAGTGGTCTCCGCCCGCTCCGTGGTATGACATGCTGCGCTGTATGTTGGCAGTGGATGAAGGTGTCGGCCGGGTGATGGATCTGCTCGAAGAGCAGGGGCGACTCGACAACACTGTCATCATTTTCATGGCCGACAACGGCTGGTTCTACGGCGAACACCGTCGTGGCGACAAACGCCTCGCTTATGAAGAGTCGATTCGCGTGCCGTTTGCCATGCGCTATCCCGCGAAAGTGGAAGCTGGTAAGCTCATCGATGGGCTGGTTGCCAATATCGACATCGGCCCAACGATTCTGGAGCTAGCCGGTGCGCCGATACCGAACACCGTGCAGGGCGAATCGTTTGTGCCGGTCATGGAAGGCAAGGCAGAAGGGCGTAGCGAACCGTTCTTCTATCAATATTTCCAGGAGGAATATGCGCCAGCGATTCCAACCACACTTGCGATTCGCACACCGGAGTGGAAATACATTCACCTCCCGTATGAGGATGCCGCCGAGGGGAATATAGATGAACTCTATCGCCTCAGCAAGGATCCGAAGGAAATGAAGAACCTGATCAATGCCCCCGAAGCCGCCGCGCAGTTGAAGAAAATGCAGGGCTTGCTGGCGGATGCTTTAGAGCAATACAACTACGTTGAACCGCCTTATCAATACGAACCACCGGTCGCTGAATAAACCTAAAAAAATGAGTTAAGGTAGTTAAGTGAAAGCGTTCAAGGTTCCAAGCTGATGCTATAGAACGACTTGTAAGTAAAAGCAAGGAGCACGCTTGCCCACCAAAATGGCCAAGCCATTAATAGGTTCAATGACTCATTATTGGTGATCTTTATATAAGCCGATGCTGAGTCTGCGCATGAATGGATAAGCGTATATGAGTGCCTATAAGCGGTCTCCAGCTATGCTGGAAATCCAGAGCATGAGCGCCTTTAGCCCAGCGGATGATTTT
>JBELLU010000042.1:13633-15595 GCA_042096455.1 Opitutia bacterium
TCCAGCTATGCTGGAAATCCAGAGCATGAGCGCCTTTAGCCCAGCGGATGATTTTGTCCAGTTATGATGGAATGAACTCTTTAAGCATGTAGCGTTTCCATTCTAGTTTTTCAATCGGTCCAAAATTCACCAAGTAACCGACAGCTTTACGCGTAATTCTCATGTAGTTGAGCAGTTGCCGTTCATGGTCAGGATTCAACGCCTTGACGGCTTTTAGTTCCGTGACTATCTCCCCGGAGACGAGTAAGTCCGGCACATACTTTTTCTTTAAGAGATGGTCTTTGTAATAGACCCTGAGTTCGTCTTTGGATGAGAAGACGATGTTTCGGAATCCTAATTCCAGTTCCATGCTCTCTTGGTAGATTTCTTCGCTAAGTCCGCCTCCTAGTTCGCGGTGTGTTTCAAATGCTGTTCCTATAAGTGCATAGCCTTCGTCCCCCATATATTCTGTATTGTTAATCATGGTGTAATCCTACGCTCAATTCACAATCTGAGTCAATGTCACCAAGTGCCACCATGACATAGATTCGGCTTAGCCGAAAACCGCTAATGTTCACTTATATACGCTTATACTGAGTTTGCGTATGAATGAACCTCGGTGACGGAACTTGAAGAACGCGACTCCCCATTAAAAAATCATGGCGCAAATCTTTAAAAGCTAACGACGAATCGCCGATGACAACTGTCGCTTGCGCGTTTAACTCATCTTTTTAGGATAAAAGGGCAGAGCGGGCTCAGTTCTACCTCCAGCCATTATCGATTCAAAGCCTCCCAGCGACTTTTGCGGCTCCAAGAGCTTTTGTCATTGATATGACAGGTCCTATATGACAGATCATGGTTTGATGGAAAATGCAAAACTACTAGGCCACCCAATCGTTCGCTCCAGTCAGGTCGTCCTCGCGGATCAAATTCATGCGATTTTGCGAGAAGAGATTCATGCCGGCCGTTGGGAGATCGGGGAGAAATTGCCCAGTATGATGACGATGGCCAATCAATGCTTTGTCAGCCGGATGCCGGTCCAGCAAGCGATTGAGCGACTGGGAGAGGAGGGCTATGTGCGGCAGGAAAATCGCTCGGGCATTTATCTGGAATCAATGGCACCGAAGGGGCAGCCGCTTGGAACGATGGGGGTTGTTTTGCATTCCAACCCCAAGAATGAGCGCGAATTGGAGCATCTTGGCTATGAGCAGTTGCTGGTGCATCGCTTTATGAAGTTTGCGGCAGATCGCCATTACCAGACGCGTGTCGTGTATGCAGCTGATGATCAGGATTGGAGTGAGCTGAACCGTGTTGGCGGCGTATTCGACAAAAGCGTCAAGGGCATCGTGTCGCTGGTGCCCTTTGCTCGGGCTGATATTGACGGGCTCGGCAAAGATCGGATTCCCCTGGTTTTCTGGTGCGAGCCCGATCACCGTTGTGCGCCTTGCGTTGCTTCGGACTACGAAATGGCGTTTTATCATTTGACCAGTGATTTGATAGAATGGGGGCATCAACAGATAGCACCGTTCGCGTGGCCAGGCTATACCGCAGAATTGAATCGCACATTTTTTCGCGGATACCGTCGCGCGATGGTAGAAGCGGGTCTGCCGCTTCGTGAGGATATTTATGATCAAACCCTCGAGATCGGTAAGCGGGACGCCCTTGCGTGTCAGGCCTTTATCAAGGAGCAGTCTGACATTACGGCCTATGCGTGCATGTGTCACGAGCGTGGTGATCAAGTGACGCAGGCACTGACCTCTCTGGGAGCGCAGATCCCGGAACAGATCAGCGTTGCATGCGCCAGCCCCGATCAATCGGCCTTGAGTGTCGGTCTGAAGATGAGTGGTGTCGGTTTCTCGCCAGAGAGAGAAATCGAAATGTGCTTTGATTTGCTGCGCCAGCAAAACTTGAATCGTGAGTGGAGCATCGGCACGGTGCTCCTGTCGCCTTTCTCAATCAATGGGGAGACGATTGCTGCGCCTC
>JBELLU010000043.1:0-14573 GCA_042096455.1 Opitutia bacterium
TTAATGTTTGGAGGACAATAATGCAATGTTATTTATGCAATAGGGATAACGCTCGAGAAGCAATAGAGGTCGGTGACCGTGCCTACTATGTGTGTGGCACGTGTTCCGATGTGGGATTGTATTGCGACTCGTGTGAAGTTCCCATTGCTGATAGTGATGAGCGGACGGAAATCCCTGGACCGTGGGGTATTCCGACCGATCGATTCCGATGTGGTCCGTGTGAGGAAACATATCGGTGGTCGTTCCAGGAGAGTCGAATCGTGTTCTAATGACATGTGACGACTGTGGTAAGAATGTTGATGAACTGTGGCGACGCGGTGACACTATGGTGTGCCCGTCGTGTGCAAGAAAAATAGGAGGAAAGTAATGCAAACGATTCATAATGTGACCGTGTATGACACTGGCGCGTTGGAGGAACTGAAACACTTGCTGGAAAAAGCGGGTGTCAATAAAGTGCAGTATGAGGAGGACGACTGGCGTTTATCGTTCGAAGCGGCTCCTGACGTGTTTGTGGAGTTCGAACTGGACCCTGGTTTGAAGTTTGACTTGTCTGATGCGATGGCGTGGGGTGAAGACGCTGACCGTGTTGCTGATTTTTATTGGAGGCAGTAAATGAATGTTCGTTTAGATGCAGTATCGAAAGCGAAACAGGCGTATGTGATTGCGAAGTCTAGTTTGGAACTGGAGTTGCGTAATAAACTGCGGAACGAGTTGGCGAACCTGCAAACACAGATAGATATTGCTGTCCGGTATGCGTATGATTCTGGCGAGTCAAAGGCTGAGATTATGCGTGCGCTCGGCACGAAGGACTATCACACGATTAATGCGTCTTTGGAGCGTACTGAAGGGGTTGCGGAGATTGTTGGTCGTAACCCGCTCGACGACGTGTATCAAGTGATTGCGCCGAACGTGTTGGAAGTGACGTATGTTAATCATGGTCCGAGTGGTTATAACGGTACGGCTGTGTTTGATGTGAAGCATTTGGATGACGGTGGGGTTATGTTCCTCGCCCGTGACCCGCTGTGGAGTGGCGACTATAAGACACGTAACGACGTGGTCGCAGTGCTCGATGGGGTGACTGACGGTTTCTACTATGAGGAGGCTGTTGCGTGGCTTGGTTCGAGTTAGTTTTCCTGGGCGTCGTTTTCTTCTTGTGTTATAAGGGAGCGGTTCTTTTATGGCATATGCGTGACGTACAAAATGCTTCGTCAAATGATATGAAGTCTTTATGGCGTTTCATGTTTCCCTATAAAAAGATTCTTTCAGAGATTGGAAAGTTTGCGGATGAGCAAGAAAGAGTTAGAGAAAGCAATCAACGGATACGCGAAAACACTCACGAAGGGTGACACGTTCCCGACGGGTTGGGTTGTAGTTGCGTCGCTTGCTCCCGCTGAAGAGTCCGGCAATGCGGATAGTTATTTGACGGTCACGTCGGATGGTTTACCGTTGCACACTCAGATAGGGCTGATGCAGTTGGCGCAGAACGATACACGTAACGCCATGATGGTGAGCCTGTTGAGTGGCATGGTGGAGCAGGCACTTGGCGAGTCAGACGAAGATGAGGATGAGTAGTCTTCAACCCCTCACGCCGACGCCGGAGCAGGAACGCGCCATTGTAAGAATGGTGTCGGAAACTTCTGGTGCTGCTTTAAATGCGTCGACGATGGGTGCGGGGAAAACTGTGAAAGCTGTGGAAGTGGTGAAGCGTCGTGGCGATCGGGTTGTGTTGTTGATTGCTCCGCTTGGTACTCGTGTGGGGTGGCAGAAAACGTTTGAACGGCAGGGTGTGGATTTGCCGTTTAAATGGTTGCGCTCGACGAAGGACGGTAAACAGTTCCTTGCCGATTGGGAGTGGGGGCAAGAGGGTGTTTATTTTGTGGGTACAGAATATTTTGTCCGTCTAGGTTGGGAAGGGAAAGACAGGACAAAAATATGGGCGAAGCGACCGGATATTGTGTTGTTTGATGAGGCGCATCGGTCGCAGAATCGGCACAGTAAAACATATAAGACGTTGAAGCAGTTGAAGGCTCCGTTTAAACTGTCCATGTCGGGTACGCCGACGGGTAATAGTTTTGAGGGGGCGTATGCGGTGACTAAATGGTTGTGGCCTGATGAGGTTCCTAATAGTTTTTATTTGTGGCGTGGTAAATGGTGTAAGACCGTGTATGACCATTTTGACCCGTCGGGGCAGAAAGTTATTGGTGAGAAGAACCCTGGCGCTTTTTTTAACTCATTGCCGTGTTATATCCGGTTAGAGTCCGAGTTGGATGTGGATTTGCTGGAGGAGGAAGTTTTCGTCGAGTTGTCTGCAACGCAACGTCGAGCGTATGAGAAGTTGGAGAAGGACATGATTGTGTGGGTGGAAGGTAACCCGCTGGTTGTGGAGTTTCCGGTGACGTTACGTGGTCGGCTCCGACAGGCAACACTAGGCATGTTTAGTGTGACTGATGAGGGTGAGGTTGTGTTTGATGATGATTGTAAGTCGTCGAAGATTGATGCCTTGCAGGATATTGTGCAGTCGCGGTTGGATGGCGAGTCGGCGTTGATTCTTACGGATAGTAAGAAGTTTGCGAATGTGGTGGCTAGTCGCTTGGATAATGCGGTGACGTGGCATGGTGACGTGTCGCAGTCGGAACGTGAAGTACGGAAGCAGGCGTTTATTGATGGTGATGTGCGGTTTATTGTTGCGGTGACTTCTGCGATTGCGGAGGGTGTCGATGGTCTGCAACACGCCACAAGAAACATAGTGTGGTTGTCACGTTCAGATAATAGAATATTAAATGAGCAAGCAATGAAACGTGTCCACCGTAATGGGCAAACGAAGCAAGTGCGGTCGTTCGATATTGTCGCAGTGGATACGTATGATTCTGGCGTGCTCTCCAACCAGTTACAGCAAGCGATTGACATGAATAGGATTCTTAGTGAGCGCAACGTGGGAGGAGAAAAACGACAAAGCGTTACGTCGTGATATTAGTAAAGGCTCGGGTAACTTCCCGAGTTTGAACTATTTGAAACTGACGAAACGGCAACAGCTTGCCAGTAAACCGTTGGAGCAAAAGCTGGATAGTGCTGTTCCACGTTGTGAGGGAAGGGCGGATGAGTTCATTGACTATCATGAGGATTATGAACCCACACCTGATCGTGCCTACGACATGTGTGCGGGTTGTCCCATGTTGGTCGAATGTGCTAGATTCGCTAACACATTTAGACCTCCTGTCGGCGTTTGGGGCGGACAGGTTTGGAGAAACGGGAAGGTAGTAAAACATGACAGAACAGAAGAAGGCAACAACGAGTAGGGGCAGTCAGCCGAAGATTTATCAGGCGATTGCGAACATTCAAGCGGGTGTTGGTAACGTTCCGAAGAACGGTGTTGGTCCCGCATCGCAGGGTTCTTACAAGTATGTGAAGAACGATGACATTCTCGAAGCCATCAGTAAGTTGATGATTGAGAATAAAGTGATTACGCGTCCGCGTATTGTCCGGCACGAACTGGTGACACGTGAGATTGGTGCGAATCGTACTGTGGCGATGACTGTCGTCGACTTGGAAGTGACATATATCAGCATTGAGGACGGTTCAGAGTTCACCGTGCAAGTGTCTTCTGAGGGTGCCGATAATGGTGATAAGGGTGGTCGTAAAGCGGTCACGCAGGCGCAGAAGATTGCGAACCTGTTGACGTTTAATATTGCGACTGGTGAACCCGATCCGGATGGTATTGAAGTGGTATCAAACGCTCAGCAGGCTTCCCCTGTCGCACAGAAGGTCGCTAAGGCACAGTCGTCTGGTGCGCAGAAAACCTATAACGAGATTAAAGCGTTCCTCGGTGCGAACGACTTGCCTGGTGCGGTAGCGAATAAGCTCGGTGAGCGTCTCTCGGGTGGTAAGCCCGACTGGTCCAAAGATGAGAAGGTTCTTGCTGACGTGTTGACTGCGTTGAAGAACGGTGAAGTGGAGTAGTGGAACCGAAGCTTCGGGTTCGCTCCTCCGGGTATGGTGGCTCCGGGTATAAGCATCCTCTCAACGGGGATGTTGTGCCCGGTGTAACCACTGTGTTGAAGAAGCTTGATAAGCCTGGTGTTTTACAGTGGGCGGTTGATAATACTGCCGCGTATGCGGTGGCGAACATTGACGCGCTCATGTCCCGCACGGAAGAACAGGGTTATGGGTTTCTGCGGTGGTATTGGAAACGTGACCCGTTACAGTCCGACGATCAGGATATTCGTAACTACAGTAATGGTGTGTTGCGTGATGCGGCTGATTTGGGGACGCTCATGCATGATTGGGTTGCCGCGGACCATGGTGCGCAACCGTATCCGGATGTAACGTTTGCTCCTGACTATTTTTGGCAAATGGTTGCCGAATGGGATAAGTGGCAGGAGGAGAACGATGTGGAGCCGATTTTTACGGAGACAACGTTCTGGTCTGAACAGTACGGTTATGCGGGCACAGCGGATGGCTTGTGGCGTGTAAATGGGAAACCGATGTTGGTTGATGTGAAAACGTCTCGTAACGTGTGGGATGAACATTACATGCAGTTGTCAGCGTTGGGTGCATGCGATTATGCACTTATCGAATCTGATAACGGCTGGGAGCAAATGCCCATTCCTGGGTTCAACGATTATGCGCTTTTACATATTCGTCCGTCTGATACGGATAAGCATGGTAATCCGATGGAAAGTTTTTGCAGACTTGAAGTTGCACCATCTAACGAGATGGGGTTACACTTTGAGGCGTTTCTGGGACTGCTCGCGGTCTCGGATGCGCAGAATCTTATACGCGGGCTACGTAAGGAGAAAAAATGAGCCAGATTAAGGCTACATTTTCCGGGAATATTGTTGCCGACCCGGAACGGCGTGAAGCAGGTGGGGCGCCCCTTTTGGAGTTTCCCGTCTATGTTAACCACACGAAGA
Organism: Opitutia bacterium; assembly: GCA_042096455.1. Classification (GTDB taxonomy): domain Bacteria; phylum Verrucomicrobiota; class Verrucomicrobiia; order Opitutales; family Coraliomargaritaceae; genus UBA7445. Next base: position 4,911 of record JBELLU010000043.1, read on the forward strand.
AGAACCGTGACAGTGGCGAGTTTGAGAAAACTGGCGACGTGTCGAAGATTCGTGTGACCCTGTGGCGCGACATGTCCGACACGGACGTCGTGAAGGGTGACCTTGTTGAAGTGGTTGCCACTCTCGTGGAGAAGGAGTTCGCGAAGAAGGATGGCACGCAGGGTCGTTCACTGCAGACTGACTATGTTGAGTCTGTGGTTGTCAAGCACCGTAAGCAGGAGCTTGTCGAGGCGTTCTAACGTCTTCCAGGGGCGCGACTGGGTGACCAACGCGCAACCATATAGGAGATAAATCAATAGGGGGTGTTCATGGCGAATAATAATTTTCGCGCGTATATGGATTTGATTCACGGCATTGAAATGAATGGTGGGGTTCAATGTCAGGAAGCACCGGACACGTTTTTCTACGATCACGGTGACAAGAATAAGGTTTACAAGATTAAAACTGCGAAGAAAATCTGCTATGACTGTCCAGTCAAGTTTCTTTGCTTAGAGTATGCTTTGGAGTCAAATGAACAGGAAGGTATCTGGGGTGGTCTTACCTCTAACGAACGACGAGCTCTCGGTAGAAGGGGACTTGCTTCGTAGTTTTATTGCCACTGTTCTTGGTAGTGCGAGCGGTAATGCGTTCATTAGTCGTGCATCTGGGAAGACAGCATCCGGCAAACTGAATATCAACATTCACGACACGTTCAACTATCCGGCACAGTTGGATGACATGGTTGCCCATGCGGTGAAACATGTCGCTGAAGATTTGTATTTGTCGCCTTTGCTGTATGGCGATAAACGTAACGATAAGGGTCGTATTGCTCGCACGCCGGAGAATGCACTCACGTCGCAGACGATTTACATGGATTCGGATTTGTGTCCGCCGGAGAAGTTCCGTGTCGTACCGTCGATTCACGTGTCAACGTCGCAGGGACGCGGACATGACTATTGGGTGTTGGATAAGCCCGCCCCGGCGAAACGGGCTGCGGAGATTGCTCACAAGATTACGACTGCGCATCGTGAGGATGGTTGTGACCCGTCGGGTTGGTCAGCCAATAAAGTGTTGCGCCTGCCGGGTACGGTCAATACGGGGCATGGTTTTCCCGAGTCGGTGACGGCGGAAATGTCTGACGTTGTGTACACGATTGAGGATGTGGAGAACGCATACGAACATATTGATTTGGATGAACGTCCCATTATGGGGCGTGTGACGGACAGTGTGGAAGTCGTCGAACCGAGTGATTTGCCGGATTACAATGACGCCTTGCAGAAGCTTCCAGCGGACGTGTTGGAGCTTGTGTTGCGGGAGCCGGAGGTGGGTCCGGACGGGAACCGTTCGGAAATGCGGTATCGCATCCTCTGTGAACTGTTCCGATTAGGTGACCTTATCAGTCATGATGAAGCGTTGACGATTGCATGGCATGCGCCTGCGTCTCGTAAATGGTCGGAGGAGGACCCTCGCGGTTTTAATGGCTTGTTAGCTGAGGCGAATAAGGCATGGTTGGATGTGCAGTGGGAGGCGGGTATGACGGCGGAACCTCCGGAGGAGGAGTCTGTCGCTAAGTCTGTCGTGTCTTTGCTGTCTGATGATGAACGGTCTGAGGCGAATCAATATCAATGTTGGATTGACCGGTATACAAAGTGGGCGAAGTCGAAGGTGGCTAAGCAGAACGCTCCGTATGACCGTATTAACGGGTGGGTTGTGTTGTCGTCTGCGTTTTCGTCGTTGGCGTTTATTCCCCGCAAGTCGGGTGCTGAGTCGTTGAATCTTTACACGATGACGTTGGGGGAGACGACGACGGGTAAATCACAGTCGTTGAAGTTGATGCGGACTGCGTTGGATGAGATTTTTTTGGACGATAAGGGTTACAACCTTGGTGGTAATGCGAGCCCTAATGCGTTGGGTGAGAAACTGCAGGAACGTGACGGCAAAGTGTCGTTGTTCATGAAGGATGAGGCACACGGTTTGTTTAAACAGTGGGGCACACAGGATTGGACGACGGGCATGATGGAGGACCTTGCGTTGCTATACGACGGTATTGTGCCGCCTATGTTGCGTGTGGGGAAGAAAGATATTGAAAAGACGTCGCAAACGTTTTTCCTCATGCACCTGATGGGCACGCCGGAGGAGATTACGAAGTCGTTGAATAGGGAAATGTTTAAGTCTGGTTTTTTGGCACGGTTCATGTGGTCGATCGGTGAACCTCGGACGTTGACTAAGGATGCTGTGCGGGAGGAAGACTCAGACGGTAAAGAGGTAATGCTCGGGTTTGAGCCGATGGCTCGTCAGTGGGCTGCAGAGTTCACGGAACTGCGTCGTCGCCTGCAACGGGATACACCGAACGGGAAGATTCCGATTCGTATTACGCAGGCTGGTGCCGACCGGATGACGCAAGTGAAATGGGATTTGGCGCATCTTGTGTCAACGTCTGACGCGAACTGGGACATTATTAACCCGTCGCTTGTGCGTATGGGTGTGACGATTCGTAAATGTGCATCCCTGTTGGCGCTTGCTGAGGGTAAGGATGAGGCGGATGTTATTCACGTGGTGAAGGCGATTGCTTTCGCTGAAGAGTGGGTGAAGAATCTGATGATTGTTGCCGAGCAGATTAGTGCGTCAGAGTTTGAACGTAACTGTGACCTTGTGGAACAGTTTGTGCGGGAGAGGGAGAATAGGGTAAAGTTAGAGTTTGTTAATCGCCGGTTCAAGGCGTGGCGCGTCCGCGAGATTCAAGAAGTCATTGGGGCTTTAACGTCGCAGGGACGCATTCGAGAGCATTCTGGGAAGGATGGTAAGTGGTTAGAAATAAACAGGTAGATAAGGCTGTAGAGCTTCTACGAGATAAAAATATTATGGTGGTTACTGGCGCTGGTGTCAGTACCGATTCGGGGATTCCTGACTATCGGGGTAAGGGCATGTTGTCTAAGTTTCCACTGTATGCAGATAAGTTTGTGTCCGATCCGATTTGGCGTAAAAAGTTTTGGATTCGTGGCGCTCGTCAATGGGACGAGTGGGCGGATGCGACACCGAATATTACGCATGAAGTAGTGTCTGCGATGGAGCACACTGGTCATGTGACGGGTGTGGTGACGCAGAATGTGGATGGTTTGCATTATGACGCTGGTTCGTTGGTGGTTGCGGAGATTCACGGCAACATGTTTACGAGCAGTTGTATGAAATGTGGTGAAACATATTCGCAGGCTGACGTGATTGAAGACATGTGGTTGATGAATCCGAAACTGGCGAATAAGCGTGTTATTGCGAAAACGTTTGTGGAACCAATGTGTTCTAAGTGTGGTTTCTTTTTAAAACCTGACGTCGTGTTTTTTGGTGACTTGTTGCCGGGGGACCAGCTTGATTTGGCGGATGGTATTGCTGATGATTCGGATGCTGTCCTCGTGTTGGGTACGTCGATGGCTGTGGGTACGTCGATGGAGAATATTTTGCGTGTGCGGAAGAAGAAGGGTCCGGTTGTGGTGGTGAATCGTGGTCGGACGTATGTTGATAATATTGCTGACGTGAAACTCAATATGGGTTTGGCTGACGTGTTGCCGGAGATCGGAGCTGGTGTTATTGGTAACAGGGCCGATGCTCTTGTGCCCACAGTGTGATGTGGGTAAAACAGTGACGGAAGATTTTGTTGGTTTGGTCCGGTTCAACTCGCAGATTAGAGAGTTTTTCTGTGTTGAATGTGACTGTCGTTGGCAGTTTTTTTTCGTCAAATAATAATTATTGTTAGTAACAGGTAGAATGGAAGTATGTCTGCATCCACACCCGCGCCGAAACGCGACCAGATTAAAGGCTCCGACAAGAACAAGAAGGGGTCTGCAAGTTCCGCTAGCGGCAAGATAACCGTCAGTGCGGCTACCCGTAAAGCCCTGCGGAAGAAGGTTGCAGACCATAACAAAGCTAACGATGAGAAGGGCAAACGCACCACACTCGGCGCTCTGCTTGCCGTGTATCGTCGTGGCGCTGGCGCATTCTCCACGTCGCACCGTCCCGGAGTGTCCCGTGGGGCGTGGGCGATGGCACGCGTCAACGCGTTCCTGTATCTGCTGCGTCGTGGTCGTCCCGAAAACTCTAAATATACGACCGACAATGATCTCCTCCCTGCCGGTCACCCACGCAAGTCGAAGCGTGAGTTCTCTGGCTACGTAAACTTTGATGCGTTCCTTAAGGAAGAGGACACGTATAAGATTCCTGCTGGTGTGAGTTCGGCTGCGAAGCGCGCCCAGAAGTGGGTGGCTGATGGTAAGGCTGGTGGTGGTTTTACTGATGTGGGGCGTGCTCGGATGGCGCAGTTGGCTCGCGGTGGCAGTGTGAGCCGCGCTACTGCGGTGAAAATGCGGGCATATTTTGCACGGCACACAGTAGACAAGAAAGCTAAAGGTTTCCGATCGGGACAAGACGGTTACCCGTCGCCCGGTCGTGTCGCCTGGGATGCGTGGGGCGGCGATGCTGGCGAATCGTGGGTAAATAGTTTAAGCTTGGACGACTAACAATGACAGCTCTTGGGAAGGGGCGAAAAATGGAAGCAATAAAGATAGAAGATATTACGCCGGACACGTTGGACCGGATTGCTAAACAGTGGCAAGAAGACCGTATTGAAGCGTTGTTGCGGGCGAACATGGTGGAGCTTGGGAAAGATTTACGTCGCGCACGTGACGCTGCAGTAAATGCGGAAACACGGGCGAAGATTCGTGCGTCGAAACTGTTTCACCAATACAAGATGGCACCGAAAGAAATCGCTGAAATGCTTGGACTGCATGTTAACGAGGTGCGAGCTTGGCTGAAATAGTCCCGATCCCCATATATCCGTCAACGCCCACGGGAGCTGATTTGACGGCTTTTAAGGCCGCTAAGGACCAGTTGGACCTTCCATATCTGATACAACCAGTGCGGGCGGTCCCCGGTTCCCCCGGACGGGTTGTTGCTATACGCAAACGTCCCGCGTTTCTCTGTGATTATGCTTTCATCCCAAAAGTGAAGGTAGACTCAATACGAGAAGCCCTCAAATGGGCACTCAGTGACGAATACGACCCTCGTGCGGTGACGGTGGTCCACATGTTGAAAGAAATCTTTGGTGAAGGAGTAAAAGAAATTGGCGTTTCAAAGAATCCCAGCTAAACCCCAACCACCACAACCCGAATACCGTCAAGGACCATTTATGAACGAGCAAGACGAACGCGAATTAAACCGTCGCAAAATGCAACGCGAACGTTACGAACAGCAAGAAGCAAAACGCGCACCACGCATTCAGGTCGACCAAATCATTACACTCAACGCATGGCTGACCGGAGTGCTCATCGCCTTTGTTGCCTCCGCCATTGTGTCGTTCAACGGAATCACCAGTGTGGCACGCTTCGTCGGATTGTCGGCAGACTGGATGGCGTTCCTGTTTTTCTTCTTCATCGAACTCATGTATCTACTTTTCCTCGTCGCATATCTACTTTTAGAATCACGAGAAAACGAAAACAGTGGAGAAGCCCTCGCGGGAACTATTTTCTTCGGCTTTATCGCCGTCGCCGCGAACGCTTTCCACACCTTAGATTATTGGCAGTGGGCATTCGAAGAGCCTCGAGTGTGGGCGGGACTTATCCTCTCCATGTCAGCTCCCATCGCTATTATTAGTGCCAGCAAAATGGCGTCACGGGTAATATTCGCAAAGGCTTTAGATGGAAACGCTTGACGAATATGAAGTTATTGAACCCTGGCATGAAGTGTCCCTCGACCGTATATCGGCACGAACACAAATGGGGCAAGCCATCAAACTGGCACTTAAACACGGTTGGGGTGTCAAACTAGCTCGCACTGTTGTCCACACGAAAGACCGTGAACTGAAAAACGGTAAAATTAGAGAAGGCGGAGTGGACGAATATTTTTGGGTCGGCGGGGCAAAACCTAACTTTAACGCCCCCACTCATGCGTTCCTTATAAACAAGTTTTATATAACGATTAACCGAAAACACGTGACATTCCCCGAATTAAAACAATTCATCCTCGAAAACTAGGTTAGGCTATGTGCCATGACCATTAACTACGTCATGGCAGTCGACCCCGGCAGGGCAACCGGAGTGTCCATAGGACGCTACTCGGTCTCCATGCCGTTAGAAATCATTTACACGGCGATCATCCCCGGCGGTACAATCGGTTTCGCTGAATGGTTACACAACACTCAAGACGGCAAATATATTGTCGAAACAGACTGTTCCTACAATTTTCCCAAATATTATGAAGAACTCGAATGGCATTTAGACCCCGTCTGCGAAACGTTTAAACATCGCGCCAACAAGTTCGTCCCCGACACGGAACCACTACGCATCGAAGGCGTCATGATTGACCATTTCGGCAGTTCTGTCACATGGCAAACACCAGCAGATAAAACACTTATCGGCGACGACTTCCTCAAAGAACACGACCTGTGGGTGACCGGTAAAGACGTTGACCATGCGGACGGACGGGACGCAAATGACGCGACAATTCACCTTTTTGTGTATATGATGAGACAAAGACACCTACCAACACTGGAAGCATATTGGAGGTAAGGGGTGCCTTACTACATTACCGACAAGAAGGAAGGCTGCTCGGGCTGGGCGGTCGTCAAACAAAACATGGAACAGCTCGGCTGTCACGAAACCAAAGACCGCGCAATTAAACAAATGGTCGCATTAAGTGTGGCGGAGGGCGTCGAACCAGGAGGGGAGCTCGATGGACAGGATTGAACAAAAAATGCAGGCAATAACCACAATCAACGGCATTCTTGAAGGTCGAGGGTTGAAGCCAAACAATACGATTGCTGAACATATTGTCGACGCATTACAGGCCCGCGGGTGGCGTGGGCCAGGTGAAGTGAAATGGTTAAGAGAAAGGGTGGCTAATGAGCAAGATCGATGAAGCGTGGAACGAGTTCCGTGCGGACCTGATGACCGACCCGGTTGTGCGTTACGCACACACTGAACGGGATGTTTTCGACGCTGGCTGGAAAGCGGCACAACGTCGCAACCCCGTCGGTATCAAACGGTCCGTGTGGGTACATGCTCCGACCGCACCAGACGACGACCCCGAGTCGTAGCGCATACGCGCAAAAAGTAAACCCCCGGCATTCTCCCCGGGGGTTTACTATTGTTGGCGTATTCCAACTATTCTTCGCCGTCTGACTCTTCGTCAACCTTTACAGCAATCTTAAAGACATTATCGGGCGTAAGATTGGTCAGCGCCATGCCTCCCGCTCCGACACCGAGGATCGCCGCAAGCACATTCAAAATCAATTGCGCCATCTCGCCGGTAACAATCCCGACGGCTATCAAGAGTGGCACTGCCGCCACAGCAACCTTGTATAGCCATGCTCTCCTTTCCGCGGTCCAAAAGCCTTGAATAAACTCTTCTATCATTTTTTCCTCACTGACAGCTGTCGCATTGCAGCATGTCCATCGGGTCTACTGGTACTTGGATTCCGTTAATTACATCTGTGTCATTCATCCATCTATTTTACCAGTCCCATGATAGGCTATGAACCGTGAAGATTCTCGCGTGGGACCTTGAATTGACGCCGCTCACAGTCTATTCGTGGTCACTGTGGCCGAATTTTATTCCCATCCAGCAAATCGAAAAGCCCCAAGAAGTCATGTGTTTCGGGGCACGCTGGTACGGGCAAACAAAAGTACATTTTAAATCCACGCATCATCATGGTAAGCAAGCCATGCTCGACCACATTTGGCAGCTCCTCGACGAAGCTGATGCGGTCATGTCGTGGAATGGCGAAGGGTTCGACTCGAAACATATTCGCCGCGAGTTCATTGAAAACGGGATGGCACCACCGTCACCCTACGTGGAAATCGATCTCATGAAGGTCGCTAAGAAACAGTTCAAGTTCCCATCTAACAAATTGGACTACGTGTCTCAGACCCTCGGCGTTGGTAAGAAAATACAACACGAGGGTTTTCAACTATGGTTGGACTGTATGGACGGGAAAAAGTCCGCATGGAAAACCATGAAGGAATACCAGTTCCAAGACGTGAACCTACTGATTGAATTGTACGAGAAAATGAAACCGTGGATTGACAATCATCCAAACATTAACGTCGGCATTGACGATGGCGATAAATGTATTGCGTGCGGGTCAGACAGTGTGCAAAAAAACGGTGTGCGGATGACTCGTGTGGGTCAATATGTTCGATACCGTTGCGCTAATTGCGGGAAGAATATGCGCGGTAAATCTCTGATTCAGAGTAGTAACCTTCGAAACTAATCGTATCTAACCAGTCAATAAACTCTTCCTCATCCATCAGGATTCTCCTCCCCCTCAGCAGGTGCAACACCTTGCTCAGTAGGTGCAACACCTTGCCATTTATCATCAAACGTCGCCATCGTGCTATACGCCGTCAGGACAGCCGAAATTAACGTCACCCCGCCAAACACGAGTTCCCCAGTGAAACGGTCCTGAAACAAGCCGACAGCGCCCGCCACAATCATTCCAATACCAAACAAGACGATAGCAACAATGAGGCGACGGCGGACACGCCACCGGTCATTCGACTTGCTCATCCGAGGCTGACGGAAAAGACCCCCAACAAGGCCCCCAATAGACCCAAGGCTCCGAAAATCCATCCCATTCTCATTTCAAGTCGACGAATACGCTGCTCATGATCGTCCACGACACTCTCAGTGTCAGGCAGACTGTTAGCAATTTTTTCCAACAGACGGCCCTGGCGTTGCACTTCAAGGTAAATGTCTTTCATCGTCACCTTTACAGCAGTCGAATTGGTGTCGCTATTTTCCATTACTGGTTTCTCCACATTTCTCCGCGTTTCATCCAACCGTTATGCCACGAGGCAAGACCGGGAGAAACCCTGTTCAACAATGACCTACGTGACGGTTGAGCCGGAACATTCCGTTCCCGTGTGTCCCCATCAGAAGACACCTCCAACCGTTCTTTATGTTCCGACGCGTACTCTGTACCCGTCATCGTGGCGGGGTCGAAATCTGTTCCCCACTGACGAGAACGCCTCGTTTCCCAGTGGAGATGTACACCCGTACTGGCACCAGTCGTACCCGTATAACCAATAACCTCGCCACATTTCACACGAGTACCTTTAAGCAGGTGGCTTGGTTCCCGCATGTGATAATACACAGTCCACACACGCGGATTCTCGTGCCGTAAAATCAACACATACCCGCCACCAGTGCGCTTATTCAAATCGGCACCCTTATGGACGACTGTGCCGTCAGCGGGCGCGTAAATGGGCCCATGGTAGGCGATGTCTTGTCCCCTGTGGTGTTTACGTCTGCCGCTAATCGGGTGGATGCGCATTCCCCAGGGGCTTCGCACGTTTTCACCGCGCGGATATGGACGTTTCAGAAGCATATACCTAGTTTACCAAAGGAGCATTAGATTATTTAATGGCTAAGTGACCAATCGCTGTGAGAATCAGGCGCTGGTGTGGTCGCCTGGAACGCACCGCTTGCATACACTTTCATGGTGTTGGTTGCCGTGTCGAACCACATGTCACCTTCAGATGGTGATGCGGGTTCCGCACCGGAAACAGTGACACCAGCACCACCGGTAGCGGGTGCGGGGAAAATACTAGCCATAGGAAACCATCGCGTCGATTTGATCGGCGACAGGGTTTTCTTCAGCGGCTGCTTCACCACCGCCACTGCTAGGTGCGGGGTAAA
>JBELLU010000044.1:0-13956 GCA_042096455.1 Opitutia bacterium
TTCGTGTGCCTTTCATTGTGCGCTGGCCCGGGGTTGCGCCTGTTGGTCAAACCAACAATACCATTGTGACCGGTAGCGATCTTTATGCCACCTGTCTCGCGGCAGCAGGATTGGAACCTGAACCCGAACACCACCTCGACAGCGTCAACATCCTGCCAGCCATCAAAGGCGAAGCAATGGAGCGGGAGGCGATCCTCTGGCACAGCCCGCGCCCCCGCCCTTCCAGCACGGGTGACACCGCTTCCAGCGCCCTACGGGTCGGAAATTATAAGCTCATTAAATTCTACTTTCCAGAGGTACACTACGAACTCTACGACCTCTACACTGATCCCAATGAAACCAAGGATCTTTCGCAGCTTCAGGTCTCAGTATACAAGCAGCTCATCCACCGCCTCAATTCCAAGCTAGCTGAGGTGAATGCGATCGAACCGCACACTGGAAAAAAATAATCGGGAAACCTGCCGCATAACACCCATAAAATCTCGCAGGAAGCAGGAGTTCCTGTGAAATTAAAACAATGAAGCATTCTTTAAGAATAATATTCATAAGCTTCGCGCTTTCGCTATTCGCGCAGGCCACACAACCCAAGCGTATTATTTTCATTCTTAGCGATGATCACCGCCACGACTTCATGGGCTTCACCGGAAAGGTTCCGTGGCTGGAAACGCCTCATATGGATCGGCTCGCCCGCGAAGGGGCACACCTGAAAAACGCCTATGTCACCACCGCCCTCTGCTCCCCCAGTCGCGCTACAATTTTGACCGGGCTCTATGCACATCAACATACCATTGTTGATAATCAGGCCCCTAACCCCGGTGGACTTACCTATTTTCCGGAATACCTACAGGATGCCGGATTCACCACCGCCTTTTTCGGAAAGTGGCACATGGGGGATCATTCCGATGACCCGCAACCCGGCTTTGACCACTGGGAGAGTTTCAAAGGCCAGGGTGTCTACTACGGTCCTCTGCTTAACATCAACGGCAAGCACCAGCAATACGATGAAACGGTCTATACCACCGACCTCCTAACCGAGCACGCCATTCAATGGATGCAGGCTCAAGAAAAAGAGAAGCCTTTCTTTCTCTACCTCTCGCACAAATCCGTACACGCGGAATTTGCGGCTGCTAAACGTCACATTGGACGCTATGCGGATCAAAACTACACCCTTCCGCAGACCTACATCCAGACAAAGACAGGAACATACCGCAAGCTGCTCTGGCCGGAATGGGTCAAGCAACAACGTGTTAGCTGGCACGGCGTTGACTATATGTATCACCAAAACAGAAGTTTACAGGATGAAGTGCGTGACTACTGCGAAACGCTCGCAGGAGTCGACGACAGTATAGGACGCATTCTGGACTATCTGGAGGCCGAGGATCTGAGCGATTCCACCCTTGTCATCTATATGGGAGATAATGGCTTCAGTTGGGGCGAGCATGGCTTGATCGACAAACGCCATTTTTATGAGGAATCCGGCAAAGTACCCCTGCTCATGCGCTACCCGGATGGCATCACAGGTGAGCAAACGGTCGATGCCCTTATCGACAACAGCGACCTCGCCCCCACCATTCTCGACTTTGCAGGTCTACAGGCACCGGAACACTTCGTTGGCCACAGCATCCGCAAAGTTCTTAATAACAAGCAACCGGAAACATGGCGTGAATACATATTCTACGAATACTATTGGGAATATGATTACCCCATGACACCCACCACTTTTGGAATACGCGACGCGCAATATAAATACATCCGCTATCACGGCATCTGGGATCGCAATGAGCTCTATGACCTGCAAAACGATCCCCACGAAATGTACAATCTGATAGAATCACCCAAGCACCAGTCACGAATTAAAGCGATGGCTGAAAAACTCTACGACTGGCTGGATTCCACCAATGGCATGCAAATCCCCCTGAAACGCACCGTGAAACACCGCTGGGGAGATTTTCTACATCCTAACCAGTATTAAAGATAAATTCTCACCGAAACCCAGACACTGCGCAGAACGATTCTATTTAATCCTTCATTTCCAGAAGCACTTCCCGAAGGGCATAATAAGCCGGCTTCGGCGCATAATCGTAATCAAAGATGCAACCGTCCAGGTGCCTGTTCTTGAACCACGAATCGTCGTCACTCAAATTCCAGACATTCCAAGTCACCTCGCCGCTGTCTCGTTTCGATAACAAAGTGCGCAAAATCGCAGCAAAGGTTTTAGCCTGCCCCTTATAATCCTTCGCTTTGCGCAACCAGACGTTGTTTTCCGTCACGTGAAAGGAAAGATCATTGGCATGCGCGCGCTCAATCAAGGCCTCAAGATCCTTTAGATTTGTTCCCTCTTTTTCCCATCCCAGGTTCACGTGCGCCTGCCAGCCAATTCCGTCCACCCGAAGACCCTGACCACGCAGGTAATCCACTAAATCAAAGATTCGGTCCCAAATTTCTGGGCGTACGCTGCCATGTTGGTTAATAATCTGCTCAATCTCCGGAGCGTGCTCATTCGCGATCTCAAACGCCATTTTGATGTAGCGTGGCGGCTTCAAGGGATGCGTCTCGTCAAAGCCCAAGAGTGTCCAAGGGTTCTCCCAACGATCAACGCCGGGCCTCGGACCAAACCATACATTTTTTTTCGGCTCAATAGTTTCATTGACGACATCCATCCATTTGACCTGCGGCACACCGTTGTAGCGCTGGCACAGTGCCGTCATGTAATCAATGAGGCTTTTCTCCAGCTCGGCCGCGGTGCGGTGATCCGCCTTCGCCCATGTCGAGCACTGCGGACTGATAGGGCCATGAATACGGATCACCTGTCCGTGCTTGGCGGCACTCGCTACCCATGCATCTGCTGCTTTCCAATTCCAGACCCCCGGACGCGGATGCACCATCTGATGCTTGAAGTCATTTTCCGGAGTGATGTAGCTGAATTCACGATCGAGCAGACCGGACCTGCGGGAGGGCTTTTCCCAACCCGTAGTTCCCCCGATATAGACATTGCCCTCGGGGTAATGCGCCGCGGCGATCTCTCGGAGCGAAGGACCACCGGTCACCGGTAGCACTGCAGGCAGATCAGCCAGCAGGGCGCTGCCTAGCATGCATAGGTAAATAAGTGCGCAATTTTGTAATGTCATTTTTAGTCTTCGATAAATCCTAATCGTTCCAAGAAGTCGGTCGCACGATTAAGACTATCTGCAAAATTTTGCAGGTGCCCACCTTTGTGATAAAAACTATGATGCTCGTTAGGGTAGATAACAAGCTCACAGCGATTCCCGAATTGATGCATCTTTTCAGCGAAGGCCATGCAGCGTTCCACTGTTGTGGTTGTATCGCGCTCGCCATTAAAAATGAGCATTGGCGGCTCGGTGCCCTGCATCTGGTCAATCGGCGAAATTACCTCGCCATCAGGTCGAATCTGCTGACTCCCGAAACCCTTGCGGGTCGTGTCCAGAACCGGATTAAAAAGAAAGACCGCATTGGGACGCGGACTGACGCCCCGCAAGCCGGGCTCGGTGCTTTCATATCCGCCAACCGTCGCCACTGCAGCAGCAAGATGCCCGCCCGCCGATCCTCCGGTCACCGCAATACGATTGGGGTCCACCCCCAGTTCCCTGGCGTGGGCGCGCACGTATTGCATCGCTTGCATCGCATCTAGGGTACTTTCAATCGGAGAAGTGCCATGCACGCTCCGAATGCGGTAGCGCGGACAGAACACCACCATTCCCCGGCTGGCCAGGTATTGCGCATGCCAATAAAAAGCACGGGGATCTCCGGTGTTCCACCCCCCACCGTGAAAAGCCACCAGAGCACCCCGTTGATCCTTCGAGTTCCATCCCTTTGGCTTAAAAACATGCAAATCCAATTTACCCTCGGGGTGCGTGGCATAGGTGATAAAAGCATCCGGTTCCCGCCACTCTATTTCGGCAGTTGGATCAACTGCATTGGCAGGATCCGCGATTGAGAGCCAAGCGGGGCGCATTGCCTCCTCGGTGGATGTTCTGGCACGTCGCAGGTGTTTATCACCGCGGGCCATGCGCTGCATATCAAACAGCACATCAGCATAGTCAGGATCGTTCGCCAAATTGCGTGTTTCATCCGGATCCTTATAATAGTCGTAGAGTTCGACGTCTAAGACAGGACCGTGCGTGCCGCCTTCGCGAAAACCCGTGTCTTCCCACTCGATGTATCGATACCGCGGACTGCGCCAACTATAGCCCATGATTTCGCGTCCCTCGACATAACGCGTAAACTGGCTGACTGCGGCAGGCTTCACGTGCTTGTTTTCGTTGCTTAAAATTGGCCTGAGACTCGTTCCGGCTATTCCATTGGGTGCTTCAATGCCGCTCAAGTCACAAAGCGTTGCAAAAAGATCGACCAACTCGACCGGGGCAGGCGATTTCCCGCCGGCGAGGTGCGCTGGATCACGTGGATCAATAATCATAAAAGGTACGCGGGTCGACTGTTCATAGTTGGTGTGCTTGCACCACATCCCATGGTCGCCGAGGTGATAGCCATGATCGCTCCACAAAACAATCACCGTATTATTGGCCTCCCCGCTCGCCTCCAGCGCATCGAGCAGCTTACCGATTTGGGCATCAATATAGGAAACACAAGCATAGTAGCCGTGTATGAGTTCCACAGCAGTTGCATCCGGGATTCCACCTTCTTCCTCAAGCAATGGCACACCGGAGTAGGAGCCGTTGCGCAATTCCCAGCCCGGTTGATGGTGGTAGACCGGCGAGCCTTCGGGGCGTTCCGTCAGATAATGCGGCTTAAACTGTGACGACTTGTAAAGATCCCAGTATTTTTTGGGCGCAACGAATGGCAGGTGTGGCTTCTTAAAACCGACCGCTAGGAAGAACGGTTCCTTTTTAGGCGCGAGTTCCTTAATGAGCGCGACCCCTGATCTCGCTATCTGTCCGTCATCGTAGGCTTCGTCTGTAACGGCTTCTGTTCCTTCGAAAGGGGGCGAGCCCCCCAGCGCTTGCTTTAACGGCGTTTTGTCCCCTGCCAAAGCCAGGGCCTGCTTCTTCGCGCGCACCATCCCCACATATTCAGGATTCACCAACCCGAATTCACTTTCAGGGTTTTTATCGAATACAACATACGGACGACTCCAGGAATCCGGATCGTCTTTTTCATGACCCTCCACTGATCGAAAATCAAAAATCTTCCCCACCCCGACGGCATGGTACCCGTTCGCCCGGAAGTGTTGTGGCATCGTAATGATATTGGGGTTTTCATCACGAATCCTGGTTTTCAAATCCCACACGCGGGTTTGGTCAGGGCGGCAACCGGTCATCACGCTGGCCCGCGAGGGCCCGCAAACCGCCTGCTGGCAATGCGCATTTAAAAAGGTCATGCCTTTCGCGGCAAGGCGGTCAAAATTTGGAGTAACTGCAATTTTATCTCCGTAGTTCGAAAGCGTCGGCTTTAGGTCATCCACCGCAATAAAAAGTATATTCGGTTCACCGGCATTCGCCCGGGCATACCCTTTCAGGGAAAGCCCGATGGCCGATGTTATTATCAATATGAATAGGACGTATTTACTTTTCATAAATTTAATTTTGATTCACTTCCAAACGGCTGAATCGCTTGTCATAGGATTCATCCAAAAGAGGAATCCTTATAACTTGGCCCACCTGACCATGAATAAAAGTCGGGCTTAGGCTGTCCCAATCCACCAAATCGGTTGAGTGTTTAAGCGTGTATTTTAAATCGATTGAATCGACCGCGAGGGTGAGCTCGTAATGCTTTGCTCCGTTAAAATCTACAAGGTTCGGCAGTAAACTCACCCCATCTGTGGAGAGAGGATTCCCCCCGAGCGCGTATTCCATAAAATTGCTAATGCCATCCTTATCGGGATCATCCGTGGCGGCCTGCGAGGTCTCCCCTGACCAATCTAAGCGATCGACCCAAAGGTAATAACGATCTGCCTCAAGTTTACGCACCTTCAAATAATCAATCGTAGCAAAATCCGACGCACCCCAATCGGTTTGATTATTCTGCGCAGCATATATCATACTATCCCAATTGGTACCGCTCGTACCAAGATTCACTTGACCTGCAAAAAATTCAGCAGCGCTTCCTATCGTCAAATAAACATCTGCAGTGTCGGCATCCAAATCGACTACGGAACGTATTTTAGCCGGTTCACTAAGGGCAAACTGATTCGTGAAAGTATGAAGGAGGGTATAGGTTGAATCGATGTAGGTGCTGACTGCAAGACCACCCCCTGTCTTATTGATGCGCACCATAAATATCTCTGCATCTGCGGCGGAATCCTTCATTCCAAAGCCGAAGGAGGCCCCACTAGGATCACCGGCGGTGAGATCCGCAGAAAGCGCCACAAATTCGATTTCATATTTACCGGTATTTCGAGACTCAAACATCATGGGCTCAGCAATAATAAAATCTCCCTGCCATGGCGTGGTGATGGAAGGGTGCTGCGTAATCCTGAGCGCTCCGGCACCATCGGTTTGCGCCGAGACCGCCGCCTCCGTGAACACTGCAGTTCCAGTGGAATTTGTACTGTCCTTTAATTGCGTCTCGGCAGTATCATCAAAAGACCAATATTCCAATGTTACCTCCCTTGAAGGTAAACTGACATCATTGAGCACAACCTGTTGGGTTCCATCAGCCAATAAATTTACGGTGGAGTTATAGTCAGTCCCATTATAACTGACGATTAATTCCTGTTCTCCCTTAAAGCCACTGAGCGTCGCCTCACCGCTCGCTTCAGTGCTCTCAGTGACATCGGAATGATATCGTATGCGGTGCAAATAATACCACACGAGCCCATTAAGTTTAATGATCGGACCATCAACCCCACCAGCGCCATCCCCGTAATAACAAAGCGAACGTGTGTAGGCATTGTCGGTACCGTCTGGCTGCGGATTCATAATATCCCAGGCATTCATGCCGGTGACCTGATCATGACTAAAGTACACATGCAGGATTTCTTCCGTCAAGCGGGCACGGGTCTCCTCATCGTAAGCTTCCACCAACTCACCGCTCTGGTATTGGTAGTTGTCCTTGATTTCAAACTCTGTCCCTACAATTTCCAGACTGGGATATCGCTGCGCAAACTCATCGATCCGTGAATATACTGTAGCGGCATCGTAGTCTGTCAGGAATTTAAAACGGCTCTGGAAGCCAATTCCATCAATCGCGCCACCATCGGCAATAACCCGGTCAATGCGGCTGAAATAAGCATCACGGCGACTGCTATAATTACTGCCGGACTCAAAGCTGGCAGAGGGTAATTGAAATTCATTGATTAACAATTTCGCGTCCGGGTTTACTTTATGCGTCTCGGCAATATTAAACCACTCCGCCATCTGATTTTCCCCTAGAATTTCAAGCAAAAGGGCATTACTGAGAGTTTCATTGAGAACATCCCACTCGTATAAGTTCCACCGGCTCACCCATTCCTGTACCTCCGCATCGACCACCGCCTTGAGGGCGTCCTTATCCGCCTGCGTGCGCGCACTGGCCTTGTATGTTTCCACTGCCCCGAGAACATGATAGGACGCATAGTCCGAAGTTGAGGCATTGCTAAGATGTCGACCGTAATCGACCCCCGGAACCGCTCCGGGCGTGTCCATCACTGCGACACTACCCGTCCCGGGCCAGAGCAAGAGATGCCCCCGAACATCCAGATCGTTTGCCGCTGCCCATGTCAGAAAACCTGGAATGTATTCATGTTGATTAACAATGCGGGGTTTAAATCCGTTGTTGAGTCCTACCGAATTAAAGAGGGCGGTAACGATGCGTTTCCAGTCATCGGTTGTAGATCCTGCGTCTGCCAAATCATTCCTTGCGTCCGTCAGATCCATCACGGTGACGACACCCCCAAATTTGAAATCGTGCTTTTTGAGCGCCATACGCACCGCTGCCCCTGGAACCGGATTACCAATGCTATCAACCACTTCCACCGTAAGATTTGCTTTGCGGTGTGCTTCAATGCGGGCATCCGCCGCAGTCCTCCAGGCCGGCACTGTCTGCGGCTTCACGATGGAAGCTAAATCCGCAATCTCTTGTGCGCTCAGGGTGATCCCGAGATCGGTTTCTATTTGGGTAATCTCGGATTCAGTCAGGCTTGGAGTAAGCTGTCCCAGTAAGTTCGTTGCTGCCGTCAGGCTAAAAAATATTACCGCAAGCACTAGGAGTAGACAGTTGGTGTGCGCTTTCATTATTTTGAGGTAAGATAATGAGAAGCATTGGCATCAGTCCACTCACCAACAATCCATCCTTTCGTTCTTTTTTGCCTTTTTATTAGTGAGTTTCTGAAATCCCGTGCCTTTAGATTGCCCCGCGTCGAGCCTCTAATTCATGCCGAATACCAGACGCCTTTTCCCGATCAATGGGGAAAAATCTCAAAATCAAAAGTGCCAACAACAAAGAACATACCGGTATCATAATATAGCCCAGTCGCATATTCCTATAGACCGCCTCCCCTTGATCACCACCTAGAGCAGCATCGAAGCCAGTCAATTCCAGCAAGGGTCCCGAAATCAAAAAGCCCACACAAAAACTCAACTTCAAGATCCATGAAAAAATGGACGCAAAGCTACCCTCGCGACGTTGCCCGGTTTTGAGTTCATCGTAATCCACCACATCCACCTGCATGGAGGGTAGCATTAACCACAACCCTGCATAACCCGCCCCAATAAAGGCGGTGTTGATCAACATTAACCAAGGGCATTCAGGCGTGAAAGTCCACCAGGTCGTGCCCGCTGAAAACAAAACCACACACACCGAGAGCACTAGACAACGGTTCTTCCCAATCCGTTCTGAGAGGCGGCGAAATATCGGGATAAAACTCAGGCTAAAAATCGTGTACACCAGAGTGCCCCATCCCGCAAAAACCGCACCCCGGTCCCAATCGCCACTCAAAACATAATAGGTCCCCACATAACGACCGTAACTGTCAAAAATTGCAGTCCCCAACAAAAAGAAAAGCGTGAAGATACACAGCATTAAAAACGCGCGATTCGAAAGAGTCTCTTTGAGACTCGTTAGTAAACCAATCTTTTTTTGGCGCTGCCGCACCTGTTCGTAATAGCGCTCCTTAACGAAAATTGCCGGAATCAAACCGCCCACCAGTATAACCGCCGCTATTCCCAGACTGACATAGCGCATACCGTTCGCGGTGCTTGCAACCAACTCGCCGCTTCCCGGTTCCGTAACAAAAAAGAGCGGACGTAGCGTAATCCACCAAATCCAACCATTCAACAGGCCTGCCAGCGTCTGGAAATACCCCCGCACCTCCGTTACCCGCGTGCGTTCATTGTAGTCCGGAGTCATCTCCATCAGCATACTCTGATAGGGCATCGCCCAAACCGTGAAACAGGTGTAGAAAATGATCCCAAATCCTATCACCCAGAGCATGTTCTGTTCAGGACTCAGCCCTGCCGGAAACCAGAAAATCAAAGGGTATGTAAGCGCTGATAAAATAGCCCCCACGAATATAAAGGGCCGACGGCGACCCCAACGCGTACGGGCATTATCCGAAATCCAGCCCATGATTGGGTCGATGATCCCATCCCATAAACGCAGGGACATCAAAATGATTGAGACATAGAGCGGGCGCATCTCCAACTCCATGTTAAACAAGGGGTAGGCAATACTCACCAGCACCCATACAGACAGAATATCCACTGGTCCCCCCAGTGCATAGGCCAATTTTTTCGGAATGGGTACCCGGTCTCCTGCGGCAACCTGTACGGCTTGATTATGGGGCTGACTCATCTATTTTAATAAGACTTGCCTATAATGAGACGACAAGGGCATTACATCATTATAAACATAACGGATAGAATGAGAATACGTAGTCCCCTAATTACGCTTTTTCATTTCATTAAGGCACTACTTAAATGCAAAATTGCATTTACCAACCCGAGCAAAACTTGAGAATAATAAACCTGTTTTTTAGAAAAAATCATCCATATCTGCATGCGCCTTCCGAGAGTTAAAAATTTGATTTCCTGCATTAGCCTGACCATTGCAAATGGTTTTTACAGCTACGCTGATTCTGTGGATGCAGTCCTCCAAATTGAGGCTAATACTATTTTGCAACACACCGATCGCCACCGCCTCATCGGAACGAATCTCTCCCTGTGGAGCCGGAAGCACATCATTGAAAATCCCCGCTTTCAAAATGACATCCGCGCGTGGCAACCCGCTTGCATACGCATTCCGGGTGGATCCTGGTCCAACGAATACTTCTGGAACGGTAATGGCGTTCGGATTGGTGACGATCATGGTCTGGAAAATTTTGATGCTAAACAACGCCTGCCCCACGGCTCATGGGACATCGATTACCGAGCGTATAAAAAAGGCTTCCGCGTTCATGGTGAAGAACACGCGCTCTCCGATTACCATGGTGACCTTGACGTCAAATTGCAGCACGAGTGGATCCAGAATATTGGCTCCGAAGCAATGGTGACTGTCAACGTGGGATCGGGATCGCCCCGCATGGCGGCAGAATGGGTTAAGTGGGCCAACCAAAAGCAAAATTACGGCGTCCAATACTGGGAAATCGGTAACGAATTGAATGGCGACTGGGAACTCGGGCACCGCTTGCCGGACGGCACCACCATGACCGGTGAGCTGTATGCCCAACGTTTCTTACAGTTTGCAGCGGCAATGCACAGCGAGGATTATTCGATCAAACTCGGCGGTCCGGCATGTTCTGACCTCGCCCTTGATTTCGTGGAGGAACTCATTCGCGACGGCGGCGAAGCGCTGGACTTTGTGACCCTCCACGCCTACCCCGTGGGCGTAAATACAAAAGAAAACGAGCCGAAGTTTGCCGCTATCAACAAAATGCGCGAAGCCGCCCGCCAAATTCACCGCTGGATCGAAACATACCAACCCCAGCGCAAAGACCAAATCGAAATCGGCATTAGCGAGTGGAACATCAAGGTCAATGAAGACCACGACACCGTTGACCTCATCAATGGCCTCTGGTCGGCCATTTGGATCGGAGCCATGTTCGAGGAGGGCATCGACTTCGCAAACCAATGGGATCTCACTACCTTTGCCGAAGATGGCGGCCACAGTGCCTTCTACATCGATGAAACCAACGGTATCACGATTCCCAAAAGCCAATACTGGGCCCTTTGGATGTGGGGCAATCTAATGGGCGATGCACTCGTACAATCCACGATCAAAGGCCATTCCGCCGTATCGAGTTTTGTCACACGCTCTGAAGCAGGCCTCCAGATCATGTTGGTCAATACTTCCGAATCCAAGGAAGCCAGCGTCCGGATTGAAGCTCCCGGTGTCGCAAAAAGCGGATTGCTGCACACCTTCTCCGGTGCGGAATATTTTTGGGATCCCCACAACCGTAAACCCCTTTGGAGTCTTGAACCCGCCCAAAAGAAAGTTGATCTGACCCAGCACGCGACCCTGAGCCTCCCAAAATACAGCATCAATGTGATCACCCTGCCCTGGACCAAGAACCCCCTCACCTTCTCCCGTCCCGAAACTCAAACCGATTCCATTAAACCCACCCTTACTTTTTCACTGCCCGAGCGAATCCCCGCTGACCGCTCAATCGAAGGATGGATCATTGCGCATGATCCCGATGCTAAACATCCCTACCTTCAAGCATCTGAACCCGTTCAGCTAAGCATTGAAGGTCCCGCAAAACTCAGCAAAACCAGACTCAGCCTCGATAACGCCAAGGCAGCATTCACCCTTACTCCTACCGGCCCTGGGAAAATCCAACTTCGCGCCGATTCCGGAAATTTAAGCGCTAAAACCAAAGTGGAACTCGTTCCCATCCTGGAGCGCGCCCTCGTCTATTGGACCTTCGACAACCCCATTAACCAGTGGAACGCCAAAAGCACCTTCAAGCTCGGGTCCGAGTCCTCAATCCGACCGAACCAGTATGTTGCCGCAGCGCGTCTCTCCAGAGCCTTGCCCGCGCGCAATGCCGACCTCCTCTTTCACTTCGAACCGCTCCCGAAAGAGCAACTGCCCTTCGAACATGCCAGCGGAGTAGTCGGGAAACTCCGCGCCGCACATAACCTCCAGTGCGCCGACCCCAAAGCACGTGTTAACCTCATCCTTCAAAGCGACGCCAATCACTGGATCCCGATTGGCTCAATTCCCCTTAGCGCCATCATGGGAGAGTGGAAAACTTTTGCCTTTACCGTCAAAGAGCCCGCCCTTCTCGATGCTATGGCTAAACTTTATGCGGTCCGCTTCCAAATTCAGGCAGATGCCCCCGTCACTGGAGATATTTATCTCGACGACCTCGGCTTCATCTTCCGCACCGGTCTCTAATGAAAAAAAATTCCATTCTAAAATCCTGCACCACAGCACTCTGCCTCAGCGTAACGCTTTTAGCCGCCAAACAGCCGAACGTGCTCTTTATTGCGGTCGATGATCTCAAGCCCACCCTCGGCGCTTACGATCATAAAGTGCCCACTCCGGCAATCGATCGCATCGCGGCACAAGGCACCACCTTCCTGAACGCCCACTGCCAGCAGGCGGTCTGCGGACCCTCCCGCGCCAGCCTCATGACCGGAAAATATCCCGATTTTACCAAAATTTGGGATCTTAAAACCAAAATCCGCGATATAAATCCAAACATCCTGACCCTGACGCAGCACTTTAAAAACAACGGCTATCACGCTGTCGGTATGGGGAAAATATTCGACCCGCGTAGCGTGGATAAAGGTTGCGACACTGCTTCCTGGAGTGAGCCCTATACCCAAACCTGGCACCTTGACTACAATCCCGGCACCGGTAAACCCATTGGCCATTACCACAACCCCAAAAGCAAAAGCATTGCTGCCGGGCTTGAAAATTCAAACTGGGGCGCTGTCAATCGGAAGCTCTTCCAGGGCGGAGCCTGGCCCGTGGTCGAGGCCGAGGCGGTTCCGGATGATGCGTATGACGACGGCGCCATCGCCGCACACGCGGTCAGGACTCTTTCCAAACTTGCCACAAAAAAAGAACCTTTCTTTCTGGCAGTCGGATTTAAGAAACCACACCTCCCTTTTGTCGCGCCCAAAAAATACTGGGATCAATTCGATCGCGAGGCGATTGCGTTGGAACCCTACCAAGCCCCGCCCGTAGGAGCACCCGACTACGCACTCCATAACTTTCCCGAGCTCCGTTCCTATAACGGAGTTCCACAAAAAGGACCCGTTGACGAAGCGACCCAGCGCGAACTCATTCATGGCTACTACGCCTGCGTTGCCTACATCGACGCACAAATCGGCAGAATACTCGATCAACTCAAAACATTGGGCCTCGCCCAAAACACGATTATTGTAGTGTGGGGCGATCATGGCTGGCACCTCGGCGATCATGGTCTTTGGTGCAAGCATACCAACTACGAACAAGCCACCCGCGTCCCACTCATCATTTCAACACCCGGCAGTCGACCACAAAAGACCAACATGCCCGCCGAACTAACCGACCTTTTCCCAACCCTCTGCGACCTCGCAGGCATTGAAATTCCCGACCATCTCGATGGCACCAGCCTCGTCCCCACCATTCACGACAAAGCTATTCTTAGCCGGGAATTTGCCGTCAGCCAATTTCCGCGTGGCGATAAAATGGGTTACGCCCTCCGCGATGAACAATACCGCTTTGTCGCATGGTTTAAAACCGATGGCGAGGGCGCCAAACCCGGCCACGCCATCATCGCAACCGAACTCTATGACTATGCGACCGATCCCCTCGAACAACGAAACCTGTCAAAAGATCCAAATTATAAAGCCACCGTCGCCGAACTTTCCAACAAGCTCTTTCGCTTCATCAATACTTTTAAAAACCTCTAGTCCATCATGAAACAACCGCTTAGAATCCTCGCAGTCAGCCTTGCAGCCATCAGTTTACTCAGCCCGCTCACTCGGGCTCAAAACGCCACATCCGAGCGCCCCAATATCATCTTCTTTATTTCGGACGACATGCTTCCACAGCATTTCAACTTCCTCC
>JBELLU010000045.1:0-13801 GCA_042096455.1 Opitutia bacterium
AGGAAACTACGAATCACGCCGATCACGCGAATAAAGCATTGCCCGCAAAGGTACGCGAAGGGGAGCAGGAAGGTTGCGAAATGAAACCACGAACGACACGAAAACCACGAACCCGGCAGAGCCGGGAACCGCTCATCCTCGCTTATAAACACTAATATTTTTATAGTATTGTTTTTAGCATTAGTGGATATAAGCGCCCATTAGTGGTCGCCAGCTAAGCTGGCCTCAGTGCAGGGCACCGGAAAACGTCCAACATCGAACCTCGAAGGCTGAAGCGATTTAGTGGTGGGAAGGTATGAAGGTGGAAAAGTGGGAATGTTTGAAATATGCAGCTTCACCACTCCGTGTACTCGCTGCCTCTGTGGTGAGTTCGATGTTCAGCGTTCAATGTTCGATGTTCAAAGTTCCCTAACCTTCCCACTTTCATACCCTTATAACGGCATCACTTGCATAGATGCTATTGCTTGGCGCGTGGGTTACTGTGATGCTGTGCCCGCGGAGTGAGTTGATTTTTGGAAAAAGGCTTGAGCGTTTTCTTGAGGGGTGTGAAAGCCTTGGATTGACGCGGGGGGGATTTGGGCGTTTAACAACCTTTTAATGAGTGCCAGTGATTCCGAAAAACCTAAACCGAAATATAAACGTATCGTTCTGAAGCTGAGCGGTGAAGTCCTGCGAAATACGGAGGACGGTGAACCGATCAGTCCGGCGATTTTGACGGAAATATGCACGGAAGTTAAAAAGGTTTACGATATCGGGGTGCAAGTCGGTCTGGTGATCGGCGGCGGAAATATTTTCCGGGGCCTGAGCGGTTCGGAATTGAAGGGGGTGGATCGCACCACCGGTGATTATATGGGGATGCTGGCGACCGTGATTAACGGCCTGGCGATTATGGATTGCCTCGAGAAAATGGGGGTGACGGTGCGTCTGCAGAGTGCGATCCCGATGGATAAACTGGCGGAACCTTTCATTGTGCGTCGTGCCACCCGGCATTTGGAACGCGGACGGGTCGTGATTTTCGCGGGGGGCACCGGGAATCCCTATTTTTCAACCGACACCTGCGCGGCCTTGCGGGCGAGTGAAATCGGGGCGAATATGCTGATGAAAGCCACGAAGGTGGACGGCATATACGACAAGGATCCGGCGAAGCACAAGGACGCGGTGAAATACGAGAGCCTGCGCTATATCGACGCGCTGCGCGAGCAATTGAATGTGATGGATTCGACCGCCTTCTCGCTCTGCATGGAAAACAAGATGCCGGTCTTGGTCTTTAGTATGCGCGAACCCGGCTCGATTTACCGCGCGGTGATGGGCGAGTCGATCGGCACGCGGGTCGACGATTAGGAATTTCCCAAACCCTACCCTTTTTAAATATTAACCGATAAGTAATCATGGAACCCAAAGAAATCCTCGCCGCACTCAAAGCCGATCTGGAAAAGGCCATCGAGTATACCTTAAGTCAATTTGGCAGCCTCCACACCGGCAAGGCCAGTCCGGCGATGCTGGACAGCGTGAAGGTGGACGCCTATGGAAGCACGGTCTCGCTCAAGGAAGTGGCGGCCGTCACAACTCCCGACGCCCGCACTATCATGGTGCAACCCTGGGACAAGAGCGTGGTGCGCGAGGTCGAAAAAGGGATCATCGATGCGAACCTCGGATTCAATCCGTTGGTAGACGGCGGCATCCTGCGGGTACCGGTACCGGAATTGACCGGTGAGCGCCGCGCAAACCTCGCCAAGCAGGCGGGCGGGATGGCGGAAGACGGCCGCGTGCGGGTCCGGCAGGCGCGTCGCGACGCCCTCGATCTCCTGAAAGCCGCCAAAGAGGACGGCCTCTCCGAGGATGATGTGAAACGCCACGAGAAGGACATCCAAAACGAGCACGACGCGTTCATTGCCAAAATCAATGAACAATTGGCGAAGAAGGAGGCGGATTTAAAATCGGTCTAAGGCGGGTCACGCCATAGGCATTGGCATAGTTATTTTGAACGCTTTCTCACAGTCAAAACGGGTCGTCATCAAACTGGGCACCGGCGTGCTCACCACGGGCATTGGGCAACTCGACACCGCGCGCATCGCGACCCTGTGCCGTCAAGTGGGGCAACTGCGGAAGCACGGCATGGAAGTGGTGCTGGTGAGTTCCGGCTCGATTGGATTGGGCATGGGGAAACTCGGTCTGGAGACCCGTCCCAAGGATTTGGCGACCCTGCAGGCCTGCGCTTCGATCGGTCAAACCATTCTGATGAATACCTGGCAGCAGGGCTTTGATCCGCTGGAGCTCAATGTCGCGCAAATACTTTTGACGCGGGAGGACTTGCGGACCCGTCACCGCCACAATGCCATTTGCAACACCCTCGAGCAATTGCTGCAGCGCGGGATCGTTCCGGTGGTGAATGAAAACGACACCGTCAGCGCGAGTGAAATCCAATTTGGCGACAACGACACCCTCTCGGCGCTGGTGGCAAGCGTGATGCATGCCGACCGGCTCTGCATCCTTTCCAACATTCCCGGATTGATGGATCTGGAGCATGGCGGTGCGGTGATTCTGGAAGTGCCCACGATCACGCCAGAAATCGAGGCGATGGCGAAAGGCACCCAACAAACCACCTCGGTGGGTGGAATGGTGAGCAAACTCTCTGCCGCCAAGATCGCGCAACGCGCGGGCTGCGGTGTCATTATCACCAGTGGCGAGAACGACCGCCTCGTCGATCAACTCCTGGCGGGCGAAGCGGTGGGGACTTTCTTTCCGCCCAGCGAAAAACCGGTTCAGGCTCACAAACGCTGGATTGCGATTCTGGATCAGGTAAACGGCACCCTCCGCGTTGATGCCGGTGCCGCCGAGGCAGTCCAAAACGGGGGCAAAAGCCTCCTGGCAGTTGGCATTGTTGAATGCGAGGGCGAGTTTGAAGCCGGCGATCTGGTGCGGGTCGAGGATGCGGACGGCAAGGGAATCGCCCAGGGCCTCAGCCGAATCGGTCGCCCGAGTCTGCAAACGATGTTGGACGATGGAAAGACCAGCGCCGAAGTGGTGATTCACCGCGACGAGTTGGTCCTGCTGGGCCAATAAGAACGCTTCCAGCCGATATGAACGGCTGAGAATCAGCGGCTGCCTAGTACGCGGTGTCATTGCAACAAACTAGCCCATTCGTATCTTCATGGTGAAGACGACAGCGTTCGAACTTTCCGACTGCTTTCCAACCCCACGAAAAGCGACAGGATTGTCGCTTCCACCTTTAATCCCATTCGTGCTTATTCGTTTCTATTCGTAGTAAACCTTCAACGTTCGGTGTTCAACGTTCGGTTTTCAATGTTCGGCTATCGCGCTAGCGTTTCAGTTTTTTTGGAAGACCGGCGGCGTTGTAAATCCCGGAGCGTTTGCGGCCTTTTTTGGCTTTCCCGGCAGCAGCCGGCGTTTGATCCGCGCCACCTTGTAGTTGTTCAATCTGGTCGCGGATGATGGCGGCTTTTTCGAAGGCGAGGTTGCGGGCGGCCTCCAGCATTTCCTCCTCCAGTTCCGCAATCACGGCGGCGCGATCGCGTCCATCGCCCTCCTCCACCAAGTCGCTGGCATCGGTTTCCTCGTCGTATTTTTTACCGGGGGCTTGCAGGCTTTCGTCGAGCCCGCGCTCCACACTGCGGGGGGTGATGTTGTGTTCGGTATTGTACGCCAACTGCTTCTCGCGGCGGTAGGCGGTGGTGTCGAGGGTTTGACGAATCGAATCGGTAATGACATCGGCGTAGAGCAAGACGCGGCCCTTGACATGCCGCGCGGCACGGCCCGCGGTTTGAATCAAACTGGTGGCACTGCGGAGGAAGCCCTCCTTGTCGGCATCGAGGATCGCCACGAGGGCAACTTCCGGGAGGTCGAGCCCCTCGCGGAGTAAATTCACCCCCACCAATACATCGAAATCGCCCTTGCGGAGACAGCGCAGAATTTCAACCCGTTCAATCGCATCGATATCGCTGTGGAGATATTCAACCTTGAGGCCCGCTTCGCGCAGGTATTCCGAGAGGTCCTCGGACATGCGCTTCGTGAGGGTCGTGATAAGGGTTCGTTCGCCGGCGGCAGTGGCATCACGCACCGCTCCCATCACATCCTCGACCTGACCCTTGATGGGGCGGATCTCAAGTTCCGGATCCAGGAGTCCGGTGGGGCGAATGACCTGCTCCGCGACCGTTTTGGAGACTTCCATTTCATGCTTCGCGGGGGTTGCGGAAACATAGATCGTCTGCCCCGTGATGGATTCAAATTCCTCAAAGGTTTGGGGGCGGTTATCGAGGGCGGAGGGCAAGCGGAAGCCGTAATCGACGAGGCGTTCCTTGCGGGCGCGGTCGCCATTATACATGGCACGCACCTGCGGGAGCGTGGCGTGGCTTTCATCGACAAAAAGGAGGAAATCATCCGGGAAGAAATCCACGAGACAGAAGGGTCGCTCGCCGGGTTTGCGGTCGGCGAGGTAACGGGAATAATTCTCGATGCCGGTGCAGAAGCCCATCTCCTGGAGCAATTCGATATCATAATCGGTTCGCATTTTGATGCGCTGCGCTTCGAGGAGCCGGTTTTCCGACTCGAACCACGCGACCCGTTCGTCGAGTTCGGCACGGATCCCCTGAATCGCTTTTTTGATTTTATCCTTGGGGGTGACATACTGCGTGGCAGGGTATAGATGGAATTGCTCGAGAGCGGCGCCGGTCTCCCCGGTGAGGGGATCCAGTTCGCGAATGGATTCGATCTCATCGCCCCAGAAGTCGATTCGGATCGCGGTCTCGAGATAGGCGGGGAAAACATCCACGACATCGCCCCGCGCCCGGAAGGTACAGCGTTTGAAATCGATATCGTTGCGGTTGTAGAGGATTTCAACGAGGCGTTCGAGGAGGTCGTCGCGGGAGATTTCCATTCCGGGGGTGAGCGGGAGCATCATGTCCTTGAAATCCTCAGGCGAACCGAGGCCATAAATGCAGGAGACCGATGCCACCACGATAACGTCGCGACGGCTTATGAGGGAGGAGGAGGCCGCAATGCGCAGGCGTTCAATCTCCTCATTGATGGAGGAGTCCTTCTCGATATAGGTATCGGTTTGCGGGATGTATGCCTCGGGTTGGTAGTAGTCGTAATAACTGACGAAATACTCGACGGCGTTGTCGGGAAAGAAGGCTTTGAATTCAGAGTAAAGTTGAGCGGCGAGGGTTTTGTTATGTGAAATAATGAGGGCGGGTCGCTGGAGTTCCTGAATGACGTTTGCCATTGTAAAAGTTTTGCCGGATCCGGTCACCCCAAGGAGGGTTTGGCGCGCCTGCCCTGCCCTCGCGCCCTGCACAAGGGTTTGGATCGCCTCGGGTTGATCCCCCTGCGGTGAGTATGTACTTTGTAATTTAAACTCCACCTCAGTGAGGTTGTGGAGCAAACGGGGTTCTGCAAGCGGAAGCCGTGAAAATAACGGCGGGGTTGGACAATTCAAGGCAATGCCCTATCTTTACGGGATGGGAGGGACCTTTTTTTATGATGGGGAATGCGGCTTGTGCGCGGGAGCAGTCGATTTTTTGCGGCGCCGTGACACGCATGGACGCCTGAAATTTTGCGCCCTCCAAAGCCCCGAGGCCGCCGCGCGATTACCGGTCGATTTGACAACGGATTTGAAGACCGCGGTTTATTTGAGCGAAGCCGACCCCCCGGAATTGCATGTGCGTTCGAATGCCGTGCTGCGCGCCTTGAGCGAGGTCGGCGTATTCTGGCGCTGCTTGGCGCGTGTCATTGGGATTATACCGCAAGCGAAGCGCGACGGGATTTATGAGCGCGTGGCTGCTAATCGCCACCATTGCCAGTGGAACAAATCGGACGCGGCCTGAGCAATGGCGCGACCTGAGCTTAATGAGGCAGCACCATGAACATCACCGCCATCACGAGGGTCGGAAAGAGCGCTCCCAGCAAAAGCTTCAAGGGTGAGACCCCTCCGGAGAAATATTTGCTGAGGATGCTTTGACCGGCGGGATTCGGCGCATTCGCGATCACCGTTAAACCGCCCCCGGTCACTGCTCCCGCGACGACCGCGTATTGCAATGCGGTTGCGCCATCCACTCCATTTGCGAAAGCGGGCACCTGCGCCGCGAGGAAGGTAATGGCGGCATTGTCATTAAATGCCGTCAATACGGTGGCACCGATGAAGAGCGGAACTTCTCCCAAGGCCGATAGGACCGGCGCGATCCACCATCCTTGCATCCCACCATGCGTGACAAGTCCCGCGAGGAAGAAGCCCACCAAAATCGGGCCCTTGAGACTAATGGCGTATTGGTGATGTACCGTCGCGAGGTTGAAGGCGACAAAGACGAGGAAGCCGCCGATGAAAAGCGCGGGGTGATGGAGTGTGAAAACCGTCCAAGCCAGAAATGTGAGGTGGATGCCCACGATCCACGCAGGCACCGGCTCCACCGGTTCCTGCACTTGGTTGGCTTTCTCTGCCTCCGCTTTCTCCTTCAAATGCACGAATTTTTTGCGGAAGATCAGGAAATAGATCGCGGTCACCACCAGTATTCCCAGAACCGCGCGCCAGCCGAAGTGCGTAAACATGAAGGGCATATTCCAGTCCCATTTCCCTGCGACCATCAGCACCGGCGGAGCGGCGAAATGCGTAAGGGTTCCGCCGACCGAGATATTGACAAAGAGCAAGCCGAGGGTGGCGTATTTAAACGTATTCGAGGGGTTGTAATGATAAAATTGTTGGCCCAGCAAGAGCGCGGCAATCGTCATTGCGGCGGGTTCGGTGATAAAGGAACCCAAGAGCGGCGCGATGATGAGAATGGAGAGCCACCAGGCAGCGGGGGATTGTTTACCGAGTGATGCCACCGAGCGGAGAGCGCCCTCCGCAAACACCACCACCGGGCGGGATGCCGCAATCGCCATAATAACCACCACGAAGAGCGGCTCCGTGAAATTGCGGGTGTCGATATAGGCCGTGGCATCGTGCCAGCCGTGCGTCAGCGTTATCGCCAACAACAATGGAAGCACCCATATCCCAAAAATGGCCTCCACTTCACCGAAAAAATGCAGGGCGGTGGCTTTGAAACTCACTGGGGCTCTACCGCCATGAAAGCGACGGGTGTCTGCCTCGATCATTTTCTGGTGGCGATGCTCTTCCTTGTGGGCGAGATTCATAAGCGGGCCCGCCGCGAAAGTGTGGATGATCGCGAGGAAGAAAATAAGCGTCGCGATCCAATTCATGGGGTCATCAGCGGCGCGCGCGCTCAAGCGCTGCATGAGGCTGAGTTCGTCAGCGGCGATCCCGATTTCAGCGGCATAGCTTGCTTCGACCTCCGAATATTTGTCGAGCGGTTTTGGGAGTGCCGACTCGGCGGCACCCGCGGGTTTACCGCCCGCGCAGAGGACCGACGAGGCGAGCAAAGATAAGATGAGAAACAATACTAGAGGGCGTAAGTGCTGCATAGGGCGCATTTATTACGAGCTTTCTCGCCGCTTCAAAGAAAAAACGACGCCCAAGCGCAGTTTAACGCTCCCCGCTGCCCGCCTGCTTGACCGGCACCGCCGCATCACTGCGATTGCGGCGAAATTGAAAACGGTTTAAATCACGCAAACTCAATTGTTTACCCATCTCCTCCTCAAAGGCTTTTCCCTGAAGCATCATTGAATAAACCTGGTGGTCGCGCAAAAGCAGCGGTGTATCTTTTTTTCCGATTCGCGCCTCGCGCTCAATGTCGGCCATCTGCTGATCCATGCGAGACATTTCACGGCTACGGGTCGGGAATGTTTTGCGTTCGGTCTGAACGGTGCGGCGCTCCCCGGACTTCATCTCAATCGGGGCACGCTTGCTGCCCACCGAACTGAAATGCTTGGACCATTGCTCCATTGAGATGCGTTTATCCGTCAGGGGAAGTGCTGCTCCGGAACTCCACTGCTTCACCGGGGCGCGTTTTTCCTGAATCGCTCCCGCTTGGCGGCCCACCGCCTCGAGCGGGCTCTTGACGGTTTCCTCCGCCTGCAGGACTACCATCCCCCAAACGCACAGACCGGCGACCCAAGTTGTTTTCATAAAGCGCATCAGTTACCAATAAACCCATGGTCGGAGCGGGTTTCAAACGAAAAGCGCAAGGGGCAGGCGGTAATTTTGAGGCGTTGACGCCTTGGCGGGGATCGCTCTTTATTGCGGATTCTCTGATTATGGCTTCCAACCGCAACGATTACTCTTTCTCGGAAATTGAACCCAAGTGGCAAAACTATTGGGCTCAACAGCATACCTATCGCGCTCAGGATTTCGCAGACCAGCCGACCTTTTATGTGTTGGACATGTTTCCCTACCCCTCCGGCGCGGGGCTGCACATCGGTCACCCCGAGGGCTACACCGCCAGCGATGCCCTCAAGCGCTTCAAGAAAGCCTGCGGCTATAATGTCCTCCACCCGATGGGCTGGGACGCATTTGGTCTGCCCACCGAGCAATACGCCATCAAAACCGGCCAGCATCCCCGCGAAACTACCAAGACCAACGTCGCCCGCTTTACCGAACAGCTCACCCAACTCGGCTTTGCCTACGACTGGGAACGGGAAATCAATACCACCGACCCCGAATACTTCCGCTGGACCCAATGGATATTCAGTCAGCTTTTCAAAAAGGGGCTCGCCTACGTGGACGAGAAACCGGTCTGGTTCTGTCCCGAACTGGGCACGGTGCTCGCCAACGAGGAGGTGCTCAATACCCCCGAGGGTCCACGCTCCGAGCGCGGCAATTTTCCGGTGGAGCGCCGCCCCATCCGCCAATGGGTACTCCGTATCACGGCCTACGCCGAGCGCCTCATCGCCGGACTCAAGGATCTCGACTGGCCCGACTCCACCAAACGCCTGCAGGAAAACTGGATCGGGCGCTCCGAGGGCGCGGAAATCACCTTTGAAATCGACGGCGACCAAGGGCAACTGGAAGTCTTCACGACCCGCCCGGACACGCTCTACGGCGCGACCTATATGGTCATCGCGCCCGAGCACCCCCTCCTAAATTCCATCACCACCGCAGATCAAAGCGAAGCGGTTCATGCCTATGTTGAACAAGCCAAACGCAAGTCCGATCTGGAACGCGCTGAATTGAGCAAGGAAAAATCGGGGGTCTGGACCGGCGCGACCGCCACCAATCCCCTCAACGGAAAATCGATCCCCATTTGGGTCGCGGACTACGTATTGATGACTTACGGCACGGGTGCGATCATGGCGGTTCCCGCGCACGATGCCCGCGACTTTGAATTCGCCAAAGCCTTTGACCTCGAAATCATTCAAGTGATCGAGGATGACGGCGCGGCCGAAAAAGACAGCGATGGTGCGCTCATCGAAGCTTACACCGGCCCGGGCAAACTCATGCAATCCGGTTCTTTGGATTGTCAGGATTCCGAGACTGCAAAAGAAGCCGTCATCGAACAACTGTCGAAAGAAGGACGCGGGCGGGCAGAGATAAACTACAAATTGCGCGACTGGCTCTTCTCGCGTCAGCGTTATTGGGGCGAGCCCTTCCCGGTGCTCTGGGTCACCGCAGAAGACTACGAAAAAATCGATACCGCCCTGAAGCCGTCCGGCGAACCCGTCACTGCCAGGATTGACGGCGAGGAACGCTGTGCCATTGTTTTGCCCGAGCAGGCACTACCCCTGCAATTACCGGAGGTCGAAAGCTATACCCCGTCCCCGGATGGACAAAGCCCCCTCGCAAAGGCGGACGACTGGCTCGCTGTTCACCTCGACCCCGCTAGCGGCAAGACCGGCACCGAACCGAAGGAGGGCTGGGTAAAAGCCACCCGCGAAACCAATACCATGCCGCAATGGGCGGGTTCCTGTTGGTATTACCTGCGCTACATCGATCCCAAGAACAACAAGGCACTGGTCGATCCGGAAAAGGAAAAATACTGGGGCGGTCCCGATCTCTACATCGGCGGCGCGGAGCACGCCGTGCTCCACCTCCTCTACGCGCGCTTCTGGCATCAGGTGCTCTACGACCTCGGCGTGGTGAGCGACCCTGAACCCTTTAAAAAACTTTTCCACCAAGGCATCATCCTCGGAGAAGACGGCGAAAAAATGTCCAAAAGCCGGGGCAATGTCGTCAACCCAGAAACCATTATCGAAAGCTACGGCGCGGATGCCCTGCGCCTCTACCTCATGTTCCTCGGGCCCCTTGAAGCCAGCAAACCCTGGAACACCAAAGGCATCGAGGGCATTGCCCGCTTCCTGCGGAAAGTCTGGCGCCTGGTGCTCAGTGAGGACGGAGCCTTGCGGGTTGTTGATTCCGCCGAACTCGATGCGGACTCTGCCCGCACCCTTCACGCCACCATCAAAAAGGTGACCGAGGATTACGAGGCACTCTCCTTCAATACCGCGATTTCGCAAATGATGATTTGCGTGAACCAACTATCCAAAGCAGAACCCCTCCCCCGTCAGGCGGCCGAATCGCTGCTCCAATTGCTCGCGCCCCTTGCCCCTCACATCGCGGAGGAACTCTGGGAACGGCTCGGTCACCGCGAGAGCATCGCCCACACCCGCTGGCCTGAACATGACCCCGCGCAATTGGTTCAGGATCGCGTCAAAATCGTTTTTCAGGTCAACGGAAAATACCGCGGTGACGCCGAGCTCCCCGCTGACATTGATGAAGCCGGCGCGCTCGCCGCTGCCAAGTCGCATCCTAAAGTGCTCACCATGATCGAAGGAAAAACCTTGCGGCGCGAGATTTACGTTCCCGGAAAAATTGTTAATCTGGTAGCAAATTGATACTCCATCCTTCAACCATCATGCCGCGCTACACGCTATACCTCCTTCTCGCCCTGACCGCCACAAGCGTTCTTTGCGCGCAGGAAATGCAACCCGGATTCGGCTTCGTCACGAGCATGCGTGGTTCTGTGGAAGTCCGCAACGAGGAGGGCAAAAAACTGACTTTGGGATTACACGAAAGTCACTCGGTCGATGGATTGACCCTCAAAACCAAAGAAGACGGCACGCTATTTCTCGTGCTCAGCAACGGTGTCGCGATCGCCCTTACCGAAAACACCCATATTAAAATCCAAAACTTCCGACAAATCCCCTTTGGTCCGAAAAGTCATAGCCTCGAACATGAACCTACAATTTCCAATCTACAAA
Organism: Opitutia bacterium; assembly: GCA_042096455.1. GTDB lineage: Bacteria > Verrucomicrobiota > Verrucomicrobiia > Opitutales > Coraliomargaritaceae > UBA7445. The sequence goes on from JBELLU010000045.1 coordinate 11,107, forward strand.
TCTACTTGATTAAAGGCACGATGGGCCTGAGTTGCGACCACATCTCGCCCTTGTCCAACCTGAAAATAGCAATGAATAGTGGCCACCTGCGCGTCCATTCCACGACCTCGGTGCTATCCATCAACCCCCTGGGCATGAACATCTCCGCCTATGAGGGAACCCTGACCTTTTATTATCCGGACGGCGAAGAGCGCGAATTCATCGCCCATCCCCAAAGCGTTCGGATCAGTGAACAAAGCGCGGCGCGCGGCATCGTCACCGAGAGCGGCACCGTCAATGAAAAGGAAGTGCTCGCCCGCCGGCTCGCCGATGCCGTCAGTTTTGCGCGCAAACGCGTCATCTACCGCAGCGTCCATGCTCATACCGAGCCCCAAGCGCTCTTGCTGGTCTCGGATGACTACCTCGAACAAGAGCCCGCGCGGCCTTACTCATTCAAATCTTCTCAACTACCCTGAGCCGCATGCCTTCACAATTCCTGCCACCTGACTTCGATGGTCAACCCCTTGGATTGATTGCGGGCAAGGGCGACTACCCCATCATCGTGGCGGAGCGTTTTCGCTCGATGGGCCTCCCGATTCGTCTGATCGCATTTGAGGGCGAAACCGAATCCAGCCTCATCGATTCCTTTGATGCCCATGAACGCGTCACCGTTAAAGTCGGTCAGCTCGGCAAACTGCTCAAAGCCCTCGGCAAACTCGAATGCCGCTACGCCATGATGGCGGGGCAAGTGACCCCCAGACGGCTCTTTCACGGCCTGCACCCCGACCTCAAGGCCCTTGCGATTTTAAACAGCCTCAAGGTGCGCAATGCCGAAACCATCTTCGGCGCGATCGCTGTAGAAATTCAAAAAATCGGCATTGAGATGCTCGACGCCCGCGCAGGTCTCGATGACCAACTCGCCAGCCCCGGACTCATGACGCCCGGTAAATTAAAAGCACCCCTTGAATACCTTGAACACGGCATTCGCATAGCCGAGGGCGCGGCCAACCTCGACATCGGTCAAGGCTGCGTGGTACGCAAAGGCACCGTGCTCGCGGTCGAAGCCTATGAGGGCACCGACCCCATGCTGCAACGCGCCGGTGGTTTTAAAACCGAAGGCCTGATCTTCGTAAAAACCGTCAAACGTGAACAGGACTATCGTTTCGACGTGCCGGTCTTCGGATCCCGCACCCTCGAAGTCATGCACGCCAGCGGCATCCTTACCGCTGCCCTCAAAGCCGGGAGCGTTATCCTCATCAACAAGGAACAAGTCTGCGCCGATGCTGCCCGACTCGGGATCGAACTTTACGGTTTTTAAAAACCCGCACAAAGTGGACTTTTAGCTTTACGCATCAAGATATCATTATATGTTGATACGTAATATGACCCATACGCATCCAGTCGACTCCCGCGCCTCCACGCCGCGCATCTCGGTGGAGTTTTTCCCGCCCAAATCGGAAAAAGCAGCGGAACAACTCCTACAAGCCGCCTCGGAACTGCGCTCCATCCAGCCTGACTTTGCCTCGATCACCTACGGGGCGGGCGGCAGCACCCGCAGTCGCACCCTTGAATACGCCCGCCGCCTCAAGGACGATCTGGGGTATACCATCATGCCCCACCTCACTTGCGTCGGTCATTCACGCGATGAATTGAAGCAGATCATCGCCGAATTCAAAGACGCTGGACTCAGCCAAATCATGGCGCTCCGCGGTGACCCACCCCAGGATGCCGAAGACTTCACCCCCCACCCCGACGGACTCGCCTACGCCAATGAACTCGTCAGCCTCATCAGCGAACACTACCCGGACTGTGAGGTCGCGGTGGCCGGTTACCCGGAAAAACATCCTCAGGCACCCGCTTTGGAAACCGATCTGCAAAACCTCAAACGCAAGGTCGACGCCGGCGCGGACTTCATCACAACCCAGCTTTTCTTCGACAACCAGGTCTATTTCAACTTTGTGGATCGCTGCCGCGCCATCGGCATCGAAGTTCCGATTCTGCCCGGCCTCCTGACCATCTCCTCCCGCCAGCAAGCCCAACGCTTTTGCGCGATGTGCGAAGCCGCCCTCCCCGAGGCGCTGGATCAAGCCCTCGCCGCCGCCGGAGACGACCCCGCCGCGGTGGAAGCGGCCGGACTCGACTGGATCCACCAGCAAGCCCGAGAATTGCTGCAGAACGGCGCCCCCGGCCTCCACCTTTACCTGCTCAACCGCGCCGGCATCGCCCTGCAATTGATCGAACGCCTCAAAGCCGACGGATTGCTAACATAGCGGTCTTGCTTGAGGACACGCATGGGCGGAGGGATTCGAACCCCCGACCCTCGGATTAGAAATCCGATGCTCTATCCAACTGAGCTACGCCCACGTGCAGTCGCGAGAGTGAGCCATAGCCGAAATTTAGCAAGATTTTCCCTTCCTCCGAGCATCGTATTTATACATCCGATATTTTCGGCAGAATGCGTCGCATAGCCCGGCGCTGTCGGTGCTCCGCGCCTCAAACCTATCCAACTGAGCTACGCTCACGTGCAGTCGCGAGAGTGAGCCATAGCCGCAATTTGGCACAACGCTGGATGAAGCCCGTAGTTTACTGAATTTTGGCGTAAAAATAGTTGCTTTTATACCAAATTAAGTATTTTTAAATAAAACAGACTCTATACACATCAAATACTTGTATTTTAGTAATCAATGTCAGTATTTTACTAACCCTATGCTACTTA
>JBELLU010000046.1:0-6308 GCA_042096455.1 Opitutia bacterium
GCCGGCGATCAATAGCCTTAATATTTCATGAAAGCGCATTGTTGCCAATCAATGACCACCCAAAGGCGAAAGGGGTTCCCGGATATAATTAAAAAAAACCTCCAAGGGCCAAAATTGGCACGCCTTAAGCTTACGTTATTACGGGTTTATAAACGTAAATCCAATGTATTAACCAAACTAACTAGTTATGAAAATTAAAAATACAATCACGGGAAGCCTTGCTGCATTTGCGGTATTCGCGTCCCAAGCAAGTGCTGAGATCGTCCTCACGGATGATTTGAGCCTTTCCGGTTACATCGATATCTGGCTCGACAGCCTGGATAGCGAGGGCGATGCCGACTACGGCGTGCAGGAAATTGAGTTGGCTTTTGCCTTCACACCTGCTGACAGTCCTTGGTCTGCAGTAGCGGAGCTATCTCTGGACGGTAACGGTGGATTCGGCGGAGGTGAGGACATCACCCTTGAGTCCGAAACCGTCACCGTAACCTACGCAGCATCCGATGCGCTCTCCTTTACCATTGGTAACATTCTCAGTTATCAAGGTTTCGAGACCTTTGATGCCACCGGACTCTATCAGTACTCCTATTCAGGTACCGGAGGTGCGGTATTATACTCAGCGGGCTATGCTTTTGGTGCATCCGCTGATTATGCGACCGATGATTACTCCCTCGGTTTCTGGATTGGCGACAATGGAGGTGAAGCTAGCACGGAGTATCTCTTCGCTTACACCGGTATTGAGAACACAACCTTGAAGGTTATCTTCGCGGATGATCCCGGTTATGAGTCGCTCAATGTTTGGGGTTCGTATGATTATGGTGACTTCACCTTCGCATTCGAGTTCTATGACAATGATCCCACTACTCCTACTTCTTCTACTGAGGTTGAGTCCATCATGGGTCTGGTTTACTACTCCTTCGGCGATGCCGGTATCACTGTTCGCTATGTAGATGGCGAAATGGGTGGTACAGAGTATGAGCGCCTGACTTTCTCACCAAGCTACGCATTCTCTGACAATGTTTTTGCCCTTTGTGAGTTTACCTTTGAAGAAACCAGTGCGGGTACCTCCGAGGAATTCGCAGCGGAGCTGATTTACAGCTTCTAATTTCTCAATCAAAATTCATTTGAACAACAGAGGTTCTATCTAGATAGATAGAACCTCTTTTTTTACTATGAAAACACGGATCAAAACTATTTACAAAATTGCGCTGGCGGGTGGGCTCTTGATGCTATCCAGTTCCGGCTTGTTGGGAGAGGCAGTCACACGCGCGGAATATGACGCCTTGGTAGCGCGCCTCGCCGCAGTGGAAGCGGCTCTTGCAGTAACTCGCGGCGCCCAGGTGGAATCTATCGCGACCGAGGCTTTGGCGACGGTGGAGATGAGTCCCACGCAAAAGACGAGTCTCATCGAGAGCGTCGTAAAGACGATCCAGAGCCGCGAGGAGAAAGCGGTCTATCCCTGGATGCAGGCGGCGAAATGGGAGCGCGTGAAAAAGGGGATGACTCCGGATGCGGTAGTAGAGATCCTTGGCGCACCGACCTTGAATGAGCCATCGCTGCACAAGCGGGTCGATACAGTTTACACCTACGAGGGCCGCCGCGTCGCGACCAATGAAAAGGTCACGGGGATCATCCGCTTTTATAAGGGAGTAGTCATCGAGGTCGAAACGCCCGAGCTTTGAAGAGTGAGGCGTTGTTAGTTGATGGTTGTTAGTTGGAACCACGAAATACACGAATGGGGAAGGGGTTGTTCGTTGATGGTTGTTAGTTGGGTCAGTCTTAATCTTACTCTTACTCCACACTCTTAATCTTACTCTTAGGAAGATCGATAGGCTTGTATCTCGTGGAAGCGACAATCTTGTCGCTTTGCTTGGGCGGCTTGGGTTGAAAAGCGACAAGAGTGTCGCTTCCACGGCCGGTGGTTCAACATCGAACGTTGAAGGGGAGTGAGATTAAGATTAGGATTAAGAATACGAGTAAGAGAAGGTGGTTCCAACTTCCAGCTAACAACCACCAACTAACAACCACCCTCAACTCCGGAAGAGGTCGCGGTGGACGACTTCTTCGTAGGGGAGTTGGCCAGGGCGGGGGTTGGCGGGTTTGAGGGCTTTGCCAATGGTGATCATGAGGCCGATGACGTGGCGTTCGGGGAGTTGGATGATTTCGGCGACTTTGTGGGGGTCGAATCCGATCATGGGGCAGGAGTCGTAGCCCATGGCTTTGGCGGCGAGCATGATGGTTTGTGCAGCAATGCCAACGGAGCGCATGGCTTCGTCGCGCTGGAGTTGGGGGTTGTCGCCATAGAAGGGCTGGATCATGGGGACGATGACTTCGCGGACGGGGTCGGGGGCGTTGGTCCAGTAGCGTTCGGGGTCGTTGTGGGCGTCGAGGTCGGCGCATAGGATGAGGGTGAGGGCGGCGTCGGTGACTTGTGCCTGATTGAATGCGGCGGCGCGGAGGGCTTCTTTTTTGGCGGGGTCGGTGACCGCGATGAAGCGCCAGTTTTGCATATTAAAGGAGGTGGGTGAACAAAGGGCCGCCTCGAGGAGTTGGCGGATCTCGGCCTCGCTGAGGGCGTGGTCGGGGTCGTAGTATTTAACGGAGCGGCGTTCGCGGATTGCAGTAAGGGTTTCCATGGTGCCTAGCATGGGGCGGAGTCCGGCGCTGGCAAGTTGTAAGAAAACGCGTATAATGAAGTAAGTTTCGCGGGTAGAAAACGGTTTATTAGTATGTCTAAACGCCCCAGTATTGTATGGTTGCGAAGTGATTTGCGCCTTCAGGACAATGCCGCCTTGTCGGCGGCGATCGAACGTGGGGGTCCGTTGGTGTTGATCTATATCTGGGACGCAGCATCCTATGGGTCGTGGGCGCCGGGGGCGGCGTCGAAGGTATGGCTGCATCATGCTTTGGGAAGTCTGTCTGTTGAGCTGTCGAAGCACGGAGGCCGTTTATTGATACGGCAGGGAGCGACGAGTGAGGTTTTACAGGAAGTGGTGACATCGAGCGGGGCGGGGGCGATTTTTTGGAATCGGCGTTATGAGCCGAAGCTGCGGGCTTTGGATGCGGAATTGAAGTTGGAGTTGCGTGGGGAGGGTCTGGAAGTGGAGACCTTCAACAGTGCTTTGTTGAATGAACCGCACACCGTCGCGAACAAGTCGGGTGGGGCGTTCAAGGTTTACTCGCCGTATTTCAAGACGGTGCAGGATCGACCCGTGGCGGCGCCGGTGGCGGTGGATCTCGGGGCGGCGGAATGGTTCGAGGCGGATTTGAGAAGTGAGGGCTTGGAATCACTGGGCTTGTTGCCGGAACGGGATTGGTGGCGCGGAATGGTGTCGGACTGGGAGATCAGTGAAGCGGGAGCGCAGGCGCGGCTGGATCGATTTTTGGACGGGGCAGTGGCGCATTACAACGAGGACCGCAATATCCCCGGGATGGAGGGGAGTTCGAAGTTGTCGCCGTATTTGCAGTGCGGGTTGATCGGTCCCCGGCAGGTGTTGGCGGCATTGGAGGCGCGGACGGATTTAAAAGCGAAGGGACCCTTTGTGTATTTAAAGGAAATCTACTGGCGGGAGTTTGCGTATAACGTGCTGTTTCATTTTCCGCACACCCCGGACTCGCCCTTGCAGGCGCAATACGCGGATTTTCCGTGGGAGGCGGATGATGCTTTGCTGGAGCGTTGGCAGAAGGGGCAGACCGGATATCCGATTGTGGATGCGGGGATGCGGGAATTATACGCGACGGGTTGGATGCACAATCGGGTGCGGATGATCGTGGCGTCTTTGTTGGTGAAGCAATTGTTGCAGGACTGGAATGCGGGGGCGCGCTGGTTTTGGGACACTCTCGTGGATGCGGATTTGGCGAGCAACACTTTGGGATGGCAATGGAGCGGGGGATGCGGGGCGGATGCCGCGCCGTATTTCCGGGTTTTTAATCCCATGATTCAGGGCGGGAAATTTGACGCGATCGGGACCTACGTGAAGCGTTATGTGCCGGAGTTGGCGAAGCTGCCGGCGAAGTATATTCATACGCCCTGGGAGGCGCCCGAGTCGGTGCTGGAAGCGGCGGGGGTGGAGCTGGGAGTGACCTATCCGCGGCCCGTGATCGAGCATCAGGCGGGTCGGGATCGAGCGCTGGCGGCGTTTGATGCCTTTAAAAATGGGGAGGTGGCGTAATGCCCGGAGCGGGAAAAACGGTCTTGGTGACAGGAGCAAGCGGCTTGGTGGGCGCGGCGCTGTGTCCGGTGCTGGAGTCGCGGGGCCACCGGGTGCGTCGTTTGACGCGCGGCACTGGGGCGAATGAGTGGGACCCCGCGCGCAAGCATTTGGGTGCGCAGGTTTTGGATGGGATCGATGCGGTGATTCACCTCGCGGGTGAGAACGTGGCGCAACGCTGGACCGCGACGGTGCGGCGCGCGATTCGTGAGAGCCGGGTCGCGGGGACGGAATTATTGGTGGGAGCCTTGCTCGCACGGGAGGCACGGCCGGATTTCATCATGGCATCGGGAATCAATTATTACGGCTACGCGGAGGCAGGGGCGAAGGATGAGGGGAGCGCGTCGGGGGATGGCTTTCTCGCTTCGGTTTGTCGAGAATGGGAAGGGGCGGCGGCGCCCTGGTCGGCGGCGGGCGGTCGGGTGGTGCAAGTACGCACCGGAATCGTTTTGAGCGGGAAGGGTGGCGCTTTGGCGAAGATGCTGCCGCCGTTCAGGCTGGGACTGGGGGGACCGATCGGGAACGGTCGGCAAAAGATGAGTTGGATTTCGATTGGGGATTTGGTGTCGGTTTATGTGCGGGCATTGGAGGATGCCGCGTTGGTTGGACCGATCAATGCAGTGGCACCGGAGCCGGTGAGCGGGGCGGACTTTGCGCGGGAACTCGGGGCGGCTTTGGGGCGTCCGGCGGTGCTGCCCACGCCCGCCTTGGCGCTGCGGCTCGCCTTCGGTGAGATGGCGAAGGAGGTGGTTCTTTCGGATCTGGATATCCGACCGCGGGCACTGGAGGGGCATGGTTTTGAATGGGCGCAGCCTGAGATTGGGGCGGCCTTTCGGGCGGTATTATAACTGTAGTTAAAGAATGGATACACAGGATGTTTTGGTAATCGGGGCGGGGATCTCGGGACTTTTATGCGCGGCGGAATTGCAGGCGGCGGGTCAGCGGGTGCAGGTTTTGGACAAAGGTCGCGGGCCTGGCGGACGGATGTCGACGCGTCGCGGGATGGGGGCGACCCGCATTGACCACGGGGCGCAGTTTTTTACGGTGCGCGAGGCACGCTGGGGAAAATGGGTAAAAAGGATGCGTGCGGCGGGAGTGGTGAAGGAATGGTTCCGGCAGGCGCCCTGGGACACCAACCCGGCGGGTTATCCGCGTTATTGCGGGGTGGATGGGATGAATGCGATCCCGAAATATTTGGCGGGTGATTTGGAGTTGGTGCGGTCCTGTCGGATTGAATCCTTGCAGCGGATGGAGGGAATATGGATTGCGGAAAGCGCGGAGGGCGAACGCTATGCGGGGCGAGAGTTGGTGCTGAGCACGCCCTTGCCGCAGGCCTGGGCTTTGTTGGACACGAGCGGGCTACAATGGGCGGATGATACCACGCGGGCGGCGCTGGAGCGGGTGCGTTACGAGAAGGGATTGGCAACGCTGGTGCAGTTGAAGGGTGCGAGCGTGGTGCCGGATCCCGGATGTTTGAAATTGGAAACGGAGGCGCTCGTTTGGATTGCCGATAATCAGCAGAAGGGGATTTCGCCGGAGCCCGCTTTGACCTTGCACGCGAGCGCGGCCTTTGCGGAGGAACACTGGGACAGTCCGGATGCGGTACGTGGGGTATTGATGCTTGCGGCGGCGGAGCAGTGGCTGGGTTCGGAGGTCGCGGCTTACCAGTGTCACCGCTGGGGCTTTACTTTGCCCCTGCATCCCTTTGAGGAGGATTATTACCGGAATCAGTGGCTTGGCTTGACCTTGGTGGGCGACGCTTTCGGGGGGCCGCGGATCGAGGGGGCGGCGTGTTCGGGTTTGGCAGGTGCGGAGGCCGTGCTCGCGGGAACGAAGTAAAGTGGCAGGATTGCGGCTTTGTTTGCGTGGCGCAATTTGTGGAAGCGACAATCGTGTCGCTTTGGGTGTGAGGCGTGGTAAAGCGGCAGGATTACCGCTTCCACGGGTGTCGCTTCGTGTGGGTGGTGTTTTGTGGAAGCGACAATCGTGTCGCTTTGGATGTGAGGGGGGTGGAAAAGCGGCAGGATTACCGCTTCCACGGGTGTCGCTTCCACGGCTTGCCGTTTCCATGAACGGTGCATTTCGTTCGTGCAATCCTGA
>JBELLU010000046.1:6408-11563 GCA_042096455.1 Opitutia bacterium
CGCTTCCACGGCTTGCCGTTTCCATGAACGGTGCATTTCGTTCGTGCAATCCTGAGATTTCGCCATTCACTGAAGGCATGGAAGAAATTCTCCGCAGTATACCCCACCGCCCGCCGTTTCTCTTTATCGACAGGATCGAGGAAATTCGCGAGGACGGTGCCACATGCACGCGCACGATCCGTGCGGAAGAGCCGCAATTTGAGGGGCATTATCCCGGCAATCCGATCATGCCGGGGGTCCTGCTGTGTGAGGCCTGTTTTCAAACCGGTGCGATTTACCTCGCGAAGCAGATTGAGAAGGAGGGGCGTTCCTTGAATGATGTGACGCCGGTGCTGTCGCGGATTCGGGATGCCCGCTTCAAGCAAATGGTGAAACCGGGCGATACGGTCACGATTGAGGTGACGATGCTCGAAACCCTCAGTAAGTTCTTTTTCCTCAAGGGAAAGGTCATGAAAGAAGGCAAGCCCGCGCTGACGATTGAATTTGCGCTGGCGATGTTGGAACCGGAGGGGGCGTCATGAGTTTTCTGGATTTAGAAGGGAAACGCTTCCTGGTGATGGGGGTGGCAAATCGCAAGAGCGTGGCATGGGCGGTGACGCAGACCCTTGAGGCGGCGGGGGCGGAGGTGATTCACAGCGTGCGCTCGGCGGCGCGACTGGAGAGCCTTCATAAACTATTTGGGGACCGCAAAGCCTATATTTGTGATGTGGAATTTCCGGAGGAGATTGAGGCGCTTGCGGGGACGGTGAGCGCGGCGCATGGATCGCTGGACGGGATTCTACATTCGATTGCCTTTGCGAATTATTCGGAGGGTTTCAAACCGTTCCATGAAACGCCCCGCAAGGATTTCCTACAGGCGACCGCGATTTCGGCCTTTTCTCTGGTGGAGGTGGCGAAGGCTTTTAAGCCGCATCTCAACAACGAAGCGTCGGTGGTTTCGATCGGGATTTCCTCCACTGATGTGACTGCGGAAAATTACGGCTATATGGCACCGATCAAAGCGGCGCTGGAAACTGCGAGCCACAATCTCGCGAAATCCTTCAGTGCCGATACGGCGGTGCGTTTCAACACCGTGAATGCGGGGCCGCTCAAGACGAGTGCCTCTGCGGGAATCCCGGGTTATCTGGAAAGTTATCTCTACGCCGAAAAATTGACGTATCGGAAAGCGAACCTCACGACGCAGGAGGTTGCCAACACCGCGGCTTTTCTGCTCAGTCCCGCCTCCAGTGGGATCAACGGGCAGGGCCTCGTGGTGAACGCCGGGATGGATCGCAACTACTTTGACAAGGAAGTGGTGCGGCTCGCGATGCGCCCCGAGTAGGGGTGCGTGGTTGTTGGTTGGTTGTTGAAGGTTGAGGGTTGAAATAAACCTCGTCTCCGGGGCGGGGGATGCACTAAGTCATGGGATATGGAATTTAGGAAGGTGGCAATTGAATCGATGGCGTATGCCCTGCCGGAGGCGGTTTGGACCTCGGCGGAGGTGGAGGCGCGTCTGGGGCCTTTGTATGAACGCCTGGGTTTACCGGAGGGGCGCTTGGAATTGATGACGGGGATTCGGGAGCGGCGATTTTGGCCGGTGGAATTCCGGGCTTCGGAGGCCTCTGCCTTGGCGGGGGAGGCGGTGCTGGCAAAGACCGGATTTGCGCGTGATGAAATGGAATTGCTGGTGCATGCAGCGGTGTGCCGTGATCGGTTGGAGCCCGCGACGGCCTCGTATGTGCATGCGGCGCTGGGGCTCGATTCCGGAACGCAGATCTTTGACCTCTCGAATGCCTGTTTGGGTTTTTTGAATGCGATGGTTCTGGTGGGGGGGATGATCGAGAGCGGGCAGATCGAACGCGCCTTGATCTGTTCTGGAGAGAATGGGCGTCCTTTGATGGAGCACACCCTCGCGGAATTATTACAGCCCGAACAAACGCGCAAGAGCATCAAGCCGTATTTTGCGAATTTAACGATCGGGGCGGGCGCGGTGGCGGCAGTCCTGTGTCGGGCAGACCTTGCGCCGGGGCGTCCGCAGTTGCGCGCCGCGGCGGTGGCGACCGACACGAGTCATAGCGGCTTGTGTGAAGGGGACAGCGCGGGTGAAGGTTTGGCGATGTTGACGGATTCGGAGGAATTATTGGTGGCGGGCATCGGCGTGGCGAAAGCGGCGTGGGCTCGTTTTTGCGCGGTGACCGGTTGGGATGCGCGCACGCCCGATCGCGTGATCACGCACCAAGTCGGTTCGGCGCATACGCGCGCTTTGTTTGAGGCGCTGGGTTTGGCGGCGGAGCAGGATTTTTCGACTTTTGAAACCCTGGGGAATATTGGCTCGGTTTCGTGTCCGCTGACGCTGGCGCGGGCGATGGAGGCGGGCGCCTACGGACCGGGACAGAAGGCAGCGCTATTGGGGATCGGGAGCGGTTTGAGCAGTTTGATGTTGGCCTTGGAGTGGCCGGAGGGATGAGTATATCACGGGCTTCGCAGTTGCCGCCGGAGGTGCGGTTTGAATATCCCTTTTCCGGGAATTTGTTTGAACTGCCGGGCGGGGTTCAAATGCATTATCTGGATGAGGGGCAGGGGCCGGTGGTGGTGCTCTTGCACGGAAATCCAACCTGGTCGTTTTTCTATCGTGATCTGGTGGTGCGTTTAAAGAGTGCGGGGTACCGTTGTATTGTGCCGGACCACGTCGGTTGCGGCCTGTCCGACAAACCTCAGGATTACGTATATACTTTGGAACAACGGATTTCGGATGTGGAGGCCTTGCTGGAGCATCTGGGCTTGGAACGTTTCAGTTTGGTGGTGCACGACTGGGGTGGTGCGATTGGTTGCGGTTTGGCGGGTCGCGCTCCGGAACGGCTGGAAAAGTTGGTACTTTTAAACACGGCGGCGTTTTGTTCGAAGCGGATCCCGTGGCGGATTGCGGCGGTGAAGCTTCCGGTATTGGGTGAATTTTTGATACGGGGTTTGAATGCCTTTGCGGGACCGGCGGCGAATATGTCGGTGCGTTCGCCGCTCTCGCCGAAGGTGCGGCGGGGATTTTTATGGCCCTACCGGAATTGGCGGGATCGGGTCGCGGTGTGGAATTTTGTAAAGGACATCCCCTTGGGGGCGGGGCATCCGAGCTATGCGAGCCTCGCGGCGGTGGAGTCCGGGCTGGAATATTTAAGGGATAAACCGGTGCGGATCCTATGGGGCGCGCGGGATTTTTGCTTTAACCGGCACTTTTTGGAGCGTTGGAAGGTCTTGCTGCCAGCGGCGGAGGCGACCGTTTATGCGGATTGCGGGCATTATCTGCTGGAGGACGGGGGTCGCGCGGTGCGGGATGCGGTAGCGGAATTTCTCTCGGAAGGGGCGGTGTAATAAGCTGATTTTGGCTTTTGCAATTTTCCGGAAGAACGCTCTTATTAAGGCCTTATGACAACGGTCCTGCAATTATTACTGGAAGGCGAACGCCTCGACACCGCCCAACTGGCTTCAATCCTCGACCAGTCGGAGGCGGAGGTCTCGGCGGAGCTCAAGCGTTTGGAAGCGGAGCATGTGCTGCTCGGCTGGCGACCGGTGTTTAATCCCGAACGGGCGCAGGGCGAATTGGTGCGCGCCGTGATCGAGGTACGCATCAGCCCGGAACGGGATGGGGGCTTTGATCGCCTCGCCGCCCGCATCAGTCAATTCGAAGCGGTGGAATCCTGTTACCTGATGTCGGGGGCGTATGATTTGTTGCTCTTTGCGAAGGGTAAGGATTTGCGCGAAGTGGCAACTTTTGTATCGGAACGCCTCGCGAGCGTGGAGGGGGTACTCTCGACCGCGACTCATTTCATGCTGCGCGCCTACAAGGAGCAGGGGCATCTTTTGTTATCACCCACTGAGAGCGGCGATAAACCCGCCGTTAGCCCGTAATGTCGAATGGATCGCAACAGTTTGTGGCAGACCATGTGAAAGGTCTGCCCCGTTCGGGGATTCGTGATTTTTTTGCAATCGTGGCGGCGATGCCGCAGGCGATCTCGCTGGGAATCGGGGAGCCGGATTTTGTGACGCCCTGGCATATTCGGGAGTCCGCTATTTTTGCCTTGGAGAAAGGGGTGACGAGTTACACGGACAACCTGGGCTTGCTGCGCCTGCGCCGCGAGATCAGCAGCTACGTGGAGCAACACTTTGACATCAGTTATCACCCGGAGCGTGAGGTGCTGGTGACGGTGGGGGTCTCGGAAGCCTTGGATATCGCCTTGCGGGCGGTATTGAATCCGGGCGACAAGGTGCTGTACCACGAACCGTGTTATGTTTCGTATAGCCCCAGCATCGTGCTGGCGCACGCGCAACCGATTGCGGTGGCGACCTCCGCGAAGGATGCCTTTGGGATTGATCCCGAGGCTGTGGCGCAGGCTTGGGAACCGGGCTGTAAGGTTTTGATGTTGAACTTCCCGACGAACCCGACGGGGGGCGTGACGGAGCGCGCCAAATTGGAACAGCTCGCGCGTTTTGCGGTGGAGAAGGATTTGCTCGTGATCAGTGATGAGATTTATTCGGAACTGACCTTTGAGGGGGAGCACACCAGTATCGCGTCCTTGCCCGGGATGCGGGAACGCACGATCTTTTTGCACGGGTTTTCAAAGGCCTTTGCGATGACGGGTTTCCGGATTGGTTATGCCTGTGGACCGCAGGACTTGATTGAGGCGATGATGAAGGTGCACCAATACAGTATGTTGTGCGCCCCGATCCTTTCACAAGAGGCCGCGGTTGAGGCTTTGAAAAACGGCACCCCCGCGGTTGAAAAAATGAAGGAGGCGTATCACCGCCGCCGCGATCTCATTGTGCGCCGTTTTAACGAGATCGGTTTGAAATGTCATTTGCCGAAGGGTTCTTTCTACGCCTTCCCGAATATCGAAGCGACCGGGCAGAACTCGATGGATTTCTGTAAGGGTTTGCTGGAACAGGAAGAAGTGGCGGTGGTTCCCGGCACGGCGTTTGGGGAGAGCGGCGCCGGTTTTGTGCGGGCGAGTTTCTCGACGAGTTACGAACGGATCCTGGAAGCGACCAACCGTATTGAGCGCTATGTGGAGGCCGTGAAGGCCTAGGCGAGCGGTTTTTTGTTTTTAGCTCATTAGCCAACGTGGCAATTGACTAAAGGAGGCTCTTCTTTTTGAAGCGTTTTTTAGGGGTACGCCGCGGTGATGGA
>JBELLU010000046.1:11663-13589 GCA_042096455.1 Opitutia bacterium
ATTTGTCTTTGAAAACCGACTTTGCCGCGCTGAATGGAGGCCGGCCTATTTTGATGTTTTGGTCAGACTTCCACTTACTCCAAATAAATTTTCCGGATATTACGTCTTTTTGCTTATCCATATTTAAAAGGGGCATTCCCCGTGGCCGCTGCTTCCCGGCTTAATTCGGTGTTGCCAAAATCTTTCACTCCTTGAAGCGTTCCAGAGCTTGTGCTTTTTAAGTCGTTACGATCTGCAAGGGATATCATGTAAAAATTATAAAATTCATAATAAGGGTCAATAAGCTTATAAAAGTAAATTAAAGTTGAGATAAATTCTAATCCGGAGCGTTTAATTATTAATTTAATTGTATGCGGCGGAGTTTGGCTCTTGTTATAACCTGATGATTGATCCCTCACGTACCGTGGCCCTCGTAGGTCGTCCCAATGTGGGCAAGAGCCGACTCTTTAATCGGCTTTGCGGGCGGCGCATGTCGATCGTGCATGATATGCCCGGGGTAACTCGGGATTTGATTTCGACCGAGGTGGATGACAATTATGTCCTGCTCGACACCGGTGGCATCGGGATGGAATTGGAGATGACTCCGAAGCAGATAGCGAATGCGGCAGAGGAGCAGGTGGAGTTTGCAATTCTGGCGGCGAAGGTGGTGCTCTTTATTGTGGATGTTCGGAGTGGACTGACTGCGCTGGATGAAATGGTGGCGGAGAAGTTGCGCCGTTACGGGAAGCAAGTGGTGCTGGTCTGTAACAAAGTGGACAGTGAAGCAGAGGAGGGCGATGGTGCGGCCTTTGCTAGTCTGGGCTTGGGTTCACCGGCAATGGTATCGGCAGAGCACGGACGTGGTATCGGATTTTTGAATACTCAGATCGAGCGGGGCTTGGGGCCTAAGCCTGCGTTGGATTCGGGCGCGCCGGATCCCCGGATTCGCATCTCGCTGGTGGGTCGCCCGAATGTCGGGAAGTCCTCCTTGGGGAACGCCCTGCTTCATTCGACGCGCCTGATCGTTTCGGATGTGCCCGGCACGACCCGCGACTCGGTGGAGTTGGATTTGGATTATGAGCATCCCGACGGGGAGACTTTAAAGTTTCGTTTGAGCGACACGGCGGGTCTGCGCTCGAAGCGGAAGGTCGGCAACCCGGTGGAGTATTTCTCAAATGTACGGACGCAGCACAGCATCGAGCGCTCGGATGTGGTTTTTCTTGTTATTGATGCGGCGGATGGTGTGACAAAACAGGATCAGGCGTTGGCGGGCGACATCATGGACGCGGGAAAGGCGATCGTGGTGGTGGTGAATAAATACGATAAAATAAAAGCGCGCTGGGATGAGGAACCGGTATCGGGGTTCAAGAATTTAAAGCATTTCCTGACGGAGTATGAAAATTCCCTGCGGAAGCAGATGTTTTTCCTGCCGGATCCCCCGGTTTTATTTGTCTCCGCGACGGAGGGTTTCAAGGTGGAGAGTATTCTGGAGACCGCCACGAGTGTGCAGGCGGGTCTGGACTTGAAATTGCCGACGGGTCGATTGAATCGCCTGATTCAGGACATGTTTGAGGCGCGGGCACCGAAGCTGGTGGGGATCAAACGCTTCAAGGTTTTCTACGCAGTGCAGACCGGGAATCGACCGATCCGAGTGCGGTTTTATTGCAACCGGGTGGAACGGCTGGATCCGACTTACCGGCGTTATCTTGAGAAGGGTTTGGTACACGAGTTTCAGCTCAAGGGTTGTCCGGTGCGCTTTGACATGGTGGGCAAGGACAAACGCTACGAGGTGGGTGAGGGCGAGAATGCCCCGCGCCAAAGTCGCGAGGTGCAGGATCAACACCGCGAGCGCAAACAGGGCGAGAAGGCCCGCGAGAAAAAACACCCGGAGCGCCGGGCGAAGGTCACACAGCGCAAGGCCGCACACAATCGCAAGCCGCGCCGCTA
>JBELLU010000047.1:0-13059 GCA_042096455.1 Opitutia bacterium
TGGTCGCCGGTCTGCACCTCAATACTCTCCACCACGCCGTCGGTGAGGGCGTAAACGGTGGTTTGCATCTTCATCGCTTCGAGCACGCAGAGTTTTTCCTTGGCCTTGACCTTTTGCCCGACCGTGGCGGTGACGCTACTGACCATCGCGGGGATGGGCGCACCGACCTCTTTCTTGTTGGCGGGATCGGCCTTGGCGCGTTTGCGGGTCTCGCTCTTGACCGAACGGTCGAGGATGACGCATTCGCGGGCGCGACCGTTGAGTTCGAAGGTAAGGGTGCGCTCGCCGCTCTCGTTGGGCTCGGAAACGTAGATGAGTTTGATGATTAGGTTCTTGCCCTGTTCAATTTCAACCGTGATTTCCTCGCCGGGCTTGAGTCCGTAGAAGAAGGCGGGAGTCGGAAGAACGCGGGCGTGACCGTAATCCTTCACGAAATTATCGAGGTCGGCAAAAACCTGCGGGTACATGAGGTAGGCGTAGAGGTCGTCGTCGGTGATCGGACGCTTGAAGCGTTTCTTGAGATCGGCACGGGTTGCTTCGAGATCGACCTTTTCGGCGCGGCTGCTGGGACGTCCCTTGAAGGGTTTGCGGTCCCCGAGGACGACCTTTTGAACCGCCTTGGGCCAACCGCCCTTGGGCTGACCGAGTCCGCCGGAGAGCATATCGACCACCGATTCCGGGAAGGCGGTACCGGGCTCGAGGTTGACGAGATCCGCAGGTTCGACGCCCTTGGTAAGGAGGAACATCGAGAGGTCGCCCACCACTTTGGAGGAGGGGGTCACCTTGACGATATCGCCGAGGAGTTCGTTGACCTCATGGTAATAACGGACGACTTCCGGCCAACGGGCACCGAGGCCGAGGGCGCGCGCCTGCTCGCGCAGGTTGGTGTATTGCCCGCCGGGCATTTCGTGGGTGTAGACCTCCGCGGAGCCAAACTTGGGGCTGGTATCGAAGGGTCCGTAGAATTGGCGCACTGCCTCCCAGTAGATGGAAAGCTCGTTGAAGAATTCGAGGTCGAGCTTGGTGTCGCGGGTGTTGCCGCGCAGGGCGTTGACAATCGAGTTGAGGTTGGGCTGCGAGGTCAAGCCGGAGAGGGACGAGACCGCGAGATCGACCACATCGACGCCCGCTTCGGCGGCTTTAATGATAGAGGCACCTGCGATACCGGAGGAATCATGGGTGTGGAAATGAACGGGGATGCCGATTTTTTCGCGGAGGGCTTTCACGAGTTTATAGACCGCGTGCGGGGTGCAAAGGCCGGACATATCCTTGAGGGCCAGCATGTGCGCGCCCATGCGCTCGAGTTCCTGCGCCATTTCGACGTAATACTTGAGGGTATATTTGTCGCGCTTGGTGTCGAGGATGTCGCCGGTGTAGCAAATCGTGGCTTCACAAACCGAGTTGGTGTGTTTGCGAATGGACTCCATCGCTACCTTGAGATTCGGCAGGTAATTGAGTGAATCGAACACGCGGAAAATATCCATGCCGGATTCCGCGGAGTGTTTGATGAATCCGCGAATGACGTTGTCGGGGTAATTGGAGTAGCCCACCCCGTTGGCGCCGCGCAGGAGCATCTGGAAACAAACATTCGGGATGCGTTCACGGAGGCGCTGCAGGCGTTTGAAAGGGTTCTCATGCAGGAAGCGCATGGAGGTGTCAAAGGTCGCGCCACCCCAGCACTCGAGGGAGAAGAGATCGCCGGCGCGCTGTGCGATGGAATCGGCTACGATGAGCTGATCGTAACTGCGCATCCGCGCCGCCAGCAGGGACTGGTGCGCGTCGCGCATGGTGGTGTCGGTAACGAGGAGTTTCTTCTGGGAACGGGTCCACTCCGCAAATTTCTCGGGGCCGTGCTTTTCGAGATAATCCTTGGTGCCTTTGGGCAACTTGCGGGAATGGTCGACCTCCGGCACGATAACGGGAAGATCCATCACCGGCACCGGACGACCCTTAACCTGATCATTGCCGTTCACGATGGTTTCACCGAGGAGGTTGAGGAGTTTGGTGGCGCGGTCGCGGCGGCGCTTGAAATCGAAGAGTTCCTTGGAGGTGTCGATGAGGGTCGTGGTGGCCTTGCCCGAGATGAAGATCGGGTGGTTTACGACGTTTTCGATAAAGGGGATATTGGTCTTCACTCCGCGGATGCGCATCTCGCGGAGGGCGCGATCCATTCGCTGGATGGCGAGTTCAAAGGTGCGGGCGGAGGCGGTGAGCTTCACCAGCAGGGAATCGTAATACGGCGTGATGACCGCTCCGGTATCGCCCATCGCACCGTCGAGACGGATGCCGAAACCAGCGGCGGAACGGTAGTTTACGATCTTGCCGTAATCCGGCGCAAAATTCTTTTCAGGATCCTCGGTCGTGATACGCGCCTGAATCGCGACGCCGTTGCGGGGGATGTCTTCCTGTTTGGGGATGCCGACTGCCTTGCTGTGGAGGCTGTGGCCCTCCGCAATGAGAATCTGGCTCCGCACGATATCGATTCCGGTAATGACCTCGGTCACGGTATGCTCCACCTGAATGCGGGGGTTCATTTCGATGAAGAACCATTCATCGGTGTCGAGGTCGTAGAGGAATTCCACGGTACCGGCACTGTAGTAACCGATGGACTTTGCGATTTTAACGGCGGCGTCGCAGAGGTCGCTGCGCACTTCGTCGGGCAGACCAATGGAAGGGGCGATTTCAACGACCTTTTGGTGACGGCGCTGAACGGAGCAATCGCGCTCGTGCAGGTGCACGACATTGCCCTGTTTGTCTCCGAGGATCTGCACCTCAATATGCTTGGCGCGTTCGATGTAGCGCTCGAGGAAAACCGAGGCATTCCCGAAAGCTCGCTGCGCCTCGCCCTGTGCTTCTTCGAGGCTGGCCTTCAAATCCTTGGGATCCTTCACCACGCGCATGCCACGCCCGCCGCCGCCGAAGGCCGCTTTAATGATCAAAGGGAAGCCGATCTTTTTGGCAATTCGCATCGCCTCCTTGGGATCCTTTACTGGATCTTCGGTACCGGGGAGGGTTGGCACCGCCGCTTGATCGGCAATTTTTCGGGCCTCGATCTTGTCGCCCATGCGTGCCAGCAAATCAGAGCTGGGTCCGATGAAGGAGATGCCACTCGCTTCACAAGCATTGGCGAATCCGGCATTCTCGGAAAGGAAACCGTAACCCGGGTGGATACAATCCACGCCGTTGCCCTTCGCCAGGGCGATGATGCTGTCAATATCCAGATAGGCCGCCACCGGCCCCTTGCCCTCGCCCACCAAATAGGATTCGTCGGCCTTAAAACGGTGCACCCCGAAGCGGTCTTCCTTCGCGTAAATCGCGACGGTGCGGTGCGCCAATTCGGTGGCACTGCGGAAAATTCGGACCGCAATTTCACTGCGGTTTGCGACGAGCAATTTTTTCATCATAGCAAGTAGTCAGGATTCAAATAATTTGATGAGAAAAGTTAAGCTTTCACTCCAAGTCAAGGCAGGGTGCGCTAAAATATACCATTCAAGCTAAGTCATTTAAAACCGTGACCTAGAGTCGTGAAATCAACAACTCGCGCTCGAAGATCATCTCCTTGGGCAAATGTTCAAACAGCTTGAGGAACAGCTCCTCGTGCGCGAGGGTTTGCATCCGCAGCGTCAGTCGATCGATTTTCATCAAGGCTTCAAAGTCCGCCCGCGTGAAATCCAGACCGCGCCAGTCGATATCCTCGTAATGCGGCATCCAGCCAATCGGGGTTTCAAACGCACCGACCCGCCCGTTCGCACGTTCCACCATCCAGCGCAAGGGACGCATGTTTTCTCCAAAGCCGGGCCACAGAAAGTCGCCCTCCTCGGACTTGCGGAACCAATTAACCTTAAATATTTTTGGCAATTGCTGGATGTTGTTACGCATCTTAAACCAGTGCCGGAAATAGTCCCCCATATTATAACCGCAAAACGGCAACATCGCCATCGGGTCGCGGCGCACCTGACCGAGTTGCCCCTCCGCCGCCGCCGTCATTTCGGACCCAATCGTCGCGGCAAGGTAAACCCCATGACCCCAGTTGAAGGCCTGCGCCACCATCGGTTCATCCCGCATCCGGCGTCCCCCAAAGGCAATCGCATCGATCCGCACCCCTTCGGGTTTCTCCCAGTCATCGTCGATCACCGGGCAATTCGCCGCCGGAGCGGTAAAACGGCTATTGGGATGCGCCGCAAGGGTTTCACTGTCCGGAGTCCAATCATTCCCCAACCAGTCAATCAAATGCGCGGGCGGTTCCTCGGTCATCCCCTCCCACCAAACATCGCCGTCATCCGTCAATGCAACGTTGGTAAAAATCGTATCGCGCGCGCAGGAAGTCATGGCGCTGGGATTGGTCTGTTTCGAGGTTCCGGGAGCGACCCCAAAGAAACCCGCCTCCGGATTGATGGCATACAAGGCGCCATCCGGCCCCGGCTTTAACCAGGCAATATCGTCCCCCACACAGGTCACCTTGTAACCCTCCATCGCTTTCGGCGGAATCAACATCGCAAAATTCGTCTTACCACAGGCACTCGGGAAAGCCGCCGCCACGTAAGTCTTCTCACCCGAGGGTTCCTCCACCCCGAGAATCAACATGTGCTCCGCCATCCAGCCCTCGTCATGCGCCAGAATGGAGGCGATGCGCAGGGCGAGGCACTTCTTCCCCAGCAAGGCATTACCGCCATAACCCGAACCGTAGGAAACGATCGCCCGTTCTTCCGGAAAATGCACAATGTGGGTATTGGGCGGATCACAGGGCCACGGCACATCCTCCGCTCCCGGCGCCAGCGGTTGACCAACCGAGTGCAGGCATGGAATGAAAAAACCGCGATCGCCCAATGCATCCAGGACTGCTTGCCCGATGCGCGCCATGATTCGCATATTCACCACCACGTACGGCGAGTCTGTTATTTCCACTCCGATCTTGGAAATCGGTCCGCCGATCGGCCCCATGCTATAGGGAATGACATACATGGTGCGTCCCTTCATGCAGCCTTTAAAAAGTCCTTTGAGTTTGCGACGCATCACGACCGGGTCCTCCCAGTTATTCGTCGGCCCCGCACCATCGCGACTCTGCGAACAGATAAAAGTCCGGGATTCCACCCGTGCGACGTCTTTGGGGTCCGAGCGGAACAGATAACTGTTCGGCCGCTTTGCCTCGTTCAGCTTGATACACATCCCGCTTGCCTCCATCTCCCCAAAAAGACGCTTCGCTTCCGCCTCCGAGCCGTCACACCAGTGCACCGCATCGGGCTCGCACATCGCTTCCGTTTTGGAGACCCACTTTAAAAGGGCCTTGTGTTCGGTCATTTCCTTTGCGTCATTGGGGCTATTTTCTTTCATGTAAATTTTATAAGCAAGTATTAGCTGTTTGATAAGCACAAACGACACCAATTTGAATATTTCCCTATCCGGCCTTCCATCCTTTCCGCTGCAACACACCAATTCTCCTTGCACAAGAGGCGCTCTCTCGTTTTTCGTACTCCTTTAAGCATTTCATCTCGAATATTGCACCACCTTCATGCCGCAAAAAAAGAAGCCAGCCGCCGACAAAGCCCTTGAACTTAATCTTGAGGATGCGGAAGAGCCCTCCGAGGCACAAGCAAGCGAGGTAGCTGAACCCGATTCCAAAAAATCCGAGCCCTCGATCTTCGACCTTAAAACCGATTCCGGTCACGTCGATGATATGTTCAGCAACTGGTTCCTCGATTACGCCAGTTACGTCATTCTCGAACGCGCCGTCCCGCATGCCAATGACGGACTCAAGCCGGTGCAACGCCGCATCCTCCATTCCATGCGCGAGTTGGAAGACGGCCGGTACAACAAGGTCGCCAATCTCATTGGCAATACCATGAAATACCACCCCCACGGCGACGCCTCCATTGGCGACGCCCTCGTCCAGTTGGGGCAAAAAGACCTCCTCATTGATATGCAGGGCAACTGGGGCAATACCTTGACCGGTGATTCCGCCGCCGCCCCCCGCTACATCGAAGCCCGCCTTTCCAAATTTGCCCTCGAGGTCGCCTTCAACCCCAAAACCACCCAATGGCTCGCCTCCTACGATGGACGCAACAAGGAACCCGAGACCCTCCCCATGAAATTTCCCCTCCTGCTCGCCCAGGGCGCAGAGGGGATCGCAGTCGGCCTCGCCTGCAAAATCCTTCCCCATAACTTCAACGAACTCCTCGAGGGCTCCATTGCCCTCCTCCGTAAACAAACCCCCGAAATCCGTCCCGATTTCCCGTCCGGTGGTATCGCCGACGATTCCGATTACAACAACGGACAACGCGGCGGTCGCGTCAAAGTCCGCGCCCGCATCGAAACCCGCAAGAAGAACTGTCTCGCCATCACGGAGCTTCCCTTTGGTAAAACCACCACCTCCCTCATCGATTCCATCCTCTCCGCCAATGATAAGGGTAAAATAAAAATCGCGCGCGTGGAGGACAACACCGCCGATCAAGTCGAGATCCTCGTCTTCCTCCCGGCAGGCGCCGACCCCGAGACCACCGAGCAGGCCCTCTACGCCTTCACCGATTGCGAAGTCTCCGTCAGCACCAACATCTGCGTCATCGAGAACGAAAAACCCCACTTCTTCTCCGCCGCCGACCTCCTCTACCTCGCTACAGAAAAAACCCGCGAACTCCTCAAACTCGAACTCGAAATCCAACTCGCCGAGCTTCAGGAAAAATGGCACTTCTCCTCCCTTGAGAAAATCTTCATCGAGAAACGCATCTATCGCCGCATTGAAGAAGAGACCACTTGGGAAGCGGTCATCGCCACGGTGGACGAAGGACTCAAACCCTACCGCAAAAAACTGCGCCGCGCCATTACCCGCGACGACATCCTTCGCCTCCTCGAAATCAAAATCAAACGCATTTCGAAATACGACACCCTCCGCGCCGATGAACTCATCAAGGGCCTCGAAGATGAAATCGCCCTGACCGAGAAAAACCTCAAATACCTCACAAAATACGCAATCAGGTGGTTCAAGGAACTTCAAAAGAAATACGGCAAGGGCCGCGAACGCCGCACCGAACTCACGACCTTTGATAAAGTCGTGGCGCAGGATGTCGTCATTGCCAACGAGACCCTTTATGTCGACCGCAAGGAAGGCTTTGCCGGCATCGGCATGAAAAAAGACGAGGCCGTTTGCAAATGCTCCGCCCTCAGCGACGTCATCGCCATCAATCAGGAAGGGAAACTCACCGTCTCCAAAGTCAGCGACAAAGCCTTCTTCGGCAAAAACATCCTGCACATCGACCTCTTCAATCGCGCCGAACCCAAGGCCCTCACCTATTGCATGGTTTACCGCGACGGCAAAACCGGCCCCGTACTCGCCAAACATTTCACGATTGGCGGCGTCACCCGCGACAAGGAATACGACCTCACCAAGGGCAAGCCCGGTTCACGCGTCTTCTATCTTTCCGCCTACCCCACCGAGAGCGGCCCACCCGATGCCGTCAAAGTCAACCTCAAGCCCGCTCCCCGGCTCCGCAAAACCGAAGAAGAAATTCATTTTAAGGACGTCGCGATTCGCGGTCGTAGTTCCGGCGGAAACATCGTCACCAAACATTCCGTTCGCAATGTCGTGCGCCTCCCAAAAGCCGCCCGCGAGAACGACGCCTAAAGACCCTTTAAAATTAGGCTTCTCACCTACTCCTTCTTGCTTCTAACTCTTGCACTATGGGCAATTCATTCGGCACACTCCTTCGTATTTCCACCTGGGGCGAAAGTCACGGCGGCGGCATTGGCGTGGTCATTGACGGATGCCCCCCGCGCCTCCCCCTAGCTGCCGAAGACATCCAATTCGAGCTCGATCGCCGCCGTCCGGGTCAAAGCGATATCACCACCCCGCGCAAGGAAAGCGACACCGCCACCATCGTTTCCGGTGTTTACGAAGGCCTCACCCTCGGTACCCCCATCGCTATTTATGTCCCCAACGGGGATCATCGCCCCGAAGCCTATGCCGAAATGAAGGACAAATTCCGTCCTTCCCACGCCGACTTCACCTACCAGAGTAAATTCGGCATCCGCAACCACGAGGGCGGGGGCCGCTCCTCCGCGCGCGAGACCATTGGCCGCGTCGCCGCCGGTGCCATCGCCCGCAAAATCCTCCTCCTCGCGGGCAAAGTCGAGGTTCAGGCATACGTGACTCGCATTCATGACATCGAGGCAAAAATTGATGCCTTCCCCAGCCTTGAAGCGGTGGAGGCGAACCCGGTTCGTTGCCCCGACCCCGAGGCCGCCGAAGCGATGGCAGAACGCATCCGTGAAGTGCGCGCCGACGGCGATTCCATCGGTGGTTGCATCGAGTGCCGCGTGCGCAACCTTCCCGTAGGACTCGGCGTTCCGGTCTTTGACCGCATTGAAGCGGACCTCGCCAAAGCGATGCTCTCCCTGCCCGCCACCAAGGGTTTTGAAATCGGCAGCGGCTTCTCCGGAACCTATCTCAAAGGCTCCGAGCACAACGACATTTTTATCGAGAAGGAGGGCGAGGTCGGAACCGCCACCAACCGTTCCGGCGGCGTGCAGGGCGGCATCACCAATGGAGAGGAAATCATCTTCCGGGTCGCCTTCAAACCCACCGCCACCCTCATCCAGAAACAGGCCACCGTCGACTCCGACGGCAAGGAAACCGAACTCATGGGCCGCGGGCGGCACGACCCCTGCGTCCTTCCACGCGCCGTGCCAATCGTGGAAGCGATGGCGGCCCTCGTCCTCGCCGATCATTGGATGCGCCACAGTGCGCAATGCCAGACCTTTGATTTCAAATCCTAAGGTTTAGCCATTTGCAAACCCAACGCCTTTGCATGCCTCGCCGCTTGCCATGCCAGAATCGCCAAGAGTTTATATCCTATTTGGAATCCCCGGCTCCGAACGCCGTGCCACCCTCTGCGACCTGATCGAGAACGGTTTGGAAAAGGGTACCCCCGCGCTCTATTTCAAGCCCGCCGGGGAACCCGGGGATCCCTCTGATGCCGAAATCTCCGCCTTGGAAAACCTCCAAACCGTGGAATGGGAATTGCAGGGCAACAAGGCCCAACACGCCCGTATCGAAGCGCCCGCCGAGGCGGTCTTTTTTCTGATACCCGGCACCGCCGACCCCGCCGATGCCGCCGATGCCATCAAGTCATGGTCCGACAATAACGCCTGCCAAATCGCACGCTGCCTCACCCATATCCACTGCGACTTCCTGCAAGCAAATCCTGCGGCCCTCCCCTGGTTCGAAGCCTGTATTCATTTCTCCGATTTTGTCCTCCTCGCCCGCCGTGAAAACACCGCCCCCAAGTGGATCAAGGATTTCCAAGACCAATTCCACAAAGCGCATACCCCCTGCCGCTTTGAGCTCATCAAAAAAGGCCGCCCGCCCAATCCCCGCGAAATCCTTGAACCCGAGGCACGCCGCCTTTCCCTTTTCTTCGATGAACTCATCCCAATCGAGGAGGACGAATTTGAGGATGCCCTCCCCGAAGACCGCAAACCGGACAAATATATCGAGCGCCTTGAAAGCGGACGCCGCGCCTGCCCCATTCCCGACATCCGGAAATGGCTCAACCCTCAACCCACAAATCCGGAATGACAGACGCCCCGCGCACCGCCCTGGTTCTGCTCTTTGATGGCTTTGAGGAAATCGAAGCGCTCACCCCGGTCGATCTCCTTTCCCGCGCGGGCGTTGCCGTAACCCTGGCGGGGGTCGACTCCGCCCAAGCCGTCACGGGACGCAGTGGCATTACGGTTCAGCTCGCACACCAACTGAAAGACCTGACCGTACAGGATTTTGACTGCCTCATCTTACCCGGTGGGCCGGGAATCGCCAACTTGCGCCGCCACCCACTCATCTGCCAGACCCTTGCCGCACACTTCCAAAGCGGGCGAACCCTCGGCTGCATTTGTGCCGCGCCCCTCCTCCTCCTAGACGCCGGCCTGCTTCCCGGCCTCCAGTTCACCTGCCACCCTTCCGCTGAAGAGGAACTACCCGACGCCCAAAACAAAGCGGTCGTCCTTGACCAAAACTGTATCACCGCCCGCGGCGCAGGCAATGCCCTTGCTTTTTCACTCGCCCTTGTCCGTCAAATGACCAACAACGAAGTCGCGCAGTCCATCGCTCGTGCGATCTGTTCCGAAACGTAAACCACACACCAAAACCGTGTCGCAAGAAACAAGACCACTCACCGATCGCGAGATCCTTGTCCGCGACAGCTTTACCTCGGCGGAGCTAGCACTTTATTTCACAATTCTCGTGATGTATACCGTATCCGTGATCGCGGCGGACCCACGCAGCCTCTGGACCATTGGCGTCGTTCTTATTTTTGCCCCCCTCAGCATCGCCAACGTCAAGCTACATGAAATCGTCCACCCCTTTAAAATCGACCGTCTCTGGCTTCGATACGGGCTCCTCATGCTGCCCGCCACTTTGATCGCCCTTCAGTATATCGTTGGACTGATTTTTCCGGCAACCGAAACCTTTCAATTCAAAAAACAAGTCTTCCGCATTCTCTCTGAACAAAGCGCTTGGCTTCCCGTAAATACCATTCCCGGTAAACTTACCACCACCATTACACTGTTCGGGTTCATCTCTATTTTTGTCGTTACCCTAAACCTCTTCATCATCCCAAAATCACTGATCTTTTTCCATCGCCTCCTCTCGAAGCTCTGCTTCCTCGCGGCAACCTCCGCCGTATTTGGTCTCCTGCTCAAGGGTCTCAAAATCGTCAAGCCGCCCTTCAGTAACGGCACCGGCCAATCCGACTTTTTCGCATACTTCCCATACGACGGGCACTGGGCCGCCTTTGCCTGCCTCTGGTGTGGTGTCTGCGCCGCTTTTGCCATGAAAAACGTTCGCAATGACCCCGATAAAGATTTCCTCCGCACGAACGGCCCCTGGTTTCTAGCGGGTGCGGTCATCCTCGGCTTCACCGGTGTTTTTATCGATGCCAGTGGTCCCGGCGCCATCCTGCTGCTCTTCCTTTCCCTCATGCTCCTCCTCCTCGCGATCGAATTTATTCGCGTTGGCGGCGACCGGAACCACAACAGCATCACCCTGCTCGCCACCCTTGGCAGTTGCCTCCTTTTTGCGGTTGGAATCTTCCGCCTCTTTGAGCCGATCCCCGAAATCCACCATATATCCCTCCTCCGTGAGTCCGCCCTTAACCTCTTTCTCGAGCGCCCACTCTTCGGCTGGGGCTTCGAAAGTTTTACCCATGCGGCACCCTTCTTCAATCATGATGCGCTCCTCAATAGCTTAAACCTGAGCGCCCAATCCGACATCCTTCAATACCTCAGCGAATTCGGGCTCTTCGGCTGTC
Source organism: Opitutia bacterium (assembly GCA_042096455.1). GTDB lineage: Bacteria > Verrucomicrobiota > Verrucomicrobiia > Opitutales > Coraliomargaritaceae > UBA7445. The sequence goes on from JBELLU010000047.1 coordinate 11,295, forward strand.
TCACCCTCTTCATCTTCATGCTGGTGCTCAGCCTGCGCTATCTGCGCCGAAAATTTGAAAGCAGCTTTTGCAACTATTTGCTCCTCGCCTCACTCGCGATTTTATTCATGGCGGCGATCGACAATCCCTTCATGTCACCCACTGTAACCCTCAGTTTCTGGATCGTCTTTTTATGCGCTTTGCGGCACGCCGACATCGAACACAAACAAGTCGACCAAGTGGATATCGAGCCCCCGCAGCTGGTTAGCCCCGCAAGCGAGCGCCGCGTCCCCTTCTTTACCGGAGAACAAAACGAAAAAGAAATCTAAGCCATGCCCGCCACCGAGACCCAGCACTTCGATTACCTCGTTATCGGCGGCGGGAGCGGTGGCTACGCCGCCGCCCGCACCGCCCGCGAAACCTGCGAGCGCGTCGCCATTGTTGATGCCGCCCCCGAACTGGGAGGCCTCTGCATCCTCCACGGCTGTATGCCATCCAAGACCCTCCTCTACGCCGCCGAAGTCCTGCATCTCGCCCAAGCCGGCAATGCCTTTGGCCTCGAGATCCCTTCCGCCGGGGTAAACGCCAAAGCCCTCCAGGCTCGCAAACAAAACCTCATCCGCGAATTTGCAGAATACCGGCAGGGCCAGCTTCAAAGCGACCGCTTCACCCTCTTCCGGCAAACCGCTTCCTTTATAGACCCCCAAACCATTCAACTGGAAGACGGCACCCGTCTCACTGCCGATCATATCATGATCGCGACCGGCTCAACCGTAGCCACGCCCGCCATCCCCGGACTCGATTCGCCCGAGATCTGGACCAGCGAAACAGTACTAGCCCTCGACTCGGTCCCCGAATCCATCCTCGTATTGGGCGGCGGAATCGTGGCATGCGAACTCGCGCAATTCCTCAACCGCATCGGCACCCAAGTCACCCTCATCCAGCGCAGCCCCCGCCTCCTTAAAAACTTCCCGCCCGCCGCCGCCGATACCCTCAAACAAGCCTTCACCGATGGCGGCATTCAAGTTTACACCGATACCGCCATTCAGGAAATCAAGCCAACCACCGACGGCTTCACCCTCCGCTTTACCCACGCCGGTACCACCCAAACCGTGCAGGCCGCCCATTGCCTCAGCGCCCTCGGTCGCCGCCCCAACACCGATCCCCTAAACCTCCCCGCCGCCGCTATCGAGACCCTCCCCTCCGGTCACATCGCCTGCGACCCCTTTCAACGCACATCCAACCCCCGCGTCTATGCCTGTGGCGACGTCGCCGGCCCCCACGAAATTGTCCACACCGCCATCCTGCAGGGCGAATGCGCCGCCCGCCATGCCACCGCCCGACCCGCCGAACCCCTCGACTACGACCACCTCGTCACCGTCGTCTTTACCGACCCACAAATCGCCACCGTCGGACTCAGCGAAACACAACTCAAGGAACGCCGCATCGACTTCCTCGCGGCGGACTATCCCTTCGACGACCACGGCAAATCCATCCTCATGGAAGCCAAATACGGCTACGTCAAAGTTTACGCCGGGCGCGACGGCACCGTCCTCGGCGCGGAATGCGTCGGCAAGGACGCCGGTGAACTCATCCACGCCCTCGCCGTCGCCGTCACCCTAAAAGCCACAGTTCACGACCTCCTCAAGGTCCATTGGTATCACCCCACCCTTTCAGAAATCTGGACCTACCCCCTCGAGGACATTCAGGAAGCACTTGCGGAGCTGGAGGGTTAAAAGAGGTGGGAAGGTAGTTCCTTGTTGCTGGTTGGACATTGGAAGTTCGA
>JBELLU010000048.1:0-12811 GCA_042096455.1 Opitutia bacterium
GAGGAGACTCAAAGCGGCTGCACCATAGGATCAGGAATTTTTAGAAGTGGTATAAGAATTAGACGGCTTCTGGCTGCGGCCTACCCGACGGCGTGACCCTGCGTGAAGACCAGACCTTCATTCGCCTCATTCGCCGCTACCGTGATGACTTCGCCCGGTTTGATGTCGCCATTCAAAATAGCCTCCGCCAGAGAATCCTCTAGGTAACGTTCGACCGCGCGTCGCAGCGGACGTGCCCCATACTTCTCGTCGTAGCCCTTCTCGATGAGGAATGCTTTGGCAGAATCCTCGAACTCGAAGTTGAGTTCGCGTTCCTTGAGGCGTTGCGCGAGATTGCGCAATTCGAGCGTTACGATCGATTCCATATCCTCACGACCCAGCGATTTGAAGATCACCAGTTCATTGAGGCGATTGAGGAATTCAGGCTTAAAGACCCGTTTGGTCTCATCCATAATTTTTTCCCGAATCTTGTCATACTCATTTTCGGCACTACGCTCGATTCCAAAGCCCATCGAGGTGTTGCGCTGGAGAATCTCCGCCCCCACGTTTGAGGTCATAATGAGGATGGTGTTGCGGAAATCGACCTTGCGACCGAGACTATCGGTCAAACGACCCTCTTCGAGGACCTGAAGTAGTAATTGCACAACATCGGGGTGAGCTTTCTCAATTTCGTCGAATAACACCACGCTGTAGGGCTTGCGCCGCACCGCTTCGGTCAATTGCCCGCCCTCTTCGTAGCCGACATATCCAGGAGGCGAACCCACCAGTCTGGAGACCGCAAATTTCTCCATATATTCCGACATATCAATTTGTATGATGGCATCCTTCTCGCCGAACATTTCCTCCGCCAAGACCTTCGCCAGGAGTGTTTTACCCACCCCTGTGGGTCCAAGGAACATAAAGGAACCGATCGGTCGCTTGGGATCCTTGAGATCCGCGCGGGAACGACGCAAGGCACGCGCGATCACTTCGGTGGCGCGTCCCTGACCGATCACCTCACTCTGCAATTTCGCTTCCAGTTCAAGCAGCTTCTTGCTTTCCTCCTGCTCCATGCGTGAGAGCGGAATCCCGGTCCATGCCGCAATGACATGGAGCAGTTCATCCGCGCCGACCGTGAGGCGATTCTCCTCGCGCGACTGTTTCCACGCCTCAATGGCGTCGCTCTGTTCCTGGCGCAATTTCTTTTCCTCGTCGCGGAACTTCGCGGCCTCTTCAAATTGTTGTTTGCCGATCGCGTTTTCCTTCTCTTCGCAGACCGATTCAATCTTTTCATTCATCGCCTCAATTTCCGGGGGACGTTTCAAAGATTCAATCCGCGCCCGCGCGCCCGCCTCATCGATGACATCAATCGCTTTGTCCGGCAGAAAACGGGAGGTGATGTAACGTTCCGAAAGCCGTGCCGCCGCTACGAGCGCCTCGTCCGTGAAATTACATTTGTGGTGTTCCTCGTATTTGCTGCGAATACCCTTCAGGATCAAGATGGTATCATCCACCGAGGGAGCATCCACCTTCACCGATTGAAAACGGCGATCAAGTGCACTGTCCTTCTCGATATATTTGCGGTATTCGCCCAGCGTGGTGGCGCCGATGCACTGCAACTCGCCCCGACTCAAGGCAGGTTTAAAGATATTGGAAGCATCCATCGCGCCCTCTGCGGCACCCGCACCCACAATGGTGTGGAGCTCATCAATGAATATGATGACGTTTTTGGCACGGCGGATTTCATCCATCACTGCCTTGATACGTTCTTCAAATTGTCCGCGATATTTTGTACCTGCGACCATCAAGGCCAAATCGAGGGTGATCACACGTTTGTCCTGTAGGATTTCCGGTACCGCGCCGGATGCGATTTCCTGCGCCAAGCCTTCAACAATAGCGGTCTTGCCAACCCCTGCCTCACCGATGAGCACCGGATTGTTCTTGGTGCGGCGGCAGAGAATTTGAATGACGCGACGAATCTCGTCTTTGCGGCCGACCACGGGATCCATCTCCCCGCCCTGCGCCAACTCGGTCAAATCACGACCGAAGGCCTTGAGCGCCGGGGTCTTGGAATCCTTGCGTTCTTCGGTTGGAACCGCCGAGCCGCCGCCCGCGGTTTCCTCGGGTTCACCGGTGAAATTCGGGTCTAATTCCGATAAAATCTCGTTGCGGCAACGTTCAATATCCACGTCGAGGGATTTGAGCACCCGGGCGGCAACTCCCTCCCCTTCGCGCAGCAACCCCAAGAGCAGGTGCTCCGTTCCAATGTAAGAATGATTGAGACCCTTTGCTTCCTTGCGAGCGAGCGCCAACACCTTCTTCACGCGTGGGGTGTAGGGAATATTTCCGGAGGGTTTGCTTTCCGGCCCGGTGCCCACCTGTTTTTCAACCGCAGTGCGAACCGTTTGCAAATCGAGGCCCATCTTTTGCAAGACATTGACCGCTACTCCCTGACCGAGATTGATGAGACCCAGGAGGAGGTGCTCGGTGCCGATGTAATTATGGTGGAAACGGTCTGCCTCCTTGCGGGAAAGCGCGAGTACCTGTTGAGCACGTGGAGTAAAATTGTTTAGTGGTTCCATAATGTTATTAGCTTATTCGTGATCTTCGAGGCTGTCAAAGGACAGGGGCGGAAGTTTTGAGAAAACCGAGCGCAGCTTAGCAGCGCGGGCGGTGTCGCGCAACTCCGGAGCAATGTCAGATTTAACATCATATTGGATGTGCCCCGGCTGGCACTCGATGAAGCACCGGTCCACTTCGGCACGGCGCGATTCTGGGAGAAAATTGAAATCGACCGCCAAACGCAGCAGCGAAAGGAGGTGCATCGCTTCGTTTGAGGTGAGGACGTACGCATTTTGCAGCACTCCATAGGCGCGGCCAATTTGATCCCTGAGCATTTCGGGCATGTCCTCCAGATATTTGAAACGCGCGTTCAACTCCTGATCGATAATGCTTTTCAGGACATTGCCCAAACGCTCGATAATTTCAGACTCCGACTCGCCAAGGGTCTGTTGGTTTGAAATCTGGAAAATATGACCGGATGCATCAGAGCCTTCGCCGAAATGACCCCGAACCACAATGCCAAGCTGACCAACCGCGCGGGTTACTTTCTCCATGTTCTCAGACAAGACCAGTCCGGGCAAGTGCATCATCACCGAAGCCCGCATCCCCGTTCCCAGATTCGTCGGGCATGCGGTCAAATAACCCAATTCCTCAGAAAATGCCAAATTCAGGTATTTATCGATGGCATCATCAAATGAATTGATGCGCTTCCACAAGGACTTGAGATTAAACCCGGTTTTGAGAAACTGGATCCGCAAATGGTCCTCTTCATTGATCATGACGGAACAGGTTTGCTCTGAATTGATATAGACGCCGCAACCCTTGCTGCTCTCGATCAACTCGCTGCTGATCAAGTGGCGTTCCAATAAAACCTGTTTCTCGAGCTCAGAAAGTTGTTCAATTTCCAAAAAAGTGCCTGATTCCATCGATTCAAGGCGTTGGATTTGTGAGACACAATCGGTCAAAACGTCCCGGCGCTGCGACAGATTGGCACGATGAGGAAAGGGGCTGCCGGTCAGGTTACGCGCGAGCCGAATGCGGGTGCTGAGCACGACTGGCGCGGTGCGCTTGGAGCTCTGGGTGAGCTCGGCTTTTTTGCCATCTATAATGGATTCAATCATGCTTAGCTTGCTTTAAGTCGGTTCGCTCGCCTGAGTTTCCAGGGCGTGGATTTCGTCGCGGTATTTTGCGGCTTCCTCGTAGGCCTCGTCTTCAATGGCGCGGACCAGCGCGGACTTTAAATTGTGCAGGCGGGTGTGGTAACTTTGCAGATTTAAGGCGTGCGAGGGAACTTTGCCGGTATGCTTCAATCCCGAGTGCATATCCTCCAGAATCGGCTCTAGACTGGGCTCAAAAGCGATATAGCACTCCGCGCAACCCATGCGTCCGGTTCGGCGAAAGTCGCTCGTGCGACAACCGCATGCCGGGCATTGGAGTTGTTGTTCATCGCTGCCCATCGCGGCATTTGACTGCATCAACATCTCCGCCAAGGAGAAACCCTCCGGGTCAGAAACACCCTTTTGCTGGGCGCAGGTCTCACACAGGTCCACCTTGTGGATCTTGTTGTTGATAATCTGCGTCAAGTGAACGGTGGCAACCTCATCGCAGAATTTGCATTTTAAAACATCACCCATGTCTTAGAGTTTGATCAAAATTTTGAATATGGCAAAAATTAAAGAGAAATTTGCCACCTTTTGGCGGCAAAGTTATTATTCCTACCAAACATTTTTGCATCAACTGTGCCAATCTTGTGCCACAGCATGCCCTTCCGGCTATTTAGCTAGAGCTGCGTGCCATCTTTGGTGACCACTTGGTGGAAGGCATCCAGAAATTGCCCCGTGATGGGCCCTGGTTTTCCGTCTCCAATAGGACGGGCATCGACTTCCACAATCGGGATAATTTCAGCCGCGGTCCCGGTCAGGAAGAGTTCATCCGCCACCCAGATGTCGTAACGCGTCAAATTCGCCTCCTGCCATTCAATCCCAAGCTTGTCGGCGAGTTCAAGCGCGGTGTCGCGGGTGATCCCCTTCAAGGCACCCGCGCTGGCGGCGGGGGTCGTCAATTTGCCTTTGTGGATCACAAAAACATTATCTCCGGTACATTCCGCGACGTAACCCTGATCATTTAGCATGATCGCCTCATGATAGCCAAGATGCTGCGCCTCAATTTTCGCCAGGATGTTATTGAGATAATTCAAGGACTTGACGGCGGGCGGCAGTGCGGCGGGATTGCAACGCCGGGTCGGAACCGTGATGATCTTCAGGCCGTTTTGGTAATATTCCTCCGGGTAAAGCTGAATTGAATCCGCAATGACAATGAGTTGCGGCTGGTCGCAATTCTTGATCGAAAGCCCCAAACTACCCTCACCCCGGGTGACCACCAAGCGAATATAGCCATCCTTTAAACCGTTGGCACGGCAGGTTTCGCAAACCGCTGCGGCAAGTTCCTCGCGGCTCCAGGGCAAGGGCAACATGATGGCCTTTGCCGAGTATTCCAGGCGTTCGAGGTGCGCATCCAGTTTAAAAATACAACCGTCATAAAGGCGGATCCCCTCAAAGATGCCATCACCGTAGAGCAGACCGTGGTCAAAAACCGATACCTTGGCATCCTTGCGGTCCACCAATCCGTCATTCATGTAGATTTTCATAGAGGCACTCATGATGCCTCAAGAAAACGGTTTGTCTAGTCCGCATCTCAGATAGTTTAACAATTAAAAAGCGCGGATTCGGGTGCTTCTACCCGACCCTAAAAGATGCCTTTCAAGCTCACTTTCAATGTTTTACAAAATAGATTTGATTCCAGTTGACAAAACAAGCGCCGAAATCCAATTCTACTCGTTCGTAGCCGCTGAAAGCTGCCGTAGATATATGGAAAATTTTGCCGACCAATGCCTTGATATGGCCCGCTCAATTCTGGGTCACAATTTACAATCGATTAGCGAACAGGGCACTGTTACCCCTGTTGCAGGTGAAGCAAGCCGCCTCGATGAACCGGGTCATGCCGCCCTCGCGATCGGCGAATACTACCGGGCTACCAACGAGACCAGCCTCGATGGCACCGACCTCGTCGACTTGGTCGCGCGTTGCGTCACCGCCCAGGCATTCACCGAAGAATCGATGGAAAACGGCTTGGCATACGCCGCACTCGGCCTCCTTTCCTTTGGCCCTTCCAAGGAGCGCAACGCCGTCTGGGAACGACTCATGGATCCGACGCGTGAGCAGTTGGACCGCCAGCTATTGGAGCGCAGCGACTTCGACAACCACTTCCAAAGCTTCAACATTGCCAAGGCAGTAACACGTTTCAGCCTCGGGCTCTCCAAAAAAGACGAAACCGGGCAACTCATCGATCGCTTCACCGAGCGCATTGAAAGCAATTCCAGTGCGGGCTATATGGACGATGCCGCCGGTATCACCGGTAGCATCGGGGGCGCCTTTGATATCTACGGCGTCATGTCCTTCGTTTTCATCCGGCAGGCCCTGCAATTACACGCCAACATCAACCTGCGCGATCGCAAGCTTCCCACCCTGAGAAGCCACAGCGAAAAATATCTCAAACTCCTGCCCGATATCGTACGTCAGGATGGCGCGGGCTGGGCGTATGGCCGCTCCATTGGTGCCTATGGTCAAATGCATTGCATCAGCCTCATCCTGCAGGCCTTGCGTGATGATTGGATTACCGCAAACCAGCGCGACCTGTATCTCGATACCGCCCGTCGCCTTTTTGTTAATTTCTTCGCGACCTATCTCGATCAGGAAAACGGGGACCTTGTGATTCGTGACGGCGAACGCGACACGGTCCATTACCACACCACCCGCATGGCGAATTTTGATGCGGCGCGTTATCTGTGCCAGTGGGCACGCCTCGCCCGCGCAATCGGAGGCGATGCCTCCCCGTCCAGTCCGGTGCCTTCCCGCAAGGTTGCCCGCTTTGTGAATTTCGACAAATCACACCGCAAAGAACAAGGCCTCTTCCTTTATCAGGATCCCGAGAGCGGACTCGCCTTCCAATTACCCTTGGTCGGCAATATATCCGAGGCGCGCAATAGCTCCGCCTCCCTCGCCTTCCCCCACTCGCCCGGCATCTTTGATTGGCCCTCCGAGACCTATTTGCCGATCATGACCCCCGAATTAACCTTCGGCGACAAAGTTATCGTCCCATCCTTCTACGGGAAAAACTGCACCACCAGCATCGGTCTCCGCAACGCCCTCGTTTTCAAATACGACCAGCCCGAACTTATCACTACCGACGAAACCTTTGTGAACGGGCTCGGTAGCTGTAAAGTCACCTGGACCTTCCTCAAGGGCAAGATCAGCTGCGAGTATTGCTTCAGCGTAAAGCAGCAGATCACCCTCGACCGCATGCGCTATATTCTCGCAATCAGTGCCCCCCACAGCAGCCACCGCGTCGGGACAGCCTTTTCGCTTGGCGCCGAGGGGCAGCGCGCCAATGTTTTGAAAGACGACTTTCAAGCGGAGTGGAAACCATTGGAAACCGTCACCAACGATCCAAAATACCGCACCCACTACGGCAATATGCACTACCTGCAAATCCTGAAGCGCGACCACAAACTCGTCATGCGCCCGGGGGTACAATACCGCCTCGCCCTCTCCTTTGAGCCCGACATCAGCTTCGCGGACGAATAATCCTCCGCGAACGACCCCTGCCAACCCAACCCTATGCTCTCCAACCGAATCATTCCCTGTTTGGATGTGCACGGTGGACGTGTGGTGAAGGGCGTGAACTTTGTCAATTTGATCGACGCCGGTGATCCGGTGGAACAAGCCAAGGCATACGAAACGCAGGGCGCGGATGAATTGGTCTTTCTCGACATCACCGCGTCCAGCGACGAACGCGCCATTATGCACGATGTCGTGGAGCGCACCGCCTCGGAATGTTTTATGCCGCTCACGGTGGGCGGTGGAATTCGAACCGTAGAGGACATCCGGTCGATGCTGAATGCCGGCGCGGACAAAGTGAGCTTGAACACCGCCGCTCTCAAAGATCCTTCGCTCGTCGCCGAAGCCGCCGCAAAATTCGGTAATCAATGCATTGTCGTTGCGATTGATGCGAAACAAACCGCGCCGGGGAAATGGGAAGTTTACACCCACGGCGGGCGCAACCCCACCGGAATCGACGCGGTCGAATGGGCGAAACGTGTAACCGAACTCGGCGCGGGGGAAATCCTGCTCACGAGCATGGATGCCGACGGAACGAAGGACGGTTACGACCTCGCCCTGACGCGGGCGGTGAGCGCGGCCGTAACGATTCCGGTTATTGCTTCGGGCGGTGCCGGAACGCTCGATCACTTGAAGGAGGCTTTTACTGAAGGTCATGCCAACGCGGTTCTGGCAGCTTCAATTTTCCATTTCGGAACCTACACGATTGCAGAAGCCAAGCAGTCCCTCGCAGATGTGGGAATCGCGGTGCGGCTCTAGTTGAAATTGCGATTGCCCGTCTCGGTGGGAGCGGCATCCTATTGCGTCATGCCCCCTGTCATCATTGATTGCCACACGCATGCCTACCCGCCCGAACTGAGCGCGGATCCGATCGCGTGGGCAACAAAGCACAATGAACCGCACTGGGCGAAACTGGTGGCACCGGGCGAGCGGCCCTCCATTCAAGATTGGGCGACCCCGGAACGCATGCTTTCAGACATGGATGCCGCGGGCGTGGATCAGGCGATCCTATTGGGTTGGTATTGGGAAAATGAGGCCAACTGCCGCTGGCACAACACCGTCATTGCAGATTGGGTAAAAACCGCCCCGGATCGCTTCATCGGTTTTGCCGCTATCCAACCACAGGCAAATGTCACCGCGCAACTTGAAGCGGCTGCTGAACTGGGACTCCGGGGCGTCGGTGAATTGCATCAGGGGGTGCAGGGCTTTAATGCCGACAGTGCGGACTGGCATGAAATGACGAAATGGTGCGCCCTGCACAACTGGCCCATCAATCTGCACGTTACCGGCACCAAGGGGCGACAACATCCCGATGCGGTCGCCACGCCACACGACGCAGTCCTCGCCCTTGCAACCAGCGCCCCAAACGCAACGATCATTCTCGCCCACTGGGGCGGCGATCTCCTGCTACCCGAGGAGGGCGAGGTCACACCCGAAATTCCGGGCAATGTTTACTTCGACTGCTCGGCGAGTCCCCTCCTTCACCCCGCTTCGGTGTTCCAGCAAGCCCTCCGTCTTGCCGGGCCGGACAAAATATTATTCGGGAGCGATTACCCCCTGCGTATCTTTCCCCGTGAACAAAGCCGCGCAAATTTCTCCCAATACCTCCGCTACATCAAAGTGCAGACCCAGCTCGATCCGGAGACGCTTGAAGCGCTCCTAGGGGAGAACTTCAAACGCCTGCTGGATCAAAACTGAGGCCGTCGCTAGATTTCAAAGTCTGCGGGCGGTGCCTTGCGAACCCCACTGGGCGTGCGAATATTCGAAACCATTTCAGTGATATAATCGGGCGGCGGTTTAGTCATGTTACTGACCGCAAAGGCGACAATGAAATTGATCAACATTCCGACGAATCCAATGCCCTCGGGCGTGATCCCAAAGAAGAGTTGATCTTTCGTTCCTCCGAGGAACTGGAAATACACGATATAACTACTCGTGAATGCAATACCGCAAATCATACCGGCAATTCCGCCGGCTCGATTGACACGTGATGAGAAAATACCCATCAGCAGCGTCGGGAAGAATGAAGAGGCCGCCAGGCCGAATGCAAAGGCGACGGTTTTTGCAATAAATGCCGAAGGCGGGTTTACGCCGAAGTAGGCGGCCACGACCAATGCCGCAAAGGAAGCGAAGCGCGCAAAATTGACTTCCTCCTTATCGGTAAGATCCGGTTTGATGATTTTTTTCATCAAGTCGTGCGAAATGGAAGTGGATAACACCAAGAGAAGACCTGCTGCGGTAGACAGTGCCGCCGCGATACAACCCGCCATCAATAGCGCGATCACCCAGGGTGGCAGCCCCGCCATGTAGGGATTCGCCATCACCATGATGTCATTGCCGAAGTATAGCTCGTTGGGATTGGAAAGATCCGCCTTGTTGGCAAGGAGGCGTTGCCCGTGCACACCAATGCGCTGCTCTTCCGGGGCATCGTATAAGGGGTATTCGGGAGCTTTCCCCTGAAAAACGCTGAAGGTGCCCGCCTCGGATTTACCGGGCCCAAAGTATTGAATGCGCCCGTCATTATTCTTATCCACCCAAGCCATTTGTCCGGTTTGTTCAAATTCCTTAAACCAATACGGTGCCTCGGTGTACGTTGTTTGGTGCAGTTTCTCGATGAGGTTTACGCGGGAAAACGCTCCAATGGTGGGCGCGGTCAAATAGATCACCGCGATAAAACCCAAGGTCCAGCAAGCGGACTTTCGCACCGCCTTGACGTCTTTAACCGTAAAGAAGCGGACGATCACATGCGGCAATCCCGCCGTGCCGCACATCAAAGCCGCCGTGATGCAAAACATATTAATGGTTGAGAGTTTGCCGGAGGTGTATTCCGCAAAGCCAAGTTCTGTATTGATGGCGTTCAACTTCGCCAGAAATGGAACCGCGGTGCCATCTGCGGTGTAATTCCCGATCAGTCCGAGCTGCGGCACGACATTGCCAGTCAAGGCCATCGCAATGAAAACTGCGGGAATGGTGTAGGAAAACGCCATTACGGAATACTGTGCGACTTGCGTGTAAGTGATGCCTTTCATGCCACCGAGTCCGGCATAGACAAAAACAATGACGGCCCCGCTGATGACACCGGATGGAATGCTGATACCGAAGAGTTGGGAGAAAACGACCCCGACGCCACGCATTTGGCCCATGATATAGGTCATGCAAATAAAGATCGCACACACCACCGCGACCGCACGCGCCGTACGTGAATAATAGCGATCTCCGATAAAGTCCGGCACCGTCGCCTTGTTGAATTTACGCAGGAACGGAACCATCAGCATCGTCAACAAAACAAAACCGCCGGTCCAGCCCATCAGGAAACGGGAGGCATCGTAGCCGCTAATCGCAACCGCTCCCGCCATGGAAATAAAGGTCGCCGCCGACATCCAGTCCGCCGCGGTCGCCATTCCGTTCGCCAACGGCGAGACCCCGCCACCCGCCACGTAATATTCCTTGGTCGAAGCCGCCCGCGAACGCGCTGCGATCACAATATAAACCGCGAACGAGGCGCCGATAAAAATTAGATTCAGAGTGCTTTGTGCTATTTCCATTGTTTAGTCCTCCTCGGTATATCCGTGTTTTTTATCGTTGCGGTTCATGCAAATCGCGTAAATTGCGAGAATCACAACAAAACCGATGATCGAACCCTGCTGTGCCACCCAGAAACCAAAGGGAGCGGTACCGACCGCGGGGAAATTCGCGTCCAGCCAGTCACGACAAAGAATCGGCGCGACGTAGCCCAGGATAAACCAGAACACTAAAAGTATGCCGGTGAGTCGCAGACTCGCGCGCCAGTGGGATTTGGGGTTTTGATCATTCATGAGGTATAACAGACGATGGTTTGTATTGCGGGGTTGGATCACTGCGACTTTCAGGATCGTCGCAGGTAAATGTCTTTAACTGTCGAATTGAACTTGGAGATTCTCGACCACCCCGGGATCTGCAAGGGTCGTCGTATTTCCAAGTTCGCGGCCCTCCGCGACATCGCGCAGAAGACGGCGCATTATTTTACCGGAGCGGGTCTTGGGAAGATCATGCGAAAAGACGATGCGCTCGGGGCGGGCAAATTTGCCAATGCTCTTGTCGATCATCTCCACCAATTCCTTGCGCAAATGGTCATCGTGCGCACGGCCATCGATCACCGTCACAAAGGCAATCAGGCCCTGCCCTTTTATTTCATGCGGAATACCAATGACCGCAGACTCGGCTACATCCTTGTGCTCGACAAATACGCTTTCCAGTTCCGCCGTGCCAATCCGGTGACCGGAAACATTCACCACGTCATCGACCCGACCCAGAATCCAGTAATAACCATCCTCGTCGCGGCGGGCGCCATCACCGGGGAAATAATACTGCCCGCCCCATTTACACCAGTAGGTGTCCTTGAAGCGCTGCGGGTCGCCATAAATCCCCCGCAACATTCCGGGCCATGGTTTCTTGATCGCAAGAATCCCCGCTTCCACCGACTCCCCCTCGTCCGTGAGGATGTCCGGTTCAATCCCAAAGAACGGAACGGTCGCACAACCGGGTTTGGTGGCGGTCGCACCGGGCATGGGCGTAAGCATGTGTCCTCCCGTTTCCGTTTGCCACCAGGTGTCCACAATCGGACAACGTTCGGCACCCACTTTTTCATGATACCACATCCACGCTTCCGGATTGATCGGTTCACCGACCGTCCCCAGCAGACGCAAGGAACTCAAATCCTTATGCGCCAGCCAGTTGTCGCCCCATTTCATAAAGGCGCGGATCGCGGTCGGCGCGGTGTAAAAAGTCGTGACCTTGTAGCGCTCAATGATCTCCCAGAAACGACCCTGGTCGGGAAAATCGGGTGCGCCCTCATACATGACCTGTGTCACTCCGTTTTGGAGGATGCCGTAAACAATGTAACTGTGACCGGTAATCCAGCCCACGTCGGCGGTACACCAATAAATGTCGTCCGGCTTCAGATCAAAAACGTATTTTGAAGTCAGGTAAGTGAAGACCTGATACCCTGCAGTGGTGTGCATGATGCCCTTGGGCTTGCCGGTCGTCCCGCTGGTATAAAGTAAAAAGAGCAAATCCTCGGCATCCATGGGCTCGGCAGGACAGTCAGCATCAACGCCGCTCACGACATCCGCATACCACGAATCGCGACCCGCCACCATCTTACAGTCGATGGCATGATGCCCCCCGCGCTTAATGACCAATACATCCTTCACGCAGTCACAATTTGCCACGCCCTCATCCACGATATTTTTAAGCTCAAGGATCTTGCCCCGGCGATAGCCGCCATCGGCCGTAATCACCATGCGGGTCTCACTGTCGAGGACCCGATCGCGAATCGAATCCGCCGAGAAACCTCCAAAAATCACGGAATGCACCGCCCCGATACGCGCACAGGCCAACACTGAAATCGCCAACTCCGGGATCATCGGCAGATACACCGCAATGCGGTCGCCCTTCTCGACCCCCATTTTTTTCAGAACATTGGCGAAACGACACACCTCCGCATGAAGTTCACGGAAAGTAAGGCTCCGCTGGTCACCCGGTTCACCCTCCCAGTAAAGCGCGACGCGATCACCCAGCCCGTTATCAAGATGCCGATCCAGACAATTGTAACT
>JBELLU010000049.1:0-12242 GCA_042096455.1 Opitutia bacterium
CCGGGCACCACGAGGGTTTTGCCACGGGTCAAGAATTGATCCTGCTCGTCACCGTGATCAATGGTGGTGATCCGGGTGGTATTTTCGAATTCGGCGTGGGGGTAGAAGACTGCGACAAAACGCTTTAAAATCATGTCGTAGAGCTTCGCCTCGACTTCGCTGAGTTTGACCATGCGCCCGGTGGGAATGATGGCAAAGTGATCCGATACCTTGGCGTTATTAAAGATGCGCTTACTGAATTGGATGAGGCCCATTTCAATGGATTTCGCCGCCCATCGCGCGGTGGGGTGCTTGGAGGCCGCCAATTCGCGGGTGGTTTCGTGGACTTTCGAGAGATAATCCTCCGGCAAGTAGCGCGAATCCGTACGCGGGTAGGTGATCATCTTGTGGCGCTCATAAAGCGATTGCGCGATGGAGAGGGTATTCTTGGCGGTGAAGGGAGCTTCGCGCTGAAGGGTGGTGAGATCGTATAACTGGGGCGCGATCTGTTTGGCGGGTTTCTTTTCTTCGGTGACCTGACCGGTTTTATCTTTGCAGCGTGCCTCAATCGTCTTTGCGAAAGCCTCATCCCAAATACGCTCCGCACGACCGTGCGGTTTGGCGGGATCCTTCTTGAATTCCGGGTCGAACCACCGGCTGGAATAGGAGCCGTTTGTTACCGAGAAATCGGCATGGACTTCCCAATAATCCTCGGGTTTGAAAGCCCGGATCTCCTTTTCCCGGCGCGCCAGGATTGCGAGGGTGGGGGTTTGGACGCGTCCCGCCGCGGTGATATTAAAGCCCCCGTGGCGTGAACGGAAACAGGTGAGGGCGCGGGTGGAATTTAAACCGACCAGCCAGTCGGATTCTGAGCGGCATTTGGCGGCATCGGCAAGGTGCGTCATTTTCTCGCCATCGATGAGGTTGCCCCATGCTTCCTGAATCGCGCCCGCCGTCATGGATTGCATCCACAGTCGCTTTATGGGCTTGTTGATTTTTCCAATGTCCATGATGTATTGGAAGATCAATTCCCCTTCACGACCGGCGTCACAGGCATTTACAATGACGTCAAACTCGGACTTTTTGGCAAGCGCGAGCACATGCTTGAGGCGAGCGGCAGTCTGCTCGATCGGTTGCAGCTCAAAGTTTTTGGGAATCGCGGGCAGGACATTAAAATTCCAGGGCAGGTTTTTACCATTCGGGCCGGTCGGCATTTTCAACTCCACGAGGTGCCCGACTGCCGAAGTGATCGCCGCGCGCTCGTTCAGGAAATACTGTGCATCCCGAGATTTTCCCTTTTTATCGAATTTACCCAATTCATTGGACAAGGCCTTGGAAAGATCCGTCGCGACAGAGGGTTTCTCAGCAATTATGAGGTATTTCATTTCGATGATTCGTTGAAAAGGTAGGTGATCCGAAAGGAAGTTTAAGGTGATTTGCCAGTGTTAAAAATGCGAAAAATTTCTATCTAGTCAGTATTGAAGGCCTCTTGTTCCTTGGGATAGTAATGGAGGCTTGTCAAGGCATGGTCGATATTTGAGCCTCCAATCAGGCTGCGAAAAAGCATTTTTCAGGATAAAAATCGTCTGTAGAGGTGTAATTCAAACTGGCAACCGCTGGCTTTGTGATCCAAACAAATAGGATTAGAAACGCACTTTTGAACGCACTAAAAGAAAAGTTGAGCCAGATTTACGAAAACCTAACGGTTTGGGGGAATGCCTTTGCGCAATTTGTGGTGGACGTGGTTTATGACCGCAGGCGGCACGGCCGGGCGGCGGAGACGATGGCGAAGGTGCTCTTTGCGCTTTCACATATTTTTCACGGAATCGTAAAAGTGCGTTGGTATTTGTATGAAAATCGGATTCTCCGCAACACCCCGCTCGGTTGCCTGGTAGTGGTGGTGGGTAATTTAACGGTGGGTGGCACGGGTAAAACGCCGGTGGTGGAGAAATTCGCGCGGACCCTGCGTGACCGCGGTCGCAAGGTCGCGATTTTGAGCCGTGGCTACAAGAGTAAGAACGAGGGGCTCCCGCGAAAATTGTGGCGTAAATTCACCCATGGCGAAGAGACGCCCCCGAAGATTGTCAGTGATGGCGAAAGCGTGCTTCTGGATTCGGAGGTGGCGGGGGACGAGCCCTACATGCTGGCGCGGAATTTACCGGGGGTGGTGGTGTTGTGCGATAAAAACCGCGTGAAGGCAGGCTCCTATGCGATCCGGGAATTCGGTTGCGACACCCTCATCCTCGATGACGGCTTTCAATATTTACCGCTGAAGGGACGACTGAATCTTTTGCTGGTCGATAAAACCAATCCCTTCGGCAATCAGCACCTCCTTCCACGGGGGATTTTGCGCGAACCGATCCAACATTTATCGCGCGCAAGCTATATCCTCCTCACGAAATCAGACGGTGTGCGTGACGAAAATCTCCTCGAATTGATTCGTGAGCACAATTCGAAAGCCGAAATCATTGAATGCGCGCACAAGCCGCAGTTCTTGCAGGCCTTTGGATCGGACGAACAACTGCCGCTTGAAGCCCTGGAGGGAACGTCTATTGCGGCCTTCAGCGGTATTGCCACCCCGGAAAGCTTCGAAAACATGCTCCGAAAACACGGCGCGCAAATTCAATATAACAAGCGTTTCCTCGACCATCACCGTTTCAGCGATCACGAGATAGAAGCCATTTTCAGGGAGGTCGCCGAACTGGAGGGCGTATCGATGATCATCACGACCGAGAAGGATGCGGTTCGTTTGGCGGAGGGGGTCAAGCCGCCCGTTCCCATCTATTATCTGCGTTTGGAGATCGATATTCTCTCCGGGCACGAAGATTTTGAGGCGGCGGTGGGGCGGATTTGCTTCCCGCGTCAGGGTTCCGTCAAAAAGAGTGAAGAAAGTGGCGTTTAGGATTTGCACCCCCCATAATTTTATAAGTAATTTCACTGACACATGAAAAATACATTAAATGTTGATCTCCCTAAAAGCGAAAGCTCCAGCCATGACCTAGAGGTTAAGGATGGGCAAATTATCTTCAATTCGGTTTGGAACAAACTGGTTGAAGAATTCGGAGAAGAGAACCTGCGTTTCCCCAAGGAAATATTCTGGCTGAATGGAGCACCAGGTGCAGGTAAGGGGACCAACACCGATTTCATCATGCGCTACCGCGACCTCACCGCACCGCCGCTGGTGGTGAGTTCCGAATTGCAAAGTCCGGAAGCACGGGCGCGCATCGATGCCGGGCAATTGGTTGGCGACCGCGAGGTCGCGGAAATTATTTTAAGGCGCTTGCTGGATCCGGACTTCGAGTTCGGGGCAGTGGTGGATGGATTTCCCCGCACTAAAGTTCAGGTGGAATGCTTGAAGCACCTGCACCACAAGCTTTCTGAGTTGCATTTGAAATACCGTGAATCGCTCTACAGCGATTATTTCAAAAAGCCGCATTTCCACATTGTGGTGCTCTTCATCGATGAGAAGGAAAGTGTGCGTCGGCAACTGTATCGCGGCGAGCAGGCACAGGCACACAACGCCGAGGTCGAGGAATCCGGCGTGGGGGAACTCGTCGAAGTACGGCCTACGGATTTGAGCGCGGATGCTGCCCACAATCGTTACCGCACTTTCAAGGAGAAAACCTATGACGCCTTGCAGGAACTACGGCAGATTTTCTTTTACCACTTCATCAATGCCCACGGATCGATTGAAGAGGTGCGCAAACGGATTTTTGACGAACTGCGCTATCAGGGATCTCTGGAACTCGACGAGGCGACGTTTGACCGCCTCTCGCCCGTTCCGGTCGCCAGCACCCTTT
Source organism: Opitutia bacterium (assembly GCA_042096455.1). GTDB lineage: Bacteria > Verrucomicrobiota > Verrucomicrobiia > Opitutales > Coraliomargaritaceae > UBA7445. Next base: position 3,780 of record JBELLU010000049.1, read on the forward strand.
CGCTTCATGCCCGGCAGGATTTGGTCGACCGCCTCGACGCCTATGAGAAACGTGATACCGAACTTTTCAAAGAAGTGGTTGAGGTAATTATTTCAGACTTCATCCCGATCGTGAAACTGCACGCTATTTCAGGGACCGCCGTTATTAATTCCGAGCACCCGGTTTTCACTAAGCCGAAAGCTCTGGAGATGCTGATCGATATCTTCTCCGAACGTGGTTACCACGCCATCGTTGATGTCAACAAACTTGAATTGCCGGACAGTATCGACCCCAAGACTTTCAAAATCAACAATACCATGAAGCGGGTCTTTCGTGTGCGCATTCGCTTCCAAGGTTCAGAGATTCGCCGCGGCCGTTAAATTTGCATGTCTCCGGTTTGCCTGATCTGCCTGGACCCGACCCGCATTGAGGAGAGTGGTTTGTTGGCGCACGATTTGGGCTTGGAGTTTCGCGTAGAATCTCCGGTTGCTGCGGACACTTCAAAACGGGAGGAGCGACGCTTTTACCAGGCGCTGCTGAACGATGGGGCGGGCGTACTTTTATTGAAGCCTGAAGGCCTGGGCCTCCTCGCGGCACCGGAGGATGAAGCATTATGGATCAAGGCAGACTTTTGTGACGCCGGCACGCGCTATCGATTGGCGCAGGGTGGGGGCAATGAAATGATCGCGAAAGCGGTCGGCCTGAAAGGGCAGCCCAAGCCGACCGTGCTGGATTGCACTGCGGGTTTGGGAATGGATGCCTATGTCTTGGCGGCGCTGGGTTGTGAGGTTACACTCCTCGAGCGGAACCCCATCATTCATGCCCTCCTAAAGGACGGGATAAAAAGAGCGCAAGGCGTGAACGACCCGCAGGTGTCTACGGCGATTGCACGCATGGTGCTTTTGGAACCCGGAGATGCCGCCGCCTACCTTGAGTCGCGCCAAGGCGATGTCTTGGCGTCGGTTATTTATTTGGACCCGATGTTTCCCTTGCGCAAAAAGTCGGCACAGGTAAAGAAAGCGATGCAAGTCTTTCACGCCATCGTCGGGGATGATGCCGACGCGGGGGCACTACTGCCGCTGGCACTGGGAGCGGCAGGAAATCGCGTCGTGGTGAAACGGCCGCGGCATGCGCCCTTTTTAAAGGGAGCGCCTGCGAGCCATTCCGTGGAGGGACAGCGCAACCGTTATGATGTTTATTTGAAACAGGGATGAACGCCCACGGATTGACCTGGGCGCGAAAATAGTACGCTTTAAGAACAATGGAACCCAACTATACGAAATTAGCCGAACTCTTGACCGGATTTTCCACTGACCTGAAAAAAGGGGAACGGGTCTTGATCGATGCATACGATATTCCGCAGGCGATGACGGTTGCGCTGGTCCGTGCGGCGCGCGAGCGGGGCGCGGTGCCCTACGTGCAACTGCAGAATGCCCGGATTGGCAGGGAATTGGTCGCTGGAATTGAAGACGGGCAATACGAAGCGCAGGCGGAATGGGAGCTGGCACGCATGCAGGCGATGGATGCCTATATCGCGGTGCGCGGTTCCGATAACATTTTTGAAATGTCCGGTGTCGCGCCGGAGAAACTATCGCAAGCGATGCGCGCGATGAAGCCGGTTCTGGATCACCGCGTTAACAAAACCAAGTGGGTCATTTTGCGCTGGCCGACCGCCGCGATGGCGCAACAAGCGCTCATGAGCACCGAATCGTTTGAGGAATTCTTTTTCCGAGTATGCACGCAGGATTATTCGCGCATGAGCGAGGGCATGCTCGCCCTTGAGAAACGAATGCAAGCCGCCGATCAGGTGAAGCTTAGTGGCCCCGGTTGCGATTTACGCTTTTCAATCAAGGAAATCGGGGCGGTCGCCTGTGGCGGTCGGCACAACATCCCCGATGGCGAGGTCTTTTCCTGCCCCGTTCGCGACTCGGTAGAGGGTGAGATTCACTTCAACGCGCCCACCGTTTACCAGGGTGCTTCCTTTGATCGCGTGCATTTGAAGTTTGAACGCGGCAGGATCATACACGCTTCGGGCACCAACAACGAACACCTCAACGCGATCCTCGATGCCGATGCCGGCGCCCGTTACATCGGTGAATTCGCCATCGCCTTTAATCCCCACATTTTGGAACCCATGCGGGATATTCTTTTTGATGAAAAAATCGCGGGCTCATTCCACTTTACCCCCGGTCAGGCCTATGAAGAGGCCGACAACGGCAACCGCTCGCAGGTTCACTGGGATATGGTGCATATTCAACGTCCTGAATACGGGGGTGGGGAAATTTATTTTGACGGCGAATTGATCCGCAAGGACGGCATCTTCATTCCGGAGGATCTTCAAAAACTAAATCCCGAACATCTGCTCGGGGAAAAGGATTGAGCGATGTCACAGGAAGATCCCATTATTGCACTGCAAGCAAAGCTCACGCACCTTGAACGGCACGTTGAGGAACAGGATGCCGAGCAGTATCGGCTCGCCCAGAAAGTCGAGCAATTGACCAAGCTGGTGCAGCGACAGGAAGAGAAGATCAAATCACTGGACGCTTCGGGGGGCTCTATGCCCGCCGATGAAAAACCACCGCACTATTAAATAATTATTGAGACCGTGAAGATTGACTCTGCAGAATTCCGCTTTGGTTGTCCGCACTTTGATGACATCCCATCTGCAAGCCTTCCTGAGTTTGCGTTTGTCGGTCGTTCCAATGTCGGGAAATCCTCGCTAATCAACATGCTCACGGGGCGCAAGGAGCTCGCCCACACTTCCAGCAAGCCCGGCAAAACACGCTGCATTAATATTTTCAGCATTAACCAACAATGGCACTTGGTGGATTTGCCGGGCTATGGCTATGCGAAAGTTTCCAAAGCCAAACAGTTGGATTTCAATCAGGATGTGAGCACCTACTTGACGGAGCGCTCGACCCTTGAGCAGGTCTTTCTCTTGGTGGACTCCCAATTGGAACCGCTGGAGCAGGATTTGTATTTTGCGCAGTGGCTGCAGGAATGTGAGGTTCCGTTCTCGCTCATACTCACCAAGACTGACCGCAGTTCCAATACAACCGTGCTCAACCACGCCTCCCAATTTGAGAAAGCCCTCGCAGAGTGGAAACTCAAACCCAACCGCATTTTTAATTGTTCCGCAAAAACCGGCAAGGGCAGGGGCGATATCCTGCAATGGATCGAGACCCGCCTGCCCAAAAAAAGCGGGAAGCAGGGCAAAGGCACCAAGATCAACCTGAATTGGATGAAAAAATAATTCGGTAAGGGCTGGAAATTTCAAATATTCCGCCTAACTTATTGCAACGTGTCAGAGCCGAGCAAGAAATCCACCACCGACCATGTATACGCTTTTTTGGGAGCAATCTTCCCGAATTGCGGTGATGCCCTTCGTTTGGTGGAAATCGGCCAGGAGCGCCCCTTGAAGGTTCACGAACGCCTGGTGCTCGCTTACAACTCACCCCTTTGCCTGCACTGTAACTGCAAACGCGAGAAGTTTGACAAGGAACGGGAGAAATACCGCTCCGTTGAGGCCTCGCGCAAGGACTAGCCTAGCTACAGCCGAGGCTGGTGCCGCAATTCAGGCAACAGGCGCAGGTGCCGGTGACCTTGACCTTTCCGCTTCCGCACTCGGGACAGGTTAAGTTCCCTTCGCTCTGGGTAAGGAACTCCAACTGATCCGGGTCGATTTTGGCAACTTCCTGAGTCGGGATGGTTGAACTGCCCGGGTGTTGGTCCTCGAAGGCGTCATCATCCTGCGCAAGCGGTGACATCCGCTCCTTGTAACCGGGGATAAATTCCATCCCGAGCAGACGCGCCACATAGTCGATCACGCTTTTTGCAAATGGGATATGCGGATTCTTGGTCATACCCTCCGGTTCAAAGCGCACATGCGAGAATTTCTTAACAAAGGTATCGAGCGGCACCCCGTATTGCAGGCAAAGCGAGACCAGCGTTCCAACGCAGTCCATGAGGCCGTTGATGGTGGACCCTGCCTTTGCCATTTGTATGAAAACCTCGCCGGGTTTGCCGTCGTCGAATTTCCCAACCGTGAGGTAGCCTTCCGTGCCTCCAATCGAGAATTTATGGGTTAGAGATGAGCGGGTATCAGGCAACTTCCGGCGATACGGTTCGGTGGTTACTTGCACGACCGGTTCCTCTTGGCTGTCGTTTTTTTGGGTGCGAACCGGGGCGGATCGTTTTGAGCCATCGCGATAAATCGCAATGCCTTTCACCCCCATTTTCCATGCCTTCACATAGGTTTCCCGTATTTCACTGGCGGAGGCTTCCTTCGGCATGTTTACGGTCTTGGAAATCGCGCCGGAAAGGAAGGGCTGGAGCGCCGACATCATTTTGATGTGTGCCTGATAGGGCAGGTAACGCTTCCCCATGCCCGATCGAAACGCGGAATCAAAGACCGCGATGTCTTCATCCCGAATGCCGGATTCCACGGTGCGCTTGCCCACTTGAACCGATTCAACCGTTCCGTATTCTTTGATATGCGCACAAATTTTATCAATGATCGCAGGTTCGTAGCCCAGTGTTTCAAGGGCGAGGGGAATGGATTTAATGGGCAAGGTCATGACGCCGCCCCCGGCGAGGGTCTTGTATGCCACCAGCCCAATCGCGGGCTCGACTCCGGTGGTGTCGCAATCCATCAAGAAACCAATCGTCCCGGTGGGAGCGAGCACCGTCACCTGCGCATTGCGATAGCCGAATCGCTCGCCCAACGCGATCGCTTCATCCCAAACCGATTGCGCGAACGCCACCAAATCCTGCGGTGCGGGATCCTTTAACTCCCGGACTGCCTGCCGGTGTAGTTCAATCACTTCACGCATCGAATCGACATTGTCCTGAGCGGGTGGGTTCGGAACCCCGTAATGCGCGGCGTCGTGATAGCCTGCAAAGGCGCCTTTGACTCCCGCCAATTCTGCGGAGGTGCGGTAGGCGACGCCCGTCATGGTAGCGGTGATGGCTTGCGCCAAGCCAAGCCCTTCCGGTGAGGCGTAGGCGTAACCATTCGACATCAACAAGGCGCCGAGATTTGCAAAACCGAGGCCGAGGGTGCGGAACCAATGGGAGTTGTAACTGATACCTTCAGTGGGGTAGGAGGAGCGGTCCACAATGATATCCTGCGCGATGATGAAAATACGCGCCGCCGCCGCAAAGCGTTCACTGTGGAAGCCATCGTCGGTCCTGAATTTCATGAGGTTCAGCGACGCGAGGTTACAGGCAGAATTGTCCAGGAAGAGGTATTCGCTGCAAGGGTTGGTGCAGTTCTGGCGACCCGATCCCTTACAGGTGTGCCATTTATTGATGGTATCATCAAATTGCATCCCCGGATCACCGCAGATATATGTCCCCTCCGCTATTTTATCCAACAGGTAGCTGGCATCCTTCTCTTCGCAGGGTTTTCCGTCGGTCACATTGCGCGTCCAGAATTTTTCACCGGCGATCGCCGATTCCATGAATTGATCGCTCGCACGCACTGAGAGATTTTCGTTCTGGAACTTGATGGAGCCGTACGCCTCGCCGTTAAAGGAAGGATCAAAGCCTTCTTCGATCAAGGCCCAGGCTTTGCGTTCTTCCAATTGTTTCGCTTCAATGAATTCCTCGATGTCTGGATGCCAATCGCGGAGGGTGTTCATTTTGGCGGCGCGGCGGGTTTTGCCGCCACTTTTAACCACCCCCGCGACGGCATCATACACACACAAAAAGCTCAAGGGACCACTCGGTTTCCCGCCGCCGCTCAATTTTTCACGGGATGAGCGAATCGTGGACAAATCGGTACCGCTACCACTGCCGAACTTAAAGAGCATCGCCTCCGATCGCGCAAGCTCCATGATGGATTCCATGCTGTCATCCACATGCTGAATGAAACAAGCGGAGCATTGAGGGTATTCGTATTGGCTGTCCGCACGCATCACGACATCGTGCTTCTGATCCCAGTAATAATTCCCCTTACAGGAGTCCTTTCCGACCCCGTAGGCGTGGTATAGGCCTAAATTGAACCATACGGGCGAATTAAAGGCGCCATATTGATGCACCAGTAACCAGGTAAGCTCTGCTTCAAAGATCGCTGCTTCCTTTGGGTCAGTGAAATATCCGTCCTCCAATCCCCATTGGGTGATGGTCTTTGCGACGCGGTCGACCACTTGCTTGAAGGAGTGCTCACGTCCACCCGTCTTCGGGTCATCGCCCAACTCGATATCGCCATAAAAATATTTTGACGCCAATATTTTGGTTGCCAGTTCGGAAAACGCCTTCGGGACTTCGATATTCGACTGCTTGAAAATGCAGTTTCCTGTATCATCCGTTATTTCCGTGCCTTTTACTTCCCAATCCAGCGTATCGTATGGATGGGTGTCGCAGTCGGAGAAGACGTGTTCTATTTTTAAAGATTTCTGGTTACTTGTATTGTCGATTTCGGAACTTGTTTTCATTGAGCTTGTTGTGTGGTTATTAACACTAGATATTGATGAAATTAACATAAGGAGCACTATACCTAGTGTTACAAGGTGAACCAGCCGAATATAAATTGCACGAAAAAAAATAGATTTTAGGGCATTTATTTTCACATGAGCCATATTTGAACCCCTATAAAATATTTGGTAAAATAAAAAGCGGGATTTATTCTTAAATTATATATTATTTTAAGAAGGATCGCGCGTTTTGGAACAATTTGAGCCAGGGGCCGGCTTCACCGGGAAACTGTCCTTCGGGACAATAGCTCATCTGTACCGAGCGGAAACAACGCTCGGGGTGGGGCATCATGATCGTGACGAGACCATCCGGTGTCGTAAAGGCGGTCGCCCCCTCGGGCGAACCATTTGGATTGGCGGGGTAGTGCTCCGCCGCTTGACCGCTGCCATCGATGTAACGCATGGCGATCAAATCCTTGTTCCGGCAGGTTTGAAAGTTACCTGTCTTTGAAAAATCCGCACGCCCTTCACCGTGTGCCACCGGAATCGGGAGGAGGGAACCCGTCATCCCGGAAAGGAAAAGACTGGGCGAATCGACGACCGCGACGTTTGAGTAGCGGGCTTCGAATTGCTCCGAGCGATTGCGGGAAAATTGCGGCCAGTCCTCCGCGCCGGGAATGATGTCCTTGAGTTGCGCGAGCATTTGGCAGCCATTACAAACCCCCAAGCTGAAACTATCGGGTCGTGCAAAGAAGGCCGCAAATTGATCCTTGAGGCTTGCGTTGTAGCGTATCGACTTTGCCCAGCCGGAGCCTGCCCCCAGCACATCACCATAAGAGAAACCGCCGCAGGCGACGAGACCGGCAAAGCGATCCAGACGCGCGTTGCCGTTGAGCAAGTCGGTCATGTGTAGATCCACTGCTTCAAAGCCCGCCCGATCAAAGGCGAATGCCATTTCGTTTTGGCCGTTGGTGCCCTGTTCGCGCAGGATTGCGATGCGTGGCCGGGAACCTGTGATATTGAATTGCGCCAGATGGGCGGCGCGATCTTCCTCGGGATCGTAGGACGGTTTTACGAGGAGACCACCATCTGAAGTATCGAGAAGGGCATCAAAGGCCTCTTGGGCACAGTCCGGATTGTCGCGTTTTGCCTGCATGCGGTAGCTGAGTTCGGACCACGCGCGATTGAGCTCAGACAGTGGTTTCGAGTAAACTTCGGCGTCGGCTAAATGAATGGCAACGGTTTGGGACTCCGTGCTGTGCCCGATGTGATGGCTTACGCCCGTCAGTCCATGTGCTTCCAGAATGGATTGAACCGATGCGAGTTCACCATCCGCAACTTCGATCACGGCTCCCAATTCCTCCGCAAAGAGCGGCGCGAGCAACTCGCTTTGCTCACCGGAGGGAACGAGGGAATCGAGTGCCAATTTCAAACCTTTCCGTCCGGCAAAAGCCATCTCGGTAACCGTTGCGAGCAGACCACCGTCAGAGCGGTCGTGATAGGACAATAATTTATCCTGCGCCATCATGGCTTGAATGGCGTCAAAGAAACGTCGGAAGAGGGCAGGGTCGTTGAGATCGGGTACCGCATCACCGAGTTGATTGTAGACCTGCGCCAACGCGCTGCCCCCCAGTCGGTTCTTGCCGCCGCCGAGGTCGATCAAGAGCAGATGGCTGGTATTCGATTTGAGGTCCGGGGTGAGGGTCAGGCGGACATCCTGAACGGGGGAGAAGCCGGTGACGAGCAAGCTGAGCGGTGAAACCTGTTTATGGGAAACGCCCTTGCTGTCCTGCCAGGAACTGCGCATCGACATGGAATCCTTACCGACCGGGATGCAAATGCCGAGCGCGGGGCACAATTCCATTCCAACCGCTTTGACGGTGTCGTAAAGATTGGCATCTTCGCCGCCTTCGCCCGCCGCAACCATCCAGTTCGCGGAAAGTTTGATGTTTCCGATGGCGCCGACATTCGCGGCAGCGAGGTTGGTCAAGCATTCACCGATCGCGATCCGCCCGGAAGCGGGGGCATTGAGCGCCGCGATGGGAGTGCGCTCGCCCATTGCCATGGC
>JBELLU010000050.1:0-3605 GCA_042096455.1 Opitutia bacterium
CGCCAGTATTATGATCCGTCATTCCGAAAGGAGTGACGGATCTTTTTTTGCCGGGACAGGAAGATTCAAAAAATCGCGGTTTAACGCCATTCAGGAAAGGATGTGTGCTTGAGGTTGTTCTTTTTGGGTCGCACTAATATAACCAGACTTGACTAAGTCATATAAAACGCGCATGGTTGGGGCATGAAAAAGGTAAATATATATGCCGCAAAGACGCAGCTCTCCCGGCTGGTGCAGGCGGTTGAGGAGGGAGGCGAATCGGTGGTGCTGTGCCGAAACGGCAAACCGGTTGCCGATCTGGTACCGCATGCCACTCGAAAAGCAAAGCTTGAGCCACTGACCGAGTTGAAGGGTGCACATTATGTCGGAGATCCATGTGCTCCGCTTGAAGAAGACGATTGGCCGGAATCCCTGCGATGATACTGCTCGATACTCACGCCTTTGTCTGGCTGGCTTCCGCTCCGGAGCAGCTATCGAAGCCAGCAAGAGAGGCCATTCAAGCGAATCTTGGCGAACTTAAGGTCTCGCTCGTTACATCCTGGGAAATTGCGCTCCTGTGCCGAAAAAAGCGACTTCACCTGCCGGTAGATGCCGGGGATTTTATTGAAAAAGCGATGGAGCAACACGGGATTGAAGAATTGCCACTTACGCGCGCCATCATTTTACGGGCGGTAGCGCTTGAGGCACATCACAACGATCCACTTGACCGTGTCCTCGTCGCAGAAGCCTGCGCTGCAAATTGCCCCATCATCAGTAAAGATCGGAGGTTCCCCGCCTATGGGGTTCCGGTGATTTGGTAGCTTTCCTTGGGTGGTCGGTTGATTCTATTTCGTTTCGCTGCTTTCGCCGTCACGAACCCGCAGGAGTGCGGAGGCAAAGAGTCCGGTCGGGATGGCGATGATGCCGACGCCGACAATGAGGATGAGAGCAGTAAAGACCCGCCCGCCTGTCGTAACGGCGTAGACATCGCCGTAACCAACGGTTGTGAGGGTACAGATCGCCCACCAGAGGGACTCAAAGATTGATGAGAAATGCTCGGGTTGGGCCTCGTTTTCGAAGAAGTAGATGCCGACTGCGGAAAGATAGAGCACTATCAGGGCAATTGAGCTGAAGAGAATGATTTCCTCCCGGGCGATGACGAAGGCTTTATTCATGCGTTGCATCGCGGCGCTGTATTTACCGAGTTTAAAGATGCGAAAGAGACGCAGGAGCCGGAAAGCCCGTGCCGAGCGCAGATCGAACCCGACCATAATATAGAAAGGCAGGATCGCAAGGAGATCGATCACCCCGTAAAACGAGAAGGCATAGCGATGCCAGGGGCGCGTTAAAAGGAGCCGGGTGAGATATTCCACCGTGAAGATCAAGACGCTGCAAACTTCGAAGGCACGCAGGCCGCTTCGCCACGTCTCGGAGAGGTTGGGCAGCGTCTCAACCGCAAACGCAATCAGGTTGAGAACGATCAGCAACTGAATTGCCCATTCAATCTTACCGAAAGTTACACTGCCGTCGGGATGGCGCTTAATCATGGGATAAACTTCTACGCCTCGAATGCAGTTGGCAAGCGCACAAAAAAGCCGCAGGGTTGGGCTGCGGCTTTTTGATAGGGAGTTGTGATGGATTAGGGCAGCTTGGTGGTGCCCATGAGGAATTTGTCACACTCACGGGCGACGGCACGGCCTTCGTTGATGGCCCAAACGATGAGGGACTGTCCGCGGCGGACGTCGCCGGCGGCGAAGACTTTGTCGACGCTGGTACGGAATTCGCCGTATTCCGCCTTGATGTTGGAACGGGCGTCTTGTTCGAGTTTAAGTTCCTCCACGATGGTGGCTTCAGGTCCGAGGAAACCCATCGCGAGGAGGACGAGGTCGGCGGGGAGGACCCGTTCGCTGCCTTCAACTTTTTTGGGAATGAAGCGTCCGTCTTCGTTGGCCCACTCGATGTTGTGGACGTGAACGGCTTTGACGTTTCCGTTTTCGTCGCCTTCAAATTTGCTGGAGGTGACGAGGTATTGGCGGGGATCCTCGCCCTGAACGGCGGCGGCTTCTTCCTGTCCGTAATCCATCTTGTAAGTCTTGGGCCATTCGGGCCAGGGATTGTTGTCAGCGCGCTCGGCGGGGGGCTTGGGCATGATCTCAAGCTGGGTGACACTGGCGCAGCCGTGGCGGAGGGAGGTGCCTACGCAGTCGGTGCCGGTATCGCCACCGCCGATGATGACGACGTTTTTACCCTTGGCGAGTTCGGAGAATTGCTCAGCCTTGCCTTCGCGAAGGTCCCAAAGTTCTTTGGTATTGGGGCCGAGGAATTCCATCGCAAAGCGGATGTTGTTGAGCTCGCGTCCCTCGATGGGGAGATCGCGGGGCTTGGTGGCACCGCAACAAAGGATGACGGCATCAAATTCGTTAAGGAGATCTTTGGAAGCGATATCCTTACCGATTTCGACTCCGCATTTAATGGTGATACCCTCGGCTTCCATAAGTTCGGTGCGCCGTGTGACGGTATCTTTTTCGAGTTTCATGTTGGGAATGCCATACATGAGGAGGCCGCCGGGTCGGTCGGCGCGTTCATAAACGGTGACGAGGTGACCGGCCTTGTTGAGCTGGTCAGCGGCGGCGAGGCCGGCGGGGCCGGAACCGACTACTGCGACTTTCTTACCGGTGCGTTCGGCAGGGGGTTGGGGAGTCACCCAGCCCTCCGCCCAGGCCTTGTCGATGATGGAGCACTCGATATTCTTAATGGTAACGGGTGGTTCAATGACACCCAAAACACAGGAGCCCTCACAGGGAGCCGGGCAAACGCGACCGGTGAACTCGGGAAAGTTATTGGTTTTGGATAGGCGCAGATAGGCTTCGTGCCATTTGTCGCGGTAGACGAGGTCGTTGAACTCGGGAATTAGGTTATTGATCGGGCAACCGCTGGCCATGTTGGCGAGGGTCATGCCAGTGTGGCAGTAGGGGGTGCCGCAATCCATACAGCGCGCGCCCTGTTTTTGCACGGCCTCGGGATCGAAGGGTTCGTGGATTTCGTTCCAGTCATTGATGCGTGCAAGTGGTTCGCGGTTGGCGATCGTCTTGCGCTCGAATTCTAAGAAGCCTGTTGCTTTGCCCATTTTATTAGAAGTTAGAAATTAGAAGTTAGGAGTTAGAAGCTAGAAGTTGGAAGAAAGATTCAGGAAGACGCCAGCACTTTGCCGATATAGCGGTTGAGCATTTTGGCGATTTCGTTGAGTAGGTTTTTGAGTGAGTCTGTCTCGCTGTAGCCGAGGTCTTTAGCAAGCCGCAGGTAATAGAGGCATTCGTTAAGCGAGCCTTGTCAGCGGAACTACGCTTGCCGTAACCTTCCGCAATATTGGCAGGTATCGACACGGCCGCGCGACGTAGTTGTGAGCGGAGTCCGAACTTTTCGCTTTCTGGGAAGGTTTTTGTCATTTCGTATATGTGAAGAACAAACTTATGAGCCTTTTGCCAAATTTGGAGATTTTCGAAGCTTGTGGAGTTTTCAGGTTTATCCATGGATTCAATCTAACTTCTAACTCCTGTCTTCCAACTCCTATTTAGTGACCTGCTTTGACGTTTTCTTCGAAGGCGGCAAGGATCGCCTCTTCGCCT
>JBELLU010000050.1:3705-11823 GCA_042096455.1 Opitutia bacterium
TTAGTGACCTGCTTTGACGTTTTCTTCGAAGGCGGCAAGGATCGCCTCTTCGCCTTTGAGTCCGCGTTCTTCGGCGCGCGCCTGCGCTTCGAGGACGCGTTCGTAGTCCTGTGGCATAATCTTGAGGAATTTCTCTGCGATGGCGGGCCAATCAGCAAGGATTGCTTGTCCGCGAGCGGAACCGGTGAGGGCGACGTGTTTTTCAATGCGGGCTTTCACCATCGCGATTTCATCGTCGTTGCACTCGATTAATTGATAGACATTGACCATGTCGGGATTGAGGCGGTTCTTAACGAAGTCGCCGGATTCATCAAAGACATAGGCGACGCCACCGGACATCCCGGCACCGAGATTGCGCCCGGTGGTACCGAGGTTGATCACCATGCCACCGGTCATGTATTCGAGGGCGTGGTCACCGAGGCCCTCGATGATGGCTTCCACTCCGGAGTTGCGGACGCAGAAACGCTCACCTGCCATGCCGGCAATGTAGGCTTCACCGGAAGTGGCGCCATAGAAGCAGACGTTGCCGGTGATGATATTTTCGTGCGCAACAAAGGGTGACTCCGCGGGCGGGCGAACGATGATCTTGCCGCCGGAGAGTCCTTTGCCGAGGTAATCGTTGGTGTCACCGGTGACGGTAAAGGTCATGCCCTTGGGGCAGAAGGCTCCGAGGCTTTGCCCGGCAGAACCGGTTAGATTTACCTTTACGGTGTCTTCGGGGAGCCCTTCGGCGCCATAACGGCGTGAGATTTCGGCTCCGGTAAGGGTACCAACGACGCGGTCGGTATTGACAATCGGGAGGTCGATCGTGACGGGTTTGCCGTTTTGGATTGCGGGCTGTGCCTGCTTGAGGATTTCGCGCTTATCGAGGGATTTGTCGAGGAGGTGATCCTGTTGCATTTGACAGTAGGTGCCGACATCGGGGCCGAGTTGCGGTTTGTAGAGCAACTTGCTGTAGTCGAGTCCTTTGGCTTTCCAGTGATCGATGGCGTGGCGCATTTCGAGTTTGTCGACGCGGCCAACCATCTCATTGATGGAGCGGAACCCAAGTTGTGCCATCAGTTCGCGGATTTCTTCGGCGACGTAGTTCATGAAGTGCACCACGGCGTCGGCGCCACCCATGAATTTCTTGCGCAACTCGGGGTTTTGGGTCGCGACTCCAACGGGGCAGGTGTTTTTGTGGCACACGCGCATCATGAGGCAACCGAGGGTTACCAGCGGGGCGGTGGCAAAACCGAATTCCTCGGCACCGAGGAGGCAGGCGATCGCGACATCGCGCCCGGTCTTGAGCTGCCCGTCGGTTTCAACAACAACGCGGGAGCGAAGGTCGTTGAGCAGGAGGGTTTGGTTGGTTTCAGCGAGTCCGAGTTCCCAGGGAGCACCGGCGTGTTGAATGGAAGAACGCGGGGAGGCTCCGGTGCCACCATCGTAACCGGAAACGAGGATGACGTCTGCTTTCGCTTTGGCGACCCCGGCGGCAATGGTTCCAACACCGACCTCAGAAACGAGTTTCACGTTGATACGGGCGTGCTCGTTGGAATTTTTGAGGTCATGGATGAGTTCGGCAAGGTCCTCGATGGAATAAATATCGTGGTGGGGCGGGGGAGAGATGAGCCCCACGCCGGGAGTGGTACCACGGGTCTTGGCGATTTGTGGGAGCACCTTGTGTCCGGGTAATTCCCCGCCTTCACCGGGCTTGGCGCCCTGTACGATTTTGATTTGCACCTCATCGGAATTGACGAGGTAGAAGCTGGTAACACCAAATCGTCCGGAAGCGACCTGTTTGATGGCAGAGCGGCGGGAGTCGCCGTTTTCATCGGGCGTGAAACGTTCCATTTCTTCGCCGCCTTCACCGGTGTTGGATTTGCCGCCAAGACGGTTCATGGCAATTGCAAGGGACTCGTGGGCCTCTTTGGAGATGGAGCCGTAGGACATCGCACCGGTCTTGAAGCGTTTGACGATTTCGCTGACGGGCTCGACTTCCTCGATGGGGATGGATTTTGCCGCATCGATTTTGAAGTCCATCAATCCACGGAGGGTAAAGAGATCCTTGGATTGGTTGTTGATGGCTTCAGAGTATTCCTTGAAGACGGCGTAATCACCGAGGCGGGTCGCCTTCTGGAGTTTGTGAATGGTGACGGGATTGAAAAGGTGCTTCTCACCGTTGGCACGCCATTGGTAAACACCGCCGGGATCGAGGGCGGCGTCGCGTTCGTCATCGCGGGGCGCAAAGGCCTTTTGGTGGCGGGACAGGGTCTCCTGCGTGATGGTGCCGAGTCCGATGCCCTCGACGCGGGAGGCAGTCTTGGTGAAGTATTTGTCGATGAGTGGCTGGTTGAGGCCGATGGCTTCAAAGATTTGAGCGCCACGGTAGGACGCGACGGTTGAGATGCCCATTTTGGACATGGTTTTAATGACGCCGCCGAGGTTGGCCTTGAGGAAGTTTGCACAGGCTTTTTCCGGAGCGAGATCAACGTCACCTTCAGCGACCATATGACGGACTGTTTCGAGGGCGAGATAGGGGTTGATCGCATCGCAACCATAACCGAGGAGGAGGGCGAAGTGGTGAACTTCGCGGGGTTCCGCGGATTCCAGGACGAGGGAAACGCGGGTGCGGGTTCCCTTGCGGACGAGGTGATGATGCAGGCCCGAGACTGCGAGCAGTGCAGGGATGGGTGCCTTTTTAGCGCTGACCTTGCGGTCGGAAAGAATAAGGACGTTGACGCCGTCACGAATCGCGGCGTCGGCGTTTTCAAAGAGTTCCTCAAGGGCGGCTTCAAGGCCTTTACCGGAGATGGCGGGCTCGGGAATGCTGTTATGCCCTTCAGAGAGTCCACCCATGGGGGATTCAAAAGTCATGCCGAGGCGCGCAGACTTGAAACCATCGAGGTGGATTTGGTTGAGTTGTGCGAGTTGCCGGTCATCGAGAAGGGGGCTCTCGAACTTGATCATGCGGCAGCTGTCGGGGCCGGGACGGGTTAGGTCGCCTTCGGAGCCGATAAAAGTAACGCTGGCGGTGACCAGTTCTTCGCGGATGGGGTCAATAGGAGGATTGGTGACCTGTGCGAAGAGTTGTTTGAAGTAGTTGTAGAGCAGTTGTGACTGATCTGAAAGAACCGCCAGAGGTGCATCATTGCCCATCGAGCCAAGCGGCTGCTTGCCTGCCTGAGCGCTCGGGCCAATGATGAAGCGCAGGTCTTCGAAGCTGTAACCAAAGGCTTTTTGGCGTTGCTCGAGGCTTTCGAAATCATCGGCAGGGAGGGATTCAACTTCGGGAAGGCTGGTCTCTTCGACAAGGTTCTGCTCAAGCCATTCGCCGTAGGGATGCTCTTCAGCGATCTTTTGCTTCAGTTCAGCATCGTCGACGATGCGACCTTCTTCCATATCGATGAGGAACATGCGGCCGGGTTCGAGGCGCCCCTTCTTGACGACGTTTTCGGGCGCGATACCTTCCAAGACTCCTACCTCGGAGGCGAGAATGACGCGGTCGTCGTCGGTGACGTAATAGCGGGAGGGACGGAGGCCATTGCGGTCGAGGGTTGCACCGACCTGAATACCGTCTGACATCGCCATGGAAGCGGGTCCATCCCAGGGTTCCATGAGGCAGGCGTGGAACTGGTAGAAGTCGCGCTTGAACTGCGGCATGCTTTTGTGGCGTTCCCAGGGTTCGGGAATCATCATCATCATGGCATGGGCGAGGCTCCGTCCGGAAAGAACGAGGAATTCGAGGCAGTTGTCGAATTTCTGGGAATCGGAACCGTCCTCGCGAATGATGGGGAGGAGTTTATCTAGGTCTTCGCCGAAAACCTCGCTGGCGAGTTGCATTTGGCGGGCGTAGAGCCAGTTTTCGTTTCCGCGAACGGTATTGATTTCACCGTTGTGGCAGAGATAGCGGAAGGGCTGAGCGCGAGGCCAGCTCGGGAAGGTGTTGGTAGAGAAACGCGAGTGCGTGAGTGCAAGGGCAGAATCCATCGCCTCGTCGGCGAGGTCAGGGAAGTAATCGCGGAGTTGTTGGGTAGTCAACATGCCCTTGTAGGTCATGGTACGACTGGAGAGGGAGCTGATATAGAAAAGGGCTTCTTCGTCCTGACCGCTGTAACGGATGCGATGCGTCACCATGCGGCGGATGAGGTAGAGCTTGCGCTCAAAGGCGAGTCCGCGGTCGCACACTTCAGCGCGATCCACGAAAAATTGACGCATGACGGGTTCGCAGGCCTTGGAAGCCTTGCCGAGGATGCTGCTTACGACCGGGACGTCGCGCCAGCCAAGGACCTTGAAACCTTCTTCTTCGATGATGTTCGCAATCGTAGTTTCCTCGTTTTTGCGTTCTGTTTCATCTTGAGATAAAAAGACAAAGCCCACGCCGTAATCGCCTTCTGCGGGTACTTCAAAACCACATTCTGCCGGGCAGACCTTCTTAAAGAAATTGTGGGGCAACTGGATAAAGATGCCGGCGCCGTCACCGGTTATGGGGTCACATCCGCAACCACCACGGTGATCGAGGTTCACGCAGATTTCCAAGGCTCCCTGCACGATGTCATGGGATTTGCGACCCTTCATGTCGACAATTAAGCCAATGCCGCAGTTTTCATGCTCATTGCGTGGGTCATAGAGGCCTTGTGCCTTTGGATGATGTTGATAGTTTTCCATATAGAGAATTGTTGGGAAAGTGCTTAAATCTGCATAAAGCAGACCATATTAAAAAGATTTAGCCACTGGGGCGAGAAAGTCAAAAGAGCCGACAAATTAATGGCTCCAGCGGGGCTGTCTAGGAAAATTACCGGAAACCCGACAGAAGTCGGGCCGGGGCCTAGAAAAAACGAATCGTTTTAGAGCGCATTGCCTCGTGCTCTTCATCGGTACACGGGGCATTGGTCGGTGCTTCAGGTTCGTCCTCGTTGGCTGAGACCAAACCGTTGCTAAGCATATAGTTTTCGACCTCCTCGCCGCTCACGTCAGCAAGCATATGACCGTCAATTTCCACGCAGGGGGAAAGGGGCTGACCCGATTTGGTAACCATTTCTTCGTATTGGCTCGGGTCGTTGATGATATCACGATCCTCGTATTCGAGCTGATACTTTTTCATGATGGCGCGCACGCCCATGCTCCAGCCGCAAGTAGGTTTCAAATAGGCAATAACTTTCATGACCAAAAATTGGCTTTAAAAAATGCGCTTGTCAACCAGCGCAATACAAATGGTGCGAAGGGCGTTTATTCGCCGGAATCGTCCTCGCTAAGCTTTGAGATGCGTTCACTCCTGAAGCCGGTGGCAATCACATCGATGTTGCCGAGCTGTTCAATGCCGAGATTCTGGGTAAGGGCTTCGCGCAAATGCTGCTGTAAGCTGGATTCAACCTCGCGCAGACGCCCGCCGCTGGCGAGCTTGAGGCGCACTTGAAAATGGGGGATTCCGCGGCGGATGCGAATACTGACGCGCGGTTTGCTGACGGATTCAATTTGAGCGCAGGCCGATTGCACAAGTTCGACAATTGCGGAACGGTTTACGATGACCTTGCCGCCTTCGGTGCTGTAGGCAATGACACGCGTCGCACGACAACCGCAAAAGAGGCGCATCAGAAGAAGGATGCAAGCGATGCCGAGGAGGGCACCGCCATAGAGCTTTAGGGGATCAAGACCCGCAGTGTAGGCAATCCAGTTGTTTAGGAGCGTCTCAAACATCGTGTTCGAGCTCCGCTAATCGGTGTGTGGCTGGCTTTCCCAGTCGTTTTCTGCCGCAGCGTCGGCTTCCTCTTGGGTGCGGACGCCGTCGATGATGACATTGACGCGGGCAGTGTTTTTGCTGGTCATTTTTTCAACCTGCTCGGCAATGCGCTGCTGGACTTGGCCCGCAACGGAAGCAAGCTCGACTCCGAAGCGAAGGATGACGCGAATCTCGATATTGTAGTCGCCGACTTCGTCTTCGGTGACGCGGACGCCGCGTTCGTCGCCTTTTTTGGAGAAGATTTCAGCGATACCGTCGACAAAGCCGCCGCCAACGGAAACGACGCCGGAGACTTCGAGGGCTGCTAAACGAACTATGTTGGCAACAACACTGTGGTTGATGCGGATGTCCCCAAGGGAATTGTTGTCTTCCGAGACGGTGGGGATGTGCGTCTCGTTTATAGATTCTGATTGGTTAGTCATTATGCTGAAAGGTTAAGGGTTTCAGTCTTGGGTGTAAAGGCTCTTGGGCACCCGATCAAAAAATTCTTCGATAAACTTGGTGGTGGCTTTTCCTTTGCGGAATTCCGGGTCGCGGATGATCGCGCGGGCAAAGCTGATGTTGGTGTTGATACCGCGAATGAGGTATTCGCCCAAGGCGCGGTCCATGCGGTCGAGGGCGAGTTCGCGGGTGCGCCCAAAAGTAATCACCTTGGCGATCATGCTGTCGTAATTCGGCGGAATGGCATAGCCGCCGTAGCAATGGGAGTCGATGCGCACGCCGTGACCCCCGGGGGAGTAGTAGAGATCGATCATACCCGGGCAGGGCGCGAAGTTGCGCGCCGGATCCTCCGCGCAAACACGACATTCGATGGCATGGCGTAGGATTTTGACATCCTTTTGCTCGTAGCTCAGTTTTTTGCCGCTCGCGATGAGGAGTTGTTCCTTCACTAGGTCGATGCCGGTAACTTCTTCGGTGACGCCATGCTCGACCTGAATGCGGGTGTTCATCTCGATGAAGTAATAGTTGCCGTCGCCATCGACCAGGAATTCTACCGTCCCGGCACCTTCGTATTTAACGGACTTTGCGAGCTTGACGGCGTCGCGGCCCATTTTCTTGCGGGTATCGTCGTTAATAAAAGGGGAGGGTGCCTCCTCGACGAGCTTTTGGTGGCGACGCTGAACCGAGCAGTCGCGCTCTCCGAGGTGAATGACGTTTCCGTGCTGGTCTCCCAGAAGCTGGATTTCGATATGGCGCGGAGCCTCGAGGAATTTCTCGATATAAACCTCGCCGTTACCAAAGGCATTCTCGGCCTCGTTGCGGGCATTGGTGTATTCCTTCTTGAAGGCGACCGCGTTGTGGGCGGTGCGCATCCCTTTACCGCCGCCACCGGCTACTGCTTTGATAATGACAGGGAAACCGATTTTCTTGGCGACCGCCAGAGCATCTTTGTCGTTACTAACGACGCCTTCGCTACCCGGAATGACGGGAACTTTGGCTTTTACGGCCATTTCGCGGGCGCGGGCCTTATCGCCAAAATTGATGATGGCGTCGGAACTGGGGCCGATGAATTTGATGTTACATTTTTCGCACTGCTCCGCAAAGTCGGCATTTTCTGCGAGGAACCCGTAGCCCGGATGGATGGCGTCCACGTCTGCAATTTCAGCGGCAGCGATTATGCGGTCGCCCTTGAGGTAGCTCTGGTTGCCCGGGGGCGGTCCGATGCAGATGGCTTCGTCCGCCAGTTGAACGTGGAGGGATTGCTCGTCTGCCTGCGAGTAAACGGCGAGGGTCTTAATGCCCAGTTCGTTACAGGCGCGGACAATGCGGAGTGCAATTTCACCCCGGTTTGCGATGAGTACTTTTTTGATCATGCTGCTTTGAGCGAAGGCTTGATTACTGCTTTACCTTGAAGAGCGGCTGGCCGAATTCAATAGCGTCACCATTCTCGACGAGGATTTCAGTGATGGTGCCCTTGATCTCGGCCTGGATTTCATTCATGACCTTCATGGCTTCAATAATACAGACTACGCTGTCTTCGGAAATTTTAGCACCAACATCCACAAAGGCAGGGCTGTCGGGGGAGGGTGAGCGGTAGAAAGTGCCGACCATCGGGGACTTGACCACGCTGGTACCCGGCTCATCGCCTGCAGGTGCAGGGGCCTCCGCAGCGGGTGCGGGAGCAGCGGCGGGCGCGGCGGCCTGAGCGACAGGAGCGGCCTGCAGGATTTGCGGGACAGATTCACCGCTCTTGCGGGAGAGGCGCAGCTTGAAGCCCTCCTCCTCAAGCTCAAACTCGCTGAGTTCCGAGCGTTTCATTAAATCGATGACTTGCTTGATTGCTTTGAGATCCAAGGTCGGGTCCTTTCTATATGGGTTAAGCTTAAGTTTGAGAAGTGTTCTTTATAAAAAGAAGAAGAAGCATTTATGAGACCCTTTGTAAAGCGAGCTTTTTG
>JBELLU010000051.1:0-11428 GCA_042096455.1 Opitutia bacterium
CTCCGCGTTAAAATATAAACGCAGAGTTCCAGAACCCCTCCACCTTTAAAAAGGCATCACCTGCGCGTGCGCTGCTTTTATTCCACCAGACTCAAGGCTTTCAGTGCATCCATTTGCAGCGTCGCGTGCCGCGCTTCCATCTCTGCTTGAATCAAATCCTCGTCGTAAGACGGAATGATCTGTTTCATGCGCTCGTGACCCGTCTCGGTAGCGAGGGTTTCCGCAAAGCATTTTTGAACGACCTCGAGAATGATATTGGTTGAGACCGAGGCGCCGGGCGAGGCTCCCAGGAGTGCCGAAAGGCTCTTGTCCTTATCGGTAATCACCTCTGTTCCGAAGTGAACAATACCGGCGTCCCCGTCTTCTTTCTTGATCGCCTGCACCCGAATACCGGCATCAATCAAATGCCAGTCCTCGGTTTTCGCATCGGGGTAGAAGTTGCGCAATTCCCCCATGCGGGTCTTCATGCTCTGCGTGCCCTGTTGGATTAGGTAACGCACTAACGGAATATTGGAGAGGCCCACCTTGATGAGCGATGCCATGTTGTCCCAGCGGATCGAACCCGGCAAATCCATGAGGCTGCCTTTCTTGTGGAGGAACTTCGTTGTCCAAGCGGCATAGGGCCCGAAGAGGAGCGACCGCTTGCCGTCAATGATGCGCGTGTCGAGGTGAGGAACCGCCATGGTTGGCGCCGCCCCGGGCGACATCCCGTAAACCTTCGCGTTGTGCTGTGCAATCAATTCGGGCTTCTCCGAGATCAACCATTGACCTCCAATCGGAAAACCGCCGATTCCCTTCGCCTCCGGGATGCCCGCTTTTTGCAGGAGCGGCAGCGATCCGCCGCCCGCTCCGATGAAGACGAATTTCGCGCTGTTTGAAAACTCACGCTTACTTTCCAAATCCTTAATCTTAAGCTGCCAGCGCCCGTCCTTTTTCTTGATGTCCGTGACGCGATGTGAGCTTGCAAAACCGCAACCCTCTTGCTTCCCGAGCCATTGCGTGAGCTTTGCCGCCAATGCTCCAAAGTTCACATCCGTTCCATGTATCATGCGGGTCATCGCAACCGGTTCATCGGCGGCACGACCTTCCAGAATGAGCGGCGCCCATTCGCGGATCGTCTCCCGGTCCTCCGTGTATTCCATATCCTTGAAGAAATGGTGCTTGCTCATTTGACGATGACGGGAGCGGAGAAAGTCAACCTGCTCCTGTCCATAAACAAAACTCAAATGTGGAACCGGTCGCACGAAATCCTCGGCGGCATCGATCATGCCGCTGCGCACCGCATGACCCCAGAATTGCAGCGAGTGCTGGAATTCATGACAGATCCGAATCGCCTGGCTGACTTCGACCTCACCATCGGGGCCGTAATCCGGCGTGTAGCTCAGCTCGCAGAGTCCCGCGTGTCCGGTGCCGGCGTTGTGCCAGCCGTTGGAGGCCTCCAGCGCCAGCTCCTCGGTCAACTCGTAGAGTTGGATCCGCAAACTCGGGTCCATCTCCTTGAGCAGGGCACCAAGGGTAGCGGACATGATGCCGCTACCGATGAGAATTACATCCGGATTTTCAATATGTGCTTCGCTTTTCATAAGATTTACTGGCTGGTGTTTTGCTGAACTCCAAAGGTTTTGTTGCTCTTTATCCTTATCCCTATCCTCAGGTGAGCGCCGCGAATTTCGCCTTGGCTTCGGACCAGGGCACCTGATCCGCCGGTTCAAAGACTTCCACAATCGAGGAATTCACCACGATCTCGCGGCCTTCCTCGATGCTCGCGATGGCGCCGTCCGCCAACATTTGCGCGAGAATGTTGCCAAGCCCCGTGGCTTCCACCGGACTCGCCTTGACCGTGATGCCAATCGCATTGGCGGCAAATTGATTGAGCAGTTTGTCCTGACAACCGCCGCCCACGATGTGAAGACTGCGGGGAGGCGTCTCGGTGTAGGTCATCAGTTTTTCCCAAACAACCGAGTAGCGCAGGGCGAGGCTTTCATAAATCGTACGAATGATTTCGCCCTTTGTCTCGGGGATCGGTTGCCCGTGCTCGTGGCAGTAGGCCTGAATTTTTTCCGGCATGTCCCCTGCCTTCGCGAAGCGCGCATCGTCGGGGTTGATCAAGGAGCGGAAGGGCGTGGTTTCCGCCGCAAGGCTCGCCATGCGGTGATAGGGGAGGTCTTCGCCCTGCGCTTTCCAGTGGCGTTTGCATTCTTGGATCAGCCATAGACCGCAGATGTTTTTCAGGTAGCGGACCGTGCCATTGACCCCAATCTCGTTGGTGAATTCATCGGCAAAGGAACGCTCATTGATGACCGGTGCGGGCAGTTCAAGTCCCATCAGTGACCAAGTTCCGCTGCTCAGATAGGCGGGCGTCTCCGCCTTGCTCGGTACCGCCGCCACCGCGCTTCCGGTGTCGTGACCCGCGACTGTTATGACGTCCACATTTTCAAGTCCGGTGAATTCCGCAACATGCGCGCTCAGCGCTCCCAGTTTCGAACCGGGGTCGCTGATTCCCTTGAATAACTTGCGCGGCAATCCCTGCGAATCGATTAAATCGTAGTCCCAATCGCCCGTGCTTGGGTTGTAGAGCTGGCTCGTGCTTGCAATGCTGCGTTCCTGCGTCTTCTTGCCGGTCAACCAGTAGCCGATGAGATCCGGCATGAAGAGGAGATCCTCCGCCTGCTCAAGCGCCGGGTTTTTTTGCACCACCTCCGAGTAAAGCTGGAAGAGGGTATTGAAGAAAATAAACTGAATCCCGGTGGCCTTGTAGATTTCCTCTTTCGAGACCCGCTCAAAGGCTTGTTCCATCACGCCATCGGTGCGGCTGTCACGGTATTGGTAGGGGAGACCCAGCAAGCGGCCGTCCTTGTCAAAGAGCCCATAATCCACCCCCCAAGTGTCCACCCCGAGGCTCACAATCGAATCGGCGTAGCTCTCCGCCGCCAGTTTCAGTCCCTCCAGAATGTTCTGGTAGAGCGCCGTGATATTCCAATGCCACCCGCTCGGTAACTGCACCGGCACGTTCTCGAAGCGGTTGACCTCATGCAATTCAATGCGACGGCCGTCAAATTCTCCCGCGAGCACCCGTCCGCTGCCCGCTCCCAAATCAACTGCAAGATAAACTTTTTTTTGGCTCATGTTGTTTCGTTTCTTATTAAACTTGGTTATGTCGATGCGCTATTGTTCCGCAATCGTTAGTTTCAGGCCGCGCTTGCGAATCGCCTCCGCGACCCCGCTCTCAATCCCTGCGTCCGTGATGATGCGGTGGACGCGTTCGACCGGTGCAAAGAAATATTCAGACTGTTGGTTGACCTTGCTGGAATCCATCAAGAGGACCACCTCCTCCGCGAACTGCACGAGGCTCTCCTTGTAGCTCGCCTGTTCCTCGAAACCTTCGCTGGCGCCCCGTTCAATATCAAACCCAATGCAGGAAATGAAGGCGGTGTGTACCTGATGGCGGCGCAAGGTATTGATGCTGTCCCCGCCGATAAAGGTGTGCGTCTTGGGATGGTAGCGACCCCCGGTTGAAATCAAATCGACCGCTTCCTTCAGGATTAGTTGCTCCAGAATCGCAAAGGCGTTCGTCACGACCCGAATGGGGAGGTCGGGCAAAATCGCCACGAGGGCGCAGGCGGTGGTGCTGCTGTCAAAGGCGTAGGTGCGCTGAGGCTGGATGAGCTTTAACGCCTCCCGCGCGATTGCCTCCTTCGCTTCTATGTTCAAATGACTGCGTTCGCTGAAGGAGCGCAGTTTCGATTTTCCGTTCAAACTGCTCGCCCCGCCGTGGATGCGCTTTAATTGCTCCTCGTCCGACAAAACCTGCAAATCACGGCGGATCGTCTCGTCCGTTACCTGAAATTCTTCCGCCAAATCAACCGTCCTTACAATCCCACGCTGGTCCAGCAGGGTGAGAATTTGTTGTTGGCGTTCCGGTGCGAGCATCGTTTCGATTTGGAAAAATTTAGGAATATTGTTGGATTATTTGGAAAATAGGCAAGTAAAAGGTTGACTTTTCCCTAAAAAAATCAAAATTTCCCACAAAAACAAGCATTTTCACATGTCAAACCCAAGTAATACAACACTTGACCGCTCCGCGATAGAGGCGATGGTGCGCGCCAGTTTGAGCCGCAACGCCGCTCCGCAAAGCCTCCCGGTCCAGCAAGGAAGCGGCCCCAACCCCCTCATTGTCAATTCCAGCGCCCGGCATTGTCACCTCTCCCAAGAAGCAGTTGAGACGCTTTTCGGCAAAGGCCACGAATTGACCCCCATGAAATGGCTCTACCAGGAAGGGCAATATGCCGCCGAGGAATCCGTCACCCTCATCGGTCCCCGCAGTCGCGTTATTTCCAATCTCCGCATCCTCGGCCCCTGTCGCGATTTCAATCAAGTCGAGTTGGCGTATACCGATGCGATTTCCCTCGGTTTCAAAGTGCCGGTCCGCAACTCCGGCAACATCGCCGGCACCCCCGGTTGTATGCTCATGGGCCCCGCCGGGTTCCTTGAAATGGAGGAGGGCGTCATTCGTGCCGCCCCGCACGTGCACATGGCGCCGGAAGATGCCCGGCATTACGGGGTCGAAAATAAAACCTTCATGAAGCTTGTGGTCGGCGGCGACCTCGGCATGACCTTCGACAATATCTTTGTTCGCGTCGACCCCTCCTTTAAACTCGAGGTGCATATCGACACCGACGAGGCAAACGCCTGCGGGCTCGGCCCGGACGTTCCCTGCAAACTCGTCAAATAATCAACCTTTCCGTATCAAAATCTCAAACAACCCAAACCAAACCATAATATATCATGAGTGAATCCATTGGATTGATCGAAACGAAGGGCCTCACCGGTTCTATCGAAGCGAGTGACGCCATGGCCAAAGCGGCCTCCGTTGCTCTCGTCAAGCAAGTCGCCATCGGCGGCGGCTTTCTCACCGTTCTCGTCAAGGGCGACGTCGGCAGCGTAAAAGCTGCGGTTGAAGCCGGTGCCGAGGCTGCCAACCGCGTCGGGGAACTCGTGGCCTCCAACGTCATCGCACGTCCCCACCAAGATCTGCTCAAATACTTTTAAAGAGCATTATACACTTAACTAAGGAGAAAAATATTATGGCTAAACAAGCAATAGGAATGATCGAATGCAAAGGCCTCATCTGTCTAATGGAAGCCGCAGACGCTGCCCTCAAGGCCGCAGACGTGTCCATGACCGGCTGGGAAAAAATCGGCTCGGGACTGGTAACCGGTTTCTTTACCGGTGATGTCGCCGCCGTCAAAGCCGCCATCGAGGCAGGTGCTGAATCCGCCGGACAAATCGGTGAAGTCGTTGCAGTGCAGGTAATCCCGCGCCCCCACGACGACCTCGGTAAACTCGGTTCCTGGATCGGGTAAATTCCCGTTCCCGCCCGGACAGCTACTCCCCGTATGAAAATCCTCGTCGCCAACCTCGGTTCGACCTCCTTCAAATACCGTCTCTTTGAAATGGGAGCATCCTCTGCGGATCTCCTCGCGAAGGGCGGTTATGAACGCGTCACCGAATACGCGCCCTGCATTGAGAAAATGCTGGATTCCCTCATCGGGCACGGGCACCTCGCCTCCGGCGAGGATCTCGACGCGGTCGGTTTCAAGACCGTTCTCGGGAAAGACCTGAGTGGTTGCGTGGAAGCGGATGACGCTGTACTCGAGGCGCTCGCAGGCTTTAAGGAAGTCGCTCCGGCGCACAACCCCGCCTATGCGGAGGGGATCCGTTGTTTCGAGCAACGACTCCCCGGAGTCAAACGGGTGGCGCTCTTTGAGACCGCCTTTTATCAATGGCTGGAACCCGCCAATTACAACTATGCCATTCCCGCCGCCTGGCGTGAACTCGGCATCCGGCGTTACGGTTTTCACGGTGCCAGCCATAAATTCATCGCGGAGCGCAGTGCCGAATTACTCGAGCGTGAAGACGTCGCCCAGCGGGTGCGCGGCCTTTATCAAAACGGCCCCGGCGATTTCAACGCCAAAGCCCACCGCGTTATCTCATGCCATTTGGGAGGCAGCAGTTCCGTTACCGGCATCCGCGACGGCGTCGCCATCGGTACCAGTATGGGCTTCAGCCCGCAAAGCGGACTGCCTCAGAACAACCGCGTCGGGGATCTCGATTCCATGGCAATTCCCTACGCTACAAAAATGCTCGGCATTTCTGTGGAAGAAGCGGAACGCCAGCTCAATAAAGAGAGCGGGCTCCTCGGACTCTCCGGGGTCAGTAACGATTCCCGCGACATTGAGGCCGCTGCCGCCGAGGGCAACCCCGATGCCATCCTCGCGCAGGATGTCCTCATCGAAAGCATCCGTCACTGGGCCGGTGCCTTCTTCTTTAAAATGGGTGGCGCAGACGCCATCAGCTTTACCGCCGGGATTGGCGAAAACAGCCCCGAGTTGCGCACCGCGATTTGCGCCGGCCTCGAAAGTTTCGGGGTGCGCCTCGACGCCCGCGCCAATGGAGCCGCCGTGCACGGCACCGAGGCCATCATCTCTGCCCCCGATTCCAAAATCAAAATCCTCGTGATCCCCGCCAACGAAGAACTCGTTATCGCGCGCGAAGTCTACCGCTTTCTCGATCAATAGTATCCAATTTCCAAATACATAATCCACTAACCGAATTAATATCCAACCCAACAAATATTATGGCAAAACAAGCAATCGGAATCCTCGAAACCAAAGGTCTCGTTGCCCTCGTGCAAGGCACGGATGCAATGCTCAAGGCCGCTAATGTCGAACTCGCTGGCCCCATGAAGGGCGTCGGCAGCGCTCTCGTAAGCGCCACCATCACCGGTGACGTCGCCGCGGTCAACGCTGCGATCGAAGCCGGCTCCGACACCGCCGGACAATACGGTGAAGTCGTCAGCGCGCACGTTATCGCACGTCCCCACGACGATATCACCGCGATCACACCCGCCAAGGCTGCTCCCGCAAAACGGGCCGCCAAGTAATCCGATGTATCTCGGAAAAGTCATCGGCTCGGTGGTCGCCACCAAAAAGGACGCGAGCATGAAGGGGCGCAAGCTCCTCATGTTGCGCCCTATGCTGGTCGATCCCGACAAACCCGGGCAATTCAAGCCGGGTAACAACACCATTGTGGCGGTCGATACCCTCGGTGCAGGGGAGGGCGAGCTCGTGATGTTCGCCCAGGGCAGTTCCGCGCGGCAGGCCGATGGCCTCAAGGCCCTCCCGGTCGATGCCGCCATTGTGGGACTGGTCGATTCCGTCGATATCCTCGGTAAAAACACCTATCAGGCAAAAAACAGTTAATCCCCACCTCTCTCCATGAGCCAAATCAACGAAGCCGCGATTCGCAACGTCGTCACTGAAGTCCTCGCCCAACTCCAGACCGGGCAGGCCACCGTCGCGACCGCTCCGCCTCCCGCCAAGGGTCCATCCATCAAGGCGCGCCCGGGGCGCCATGGCGTCTTTGAGGATGCCGCTTCCGCCGCCGCTGCCGCCCGTTCCGGTTACGAACAGCTCCGCAAACAAGGCTGGGCAGCGCGCGCCAAAGTCGTCGATATCGTGAAGCAAATGTGCGCCGATAACGCCGACCGTTGGGGTAAAATCGAATTTGAGGAAACCCAAATCGGGCGCCTCGATCATAAAATCGCCAAGCTTCACGGCATCAAAAACGTCCTCGGAGTCGAATACCTCACGCCCTACGGCATGAGCGGTGACGCCGGTATCACAATGGACGATTCCGCTCCCTGGGGCGTCGTTGGAAGCATCACGCCCGTCACCCATTCCGTCCCCACCTTGGCGGGCAATATCGTCAACATTGTTGCCGCCGGTAACGCCGTCGTCTTCAACCCCCATCCGGGTGGCGCGGCTTGTGCCGCAGTTGCGATCCACGAATTTAACGAAGCCATCAAGGCGGCCCTCGGCATCGAAAACCTTGTCACCACCGTCGAGAAACCTTCCCTCGATTCCTTTAACGAGCTCTGCGCCTCGGACGATGTCGACCTCCTTGTCATCACCGGTGGTCCCGGCGTGGTCGATGCCGCTATGAAGACCGGCAAGCGCGCGATCTGCGCCGGTCCGGGTAACCCTCCAGTGGTGGTCGACGATTGCCACGCCCTCGATTTCAATAAAGTCGCGAAAGACATCATCCTCGGCGGCGGCTTTGACAACAACCTCCTCTGCATCGGTGAGAAGCAAATCATCGCAGTCGGTGATTCCTACAAAAAGACCCTCGACGCCCTCAAGCGCGAAGGTGCGGTCCTCCTCACCAAGCAACAGGCTCAGGCGATTCAAAAGGAAGTCTTTGATACCAAGGAAGGCGCGGGCGGTTGCTCGCACGCCGTCCTTAACCGCAAATACGTCGGTGCCGACGCCGCCACGCTCGCCGCAATCGCCGGCCTCAAAATCGATCCCAAGACCGAAATGCTCATCGCAGAAACCGGTCCGGACGACCTCTTCGTCGAAGAGGAGCAAATGATGCCGCTCCTGCCGATCATTCACGCGGGATGCTTCCCCGAGGCAGTCCGCATCGCGAAGGCTACCGAGCACGGCTACAAACACTCCGCCATGGTGCATACCATGAACGTCTCTAATATGACCTACATGGCTCAGGCGATGGACACGACCCTCTTTGTGAAGAACGGTCCCTGCGTCGCCGGTCTCGGAATGGGCGGGGAAGGCTACATCAGCTTCTCCATCGCCACCACCACCGGCGAGGGCATCACCACACCCCGCACCTTTACCCGTTACCGCCGCTGCACCCTCGTTGATCAGCTCAACCTTTTCTAATAATCCATGATTCTCGCCCGCATCGACGGACACGCTACTGCCAGCGTTGCCCATCCAAGCCTCAAAGGACAAAAAATCGTCCTTTGTACGCCCATTGATGCAGACGGCAAAGCCACCGGTAACCCCATCGCGGCACTCGACCCGCTCAGCAGCGGCAAACACAGCCGCGTCTTTATCACCACCGACGGTTCATGGAGCCAAAACACCCTCCACGACGAGACCTCGCCCATCCGCAATCAGGTCATCGGCATCATAGACTCACAATGAAACCCGGACGCGTCATCGGAAACGTAACTCTCAGCCAGGCCGCTCCCCAATTCAAGGGCGCGCGCTGGCTCCTTGTTGCGCCCATGGGCCCCGCCGAGTTGACCGACCAACGCCTCTACGGCACCGAATCCAGCCCGGTGGTTTACGACAAACTCGGCGCGGGGGTGGGGGACCCGATCCTCTATGTGGAGGGCGCGGAAGCCACTCAACCCTTCGAGGACAATATCCCCCTCGATGCCATCACCGTCGCGCTGGTCGACACCTACGATTTTTCTCAACCGGAAGTTTAAAACAAACAACTTATATTTAATATTATGAGCAAACTCTACACTGCCAAAGAATTGGAGCGCATGTTGAAAAATGGTGAGTCTCTCGCCAGCGTTCCTGCCAACGCAAAACTGACGCCGATGGCGCGCGACATCCTGCGCCAGCACCGCAAAAACGGGAAAAGCGCCGCCGCGCCCGCCGCTGCTGCCCCGCAGAGCCAGAGCCCCCGCATCCACGAACCCGTCCTCCCCGACGCGGAATACAACTGGACCCCCGGCGGCGACCCCAAAAACGCCCGCGATCTCGAGAAATTTTTCTATTCCCCCGGAATCCAGGCAATCAAGGAACGCATCTGCCACATCGGTAAACGCATCTGGAACAAAGGCTATGTCGACGGCAACGGCGGCAACATCACGGTGCGTGTCGGCGACAACCTCGTCCTTTGTACGCCCACCCTTATTTCAAAAGGCTTCATGACCCCCGACGATATCTGCATGGTCGATCTCGACGGCAACCAAGTCGCTGGCACCCGCCCGCGCACCTCCGAGGTTAACACCCACCTCGGCATCATGAAAAACGAGCCCAAGGCGAAATCCTGCGTGCACGCGCACCCCGTTTACGCCACCGCCTTCGCGGTCGCGGGCGTCACCCCGCCGTCCTGCCTCATCCCCGAGCCCGAAGTCTTCCTCGGTGAGATCGGTTTCGCCTCCTACCAGACCCCCGGAACCCCCGAGAACGCCAAGGAAGTCGGACAGCTCGCCAAAAAACACCAGTCCATCCTCATGCAAAACCACGGCGTCATCTGCTGGGGTAAAGACGTCGAAGATGCCTACTGGAAAATGGAAAACACCGACGCCTTCTGCCAAACCGTTTCCATCACCATGCAAATCGGCGGCCCCAAACAATACGGCCCCGACAAACTCAAGGAACTCATCGTCCTGCGTAAAAAACTCGGCATGCCCGACCACCGCCTCGACGAGCTCAAGGAATGCGAACTCTGCGATGCCGCCGATTACACCGTCACCACCGCGCCGCAACCCGCCGCCTGTTCCTGTGAAATGCCCGCCGCAAATGCCCCCGTCGACGAAGCTTTAGTTCAGAAAATTACTGACATCATCATGGAAAAGTTGAAATAATAAGGATTCCTTCAACGAAAAACGCTTTATGAAAAAAGATCCAATTCGAGTCGCAGTCACAGGCGCCGCCGGTAACATCGGTTACGCCCTCCTTTTCCGCATCGCGTCCGGCGCGATGTTCGGCCCCGACCAACCGGTCGCCCTCAATCTCATCGAGATTGAGCCGGGTCTCGCCCCCCTCAAGGGCGTCGCCATGGAACTCGACGACTGCGCCTTCCCCCTCCTTACCGAAATCGTCCAGACCGCCGACCTCAACGAAGGCTTCAAAGACGTCGATTGGGCACTCCTCGTTGGATCCGTTCCCCGCAAACAGGGCATGGAACGCGCCGACCTCCTCGGCATCAACGGCAAGGTCTTCGTAGGGCAGGGCAAGGCCATCAATGACAACGCCAAACCCTCCGTCCGTGTCGTGGTCGTCGGCAACCCCTGCAATACCAATTGCCTCATCGCCATGACCAGCGCCCCCGATATCCCCAACGAGCAATTCTTCGCGATGACCCGCCTCGACGAAAACCGCGCCAAGACCCAGCTCGCCCAACAAGCCGGCGTCCCCGTCTCCGAGGTCACCGAACTCTGCGTCTGGGGCAACCACAGCCCCAGCATGTTCCCCGATTTCTACAACGCCAAAATCGGACGCCAACCCGCCGATAAAGTCATCGGCGACGAAGCCTGGCTCAAGGAAACCTTTGTCCCCACCGTCGGACAACGCGGCAAGGCCATCATCGACGCCCGAGGCGCTTCCTCCGCCGCCTCCGCCGCCAACGCGGTGGTCGATACGGTCCGCGACCTCGTCACCCCCACCCGGGGCGGCTTCCATTCCGTCTGCGTCGTCTCCGGCGGTGAATACGATACCCCCGCCGGGATCATCACCTCCCTTCCCATCAAAGTCGACGGCGTCGGCAAATGGCGCGTTGTCGAAGGGCTCCAGCTCAACGACTACGCCAAAGCCCAGATCAAAGCCTCCAACGACGAACTCCTCGAAGAGCGCAAACTCGCCTTCGGCCAGCTCGGACT
>JBELLU010000052.1:0-11201 GCA_042096455.1 Opitutia bacterium
TTGCTTGTTGGGCTTGTGGGGTGGTTCCCACAAGCCCACTTTGCAAATGAAGGGGTCCAATTTTTCCGGGCAAATTTGATTGTGCACAGAATCTGCTAAGTGAGTCGTGTGCCTTCCGCAAACTTCATGAATTTAATAAAACGATCGATCCTTGCAGTTTCGTGTCTGGCTTGCACGGGCCTCTCGCTCCGCGCGGAGGCCACCGCCACTGCCCGCGAAGTATTTGCCGATTTGATTCTTGCCGCGCCGGAGGAACAGGTTGTCTGGGTGGAGATGCTGAGCGGTTACGGCGATCCCGTGATCTCAGAAATCTATGCCGCATGGCGGGCGGGCGGAATTTATACTTTAGAGAGCGGGGGCAGCCAACGTTTGCTCGAGTTGGATGGTGAACAGGAGTGGACGGCGGTGCGCACCGGCGAGGCGGTGCAATTGACCGAAGCGGAGGCGAGCAGCGCCACCAAAAATCGACCCTCCCGGAAGTTGCGCAAAGTGATGAAGGGTTTGATCGACACCCTCGGTTTAAAGGCGCCGGATCAGGCGACACGGATCGACTCTGCGATTAAAATGGGCCGCAGTCAAAAGAGTGAATACCTTGAGCCCCTGCGCCAACGGCTTGGGGTTGAGAGCGATGCAAAGGTGCAGGCGGCATTGCGGGAAGCGTTGGCGATCAGCCTTTTAGAGAATGGCGACCCCGGAGAAGTACTCGCGGCGGTGGAGGAATTGGCAGCGATGAAATCCATTCCCGCAAAAGATTTTATTGATAAAATATTGGCTAAGGAGACTGCGGGAGAGGGCAGTGAAACGGAATTGAGTGAGGCGTGCACCCAAGCGCTCGTAACGATTGAACGTCATATCAAGACGATCGAATTTTACGGTAGTTTTTTTCGCGGGTTTAGCACGGGGTCGGTGCTCCTGATTGTATCCTTTGGGCTCGCTATTACGTTCGGTTTGATGGGCGTTATCAACATGGCGCATGGGGAATTTGTGGCAATCGGTGGCTACGTGACCTTTATGGTGCAACGGGCATTTGCGGATGTATGGGGTGCGGGGAGTGCCGCGTTTGAATGGTATTTTGTGGTGGCTTTACCGGTCAGTTTTCTGGTGGCAGCGTTGCTGGGGCTCCTGCTGGAAAAATCGGTGATACGATTTCTCTATCGCCGTCCGCTGGAATCCCTCCTCTGCACCTGGGGGATTTCGATGGTCATGCAACAAGCCTTTCGTCTGATTTTTGGGGCGGCGAATGTACAGGTGAACAATCCCAACTGGTTGATGGGCAATCTCACCTTCGGCGGGTTTAATATGAGCTTCACGCGACTCTTTGTGCTGCTCTTGGCGCTCCTGGTGGTTTTCCTGACCTGGCTCTTGTTGCGGAAGACAAATCTGGGTCTGCACATTCGCGCCGTCATGCAAAACCGTGAGATGGCAAGCGGTCTCGGTATTCCGGTAGCCCGCGTGAATTCGCTCACCTTTGCGCTGGGTTGTGGGCTCGCGGCGCTTGGGGGTGCGGCGCTTTCCCAGATCGGGAATGTCGGGCCGCTCATGGGGCAAGCCTACATCGTCGACAGTTTCATGGTGGTGGTGATCGGCAGCGTCGGGAATCTCCTCGGCGCGGGTTTGTCCGCGATGGGGATCGGTTTGGTCGACCAACTCCTGCAGCCCTCGCTCGGTCCGGTGATGGGCAAGATAACGGTCTTTGCCGTGATCATTCTCTTTTTGCAATGGCGGCCCGGGGGAATTTTCCCGACCCGTTCCCGCAGTCTTGAAGATTAAAACCGATCCGGATTTCAGCCATGCTCAAGCGCGAAAATACCAACGAATTGTTCATCCTGGCACTGATCACGGGGCTCTTGATGCTGGTGCCGCTCCTCAATGCCTGGGGACCGGCGGAGGGAATTTTATCGGTGAATTCCTTTCAGGTTTCACTCTATGGTAAATATCTGACCTACGCGGTGCTCGCGATGAGCCTGAACCTGCTTTGGGGCTACACTGGGCTCCTGTGTTTATGCCAGAGTTTATTTTTCGCGCTGGGCGCCTATATGATGGGGATGTATCTCATGCTCATGATTGGGGAGCGCGGCGCCTACCAGAGTGTGCTTCCGGACTTCATGGTTTTCCTCGGTTATCAGGATTTGCCGCTGCACTGGAAACCTTTCTACAGTTTTTGGTTTGCGAGTGGGGCGGTCCTTTGGGTGCCCGGACTCCTCGCGCTGATCTTTGGTTTTCTGGCTTTCCGTTCCCGCATCAAAGGGGTGTATTTCTCGATTCTCACACAGGCGCTGACCTACGCCGCCTGCCTGATGTTTTTCCGCAATGACTTCACCTTTGGCGGCAATAACGGCTTCACCGATTTCAAAGATATACTTGGGTTTGATCTGAATGCGGATGGCACGATCCGGGGCCTCTTCATTGCGACCGTGATCCTTTTGGTGCTGACCTATCTGAGCACGACCTTCCTCCTGAAATCGAAGTTCGGAAAGATCCAGCAGGCGATCCGGGATTCTGAAAATCGCGTCCGTTTTTCGGGTTACTCGACGACCTCCTACAAGTTAATGATCTTTGTATTTTCCGCGATGCTCGCCGGCGCGGCGGGAGCTCTCTATGTCCCGCAGGTCGGAGGGGTGAACCCCAGCGCGATGGAGGCGGCGAAGTCGCTGGAAGTGGTGGTATGGGTTGCAGTAGGGGGACGCGGCACCAAGTGGGGCCCCGTGATCGGGGCGGTGCTGGTTAATTTTCTCAAGAGCTATACCACGCAGGCTTTCCCGGATTATTGGCTCATCATCATGGGGGGGCTCTTTGTGATGGTGGTGCTCTTTTTCCCCGATGGCGTGATGGGGCTCGTGCGCGATGCCCGCGCCGCCCTTAAAAAACGTACCACCGCTACCCAAATCGAATCTGCTGAAAATGTCTAATCCCGCCGCACCATTACACCGTGATACACCCCTGATCCTTTCGGTCTCGGGGGTCACCAAATCCTTCGATGGTTTCAAGGCGATCGACGACCTCAATTTCTATTTGGAAGAAGGGGAACTGCGGACCGTGATCGGCCCCAATGGCGCCGGTAAAAGCACCTTTATGGATATTCTGACAGGACGCACCCGGCCCGATACGGGCAGCGTTATCTTTCACGAGCAGAATGGCCGCGATTACAACCTCGCCAAACTGCGCGAGTTTGAAATCAACCGCCTGGGAATCGGGCGGAAGTTCCAAACCCCCAGTATATATAAATCCCACACCGTTTACGACAATCTCGTGCTGTCCCTCGATCATCCCCGTGGGGTGCTGGCGGCGTTGCGCTACCGTGAATCCGCGAGCGATCGCGAACGCATCATGGAGGTGCTGCAGTTGATCCGACTCGAGAACCGGAAAGACGAATTGGCGGGTTCGCTCTCCCACGGACAGAAGCAATGGCTGGAAATCGGCATGCTCCTCGCGCAAAACCCCCGCATCCTCCTGATTGATGAACCCGCTGCCGGGATGAGCGACGAGGAGACCGAGCGCACCGGGGAACTCCTCCTTAGCCTCGAGAAAAAACACAGCCTCGTCGTTATCGAGCACGATATGGAATTCATCCGCCAAATCGCCCGAAAGGTCACGGTCCTGCACCAGGGCCATGTCCTGAAAGACGGCTCCTTTGAGAGTGTCAAAAGCGACCCCCGCGTCATCGAGGTTTACCTCGGTCGGCAGGGTAAACAAACCGCCCAAGCAAATTATTAAGTGAGTATGACCGACACCGCCATCCCTTCCACGCCTCTGCTTTCGGTCGAGGACCTCAGCGCAAGCTACGATGAATCGTTGATCCTGCGGGGGATCTCGATGGAGGTTCCGCGCGATTCGGTGGTGGCGCTGCTGGGGCGCAACGGGGTGGGGAAGACCACCCTTCTGCGCAGTATCATGGGGCTTTTGCCGCAGGCTCAGGGGTCGATCAACTTCGACGGTGCCGCGATTGAAGATTTGCGGCCAGACCAACGGGTGCGCCTCGGGATGGGATATGTTCCGCAAGGGCGGGATATTTTTCCCAATCTCACGGTGGAGGAAAACCTCAAGGTAAGCCTGAGTATTTCAGGGGCGGTCGGCGCGGAGCGTTTGGATCAAGTGTATGAACTCTTTCCGGTGCTCAAGGATATGCTTGCCCGGAAGGGCGGGGTACTTTCCGGCGGGCAACAACAACAGCTTGCCATCGGGCGCGCCCTCCTCACCAATCCCCGCCTCCTCATTCTGGACGAGCCCACCGAGGGTATTCAGCCGTCCATCATCGATCAAATCGAAGACGCTATTCATACCCTGAAGAATGAAGGCGATCTCAGTATAATTCTCGTGGAGCAGTATTTGGATTTTGCCAAAGCGGCGAGCGATACTTTTTATATTTTAGAACGTGGAGCGGTGGTTCAATCCGGCGCTTCCGAATCCCTATCAACAAGCCTTATCGAACAATACCTTACGGTTTAAACCCTCATGCACCTTACCCCGCGAGAACAGGAAAAACTGATGGTCGTAGTGGCGGCTGACCTCGCGCGCCGCCGCTTGAATCGCGGCGTCAAACTCAACCATCCCGAGGCCGTTGCCCTCATTACCTATGAAATTCTGGAGGGCATTCGCGACGGGCGCAGCGTCGCGGATTTGATGAGCTACGGCACCACCATCCTGCAACGCTCTGATGTCATGGAAGGGATCCCGGAAATGATTCACGAAGTTCAGGTAGAAGGCACCTTCCCCGATGGCACCAAACTCGTCACCGTTCACAATCCCATCCGATGATCCCCGGCGAATACAAATACTCCGATCCCGAAGCCCGCCTCTCCGGAAATACCGGGCTTGAAACCCGCACCGTGGCGGTGACGCATTCCGGGGATCGTCCCGTGCAGGTAGGCAGCCATTTTCATTTTTATGAAGTGAACGAAGCGCTCGAGTTTGACCGCGCTGCGGCACGGGGGTTTCGTTTGAACATCGCGGCGGGAACCGCGGTGCGCTTTGAACCGGGTGATCAGCGTGAAGTGGAACTGGTGGCGCTCGCCGGTTCCCGTGAAGTCTATGGCCTCAATAACAAAATCGACGCGCCACTCGATTCCTGAACTTTAAAAATCGACCCTAAGCTATGAGCCTCGAATTTACCCGCCGTCAATACGCTGAAATGTTTGGTCCCACCGTAGGCGACCAAGTCCGACTCGCCGATACCGAGCTTTTTATCGAAGTGGAACGCGACCTCATCGCGGAGTCCGGCGGTTACGGCAACGAGGTCAAGTTTGGCGGCGGCAAAGTCATTCGCGACGGAATGGGGCAATCGCCGCTCGCGCAGGGCGCGGACTCGCTGGATCTCGTCATCACCAATGCCACCATCATCGATCCGGTGCTGGGAGTCATCAAGGCCGATATCGGGGTGAAAGACGGGCGCATCGCGGGCGTGGGGCATGCCGGTAATCCCCTGATACAATCCGGGATCAGTGAGGGGATGGTGATCGGCGCGGGCACGGAAGTCATCGCGGGGGAGGGTCATATCGTGACGGCCGGTGGTTTTGATTCCCACATTCATTTTATTTGTCCCCAACAAATTGAGGAGGCGCTCGCGAGCGGGGTAACGACCATGACGGGGGGCGGGACCGGTCCGGCGACCGGAACGAATGCCACCACCTGTACCCCCGGCGCCTGGAACATCGCCAAAATGCTGGAGGCCGCGGAAGCCTTTCCCATGAACCTGGGTTTTATGGGCAAGGGCAACGCCTCCAATCACGAGGCCCTCCGCGAGCAGGTGCGGGCGGGTGCGATGGGGCTCAAACTTCATGAAGACTGGGGCACCACTCCGAGCGCCATCGACCACTGCCTCGGCGTAGCCGACGAACTCGATATACAAGTCGCGATTCACACCGACACCCTCAACGAGTCCGGCTTTGTAGAAACGACCATCGCGGCGTTTAAAGACCGGGTCATCCACACCTTTCACTCGGAGG
Source organism: Opitutia bacterium (assembly GCA_042096455.1). Classification (GTDB taxonomy): domain Bacteria; phylum Verrucomicrobiota; class Verrucomicrobiia; order Opitutales; family Coraliomargaritaceae; genus UBA7445. Next base: position 5,943 of record JBELLU010000052.1, read on the forward strand.
GTGCCGGGGGCGGACATGCCCCCGATATTATGAAGGTCTGCAGCCTCCCGAATGTCCTGCCGTCCTCAACCAATCCCACCCGGCCCTTTACCGTCAATACCATCGACGAGCACCTCGACATGCTGATGGTGTGCCACCACCTCGACTCCAGGATTCCCGAGGATGTCGCTTTTGCGGAATCCCGCATCCGCCCGCAAACCATTGCGGCGGAGGACATCCTCCATGACCGCGGCGCGATTTCCATCATGTCCAGCGACAGCCAAGCGATGGGTCGGGTCGGGGAGGTCATCATACGCACCTGGCAGACCGCAGATAAAATGAAGCGCCAGTTTGGGAAGTTGGAATCTGACGCGCATCCCGCTGCCGACAATTTCCGGGTGCTGCGTTACATTGCAAAATACACCCTCAATCCCGCGATCGCCTGTGGTTGCGCTGCGGAAGTTGGGAGCCTGGAAGTCGGGAAGCTCGCCGACCTCGTGCTCTTCAAGCCGGCGCTCTTTGGAGTGAAGCCGGAACTCGTCCTGAAGGGCGGCTTCATTGCGCTCGCCAATATGGGCGATCCCAACGCTTCCATCCCGACGCCGCAGCCGATGTTCTACCGTCCGCAGTTTGGATCTTTTGGGAAGGCCACCGCGCGCACCGCCATTACTTTCCTCAGCCAAGCGGCACTCGATGCCGGAATCGGGGAACAACTCGGTCTCGAAAAAATCCTGCGCCCGGTGCAAAACACCCGCACCATTTCCAAACATGATATGTTGCTGAACGATGCCTTGCCCGAGATTGAGATCGATCCTGAAACCTACACAGTGCGCGCCGACGGCGAAATCCTCACCTGCGAACCGGCAACGGTGCTCCCCATGGCGCAACGCTACTTTCTCTTCTAAAAATCCCTCTCCCCATGTTGCGCATCACCGAAGCCCTGTCTCCCATCCCCGAGGGAACCCGCGTGAGCGTGTGTGTCGACCGTCACCAGTTGGCGCGTCGTCGTTGGCGCGGCACCGCCGAGGACGGAACGGAGTTTGGAATCGATGTAGTTGAGGCGCTCCGTCACGGCGATGCGATTCATGTCTGCGGGGATAAAGTTTACTGTATTGAACAAAGTGCCGAGGGTTGTTGCCTCGTGCCCCTCAAGCAAGCGCCGGACGCCGCCCATCTCGGTTGGCGGATTGGCAACCTCCATTTTAAGGCGGCTTTCTCGGAGGAGGGGATTCTTGTCTCTGACGATTCGGCGGTGGTGCAGATGCTCGAGCGCGAGGGGATTCCCTTCACGCGGGTGCAACGCATTTTTCAGCCGGCCCGGCAGGGGGGCCATTCTCACCACCATGACCACGCGCACGCGCATGAGCACGAGCACTGAGACAGCGCCACCGCAGGGTGATGCCGATTGGGTGCCTGCCCTGCTTCAGATCAGCGACCCGCTCTTTCCCACCGGTGCCTACGCCCACTCGATGGGCCTGGAGGAGTGGGCGGCGACCTGTGGCTACCGGGACGCCGAAGATTTAATCGCTTTTTTTCGCAACCATGCCGGACCGGCGCTCGCGGCCTGGGAATTGCCCTACCTCCGCTTTGCCCGCAGCGCCCTTGCTGCTTCCTCCGGTTTGGATGCGGTGCTGGAAATTGAGGCGGAAGTGGATGCTTTTAAATGGGCGGCAGAAATCCGGGAGGCGAGCATCGCGCAGGGTCGGGGGCGCTTGCGTCTCCTGCAGAAGCTCTGGCCCGGCGATGCGGCCCTCGCCGCTTACAAGACCGCCTTTGCGGAGGGTCGCGCTCGGGGACACCACCTCGTGGTCTCGGCCTATCAATTTGAATTACTCCAAGTTCCGCTCCGCGCGGGGCTGATGGCATACGCGTATCAAAGCCTCGCAAATTTTGTCTCGGCCTCGGTGAAACTCCTGCGCATCAGTCCGGAGTCCGCGCAAGTGGCGCTCCGCGATGGATTGGAGCGTTTGCCCGCCTGGGTGGATGCCGCCCTGGAGGTTGAACGCGCCGAAGCGGGTTGGTTTGCGCCCGCCTTCGATATTGCCGCGGCGCGTCATGCCTCTAGTTTTTCACGACTCTTTATATCCTAAAATCTGCTTAACTATGACTGAAAAAACTCCCATTCGTCCCGTCCGTGTCGGTATCGGTGGCCCGGTTGGTTCCGGAAAAACGATGCTGCTCCTGCGCCTCATCGAGGTTCTCAAAGACCGTTACTCGCTGGTCGCGATCACCAACGATATTTACACGAAGGAAGACGAGCAATTCCTCGTGCGTAACAGCGCCCTTGAAGCGAGCCGTATTTTGGGTGTCGAAACAGGAGGATGTCCACATACTGCGATCCGTGACGACACCAGCATCAACGAAGTGGCGGTGGAGGATTTGCTCCAACGGCATCCCGATACACAAGTGGTGCTCATGGAAAGTGGCGGCGACAACCTCTCCGCAACCTTCTCGCCCGATTTGGTGGACACCTTTATCTACATCATCGACGTCGCGGAGGGTGATAAAATTCCCCGCAAGGGCGGGCCTGCGATTCGTTACTCCGATCTCCTCATTATCAACAAGACCGAACTGGCGCCGCACGTCGGGGCCGATCTCGCCGTGATGGAACGGGACTCAAAGGCGATGCGTGGAGAGCGCCCCTTCCTTTTTTGTGACCTTAAATCCTACCAGGGGCTGGAGGCATTGGTGGAATGGCTCGAGAAGGAAAGCTTCTTTCCGCTCAATTCCTGATGCCGGATCCCGGAACAAAGCCCGCCTCGGCACGGGTTGCGGTTTGCGGCGGAGCGCGCCTGCGATTCGCGACCCGCGATGGGGTCGGGACGCGTCTCTTGGAGCAAAGGGTGCGACCGCCCTTGCACCTTACAAAAGCATACCATGAAAACGACTGGGCGATCAGTCTGTTGACGAGTCCAACCGCAGGGCTATTGGAAGGGGATGCCCTGAATATCGATACCGAGCTTGGACCCGGTTCCCGCGCCGCTCTCATCAGTCCGGCGGCGTGCCGCGTCCACACCATGAGCGATGGGGTCGCGCGTATTCAGCAAAAATATTCCCTCGCGGCAGGCTCCGCCCTCGATGTTTGGCCCGCCCCCCTCGTGCTCCAAAAAGACGCGGCCCTCCATCAGGAAACCGAGATTGATTGTGCCGCTGATGCGACCCTGTTTTTTACCGAGATCCTGGCACCCGGTCGCGCCGCCTACGGCGAATCCTTTCAATTCCGGGAATGGCGTTCCTGCCTGCGTCTCCGTCGCGCCGGTCAACTCGTGGCATTTGAAAATTTCCGTTGTTCCCCCGAAGCGGGTGAGCCCGCGGATTGGCGACAACACTATCCCCAAGGCCTCTACGCCAGCATCTACTATTTGAGCCCCCAGTCATACGGAACCTCCGTGGAAGCCTTGCACCAGCTCGACATTGCAGAGGCGACCATCGGCGCGAGCCCGCTCCGCGAAGGCGGAATCGCCATCAAGATTTTAGCGGCGAGCGGCATCCAATTGCGGCGCAGCATTTTAGCGGTTCGCGAGCTCCTTATCCCGCAAACCGGTCTGGGCTTTCCGCCCGCACTGCAACGCGCCCAGACTTTTTTCTACTAGTGGCGGCGAGATCGAAGGCGACCGCTTCAAAATTGCTAGGATAGGGCGTTTTTAATCCAACGCCTCCCAATCCGCGAACATCGCGGCTTGTCCGACCGCCGCGCCTACCGCGTCCAGTAAATTCCAGACCCGCGCCCCCGCGATTTGGAAACGCCGGCCGCTCGCGCTCACCCGCACCCCGCCGTAATTATCCGCGCAACCCCGCTCCGCCACCGCCTTCAGGAACCGTTCCCGTTCCTCCCGGTGCAGCGGCTCCGCCGAGCAACGCGAGGGCAGGGCGGTCAGAGCCTCCCAATCCATCTCAAACAAGGCCTGCGCCGCAGTATTCCCGTAATTAAAAACCGGATCCGCCTCCGTCCCGTGCGACAATACCACGAAATCCGCCGCCATCAACGCCGCCGCTTCACCCGCACCCCGCGCCACCAAATCCACCCCAAAACAACGGCGGTAATTGTCCAATAACAACTCAGTGTGCGCGGAAAGATCCATCCCGAATACCCTAGCAACCACACCTCCTACGGGAAGTTTTTTGTGTTAAAGGAATTACTTTGTCTAACAACAAAAGGCAGCAATACCGCAAGAAATGGCGTTTCAATAAGCAGTTAGGCGCTTTGGATGATTCCTTGCATACAAGATGACATACGGTAAAGTAACGTATGTTTTCGAAAGTACAGGGTCTGGGATTGATTACGGATTGGATCCACCGGAGAACGCTTTCGGATGCCTCGCGGGAGCGGACGGAGCGATGGATTGTATCGGTGGCCTTGCTCAGCTTTTTCGTTCACCTCTTGCTGATTTGTGTGGCGCATTTCGGATGCTTCGGGGAAACCCCACCGGAGCTATTGGCGGATCCGATCGCCGCGATTTACACGCCGTTTTCCTTTATTCTAATTTATGAGGTTTATCTGCTTATTTTCTTTCTACCTGCCTCGATCACACAGTATATCGCCAAGCAATATGAAATTATTACACTGATTGTGATTCGGCGCTTGTTTAAGGACATTGCAAATCTCGAATTGACCGCCGATTGGTTTAAGAATCAGGCAGACTTGCAGTTTACTTACGATATCATTACGACCCTGATTCTTTTCGCGCTGCTGTATCTCTTTTATTCCCTTATCGCCCGGCGGAAGCCGCTGGCAGTAATGGAGACAGATGTTGCCCTGCAACGGTTTATCCGGATCAAGGAACACCTCAGCGCTATTCTGGTGCCGGTATTCCTGACTCTCGCGCTATTCAGTTTCAGTACCTGGATTGCCGATGTGTTTTTCCTTGCGCCCGGCCTGGAGGGGTCGAACCAGAATCTGAACAGCATCTTCTTCGATGATTTTTTCACGGTGTTAATTCTTACGGATGTGATGCTCCTGATCGTTTCCTTTGTCCACACGCAGGATTTTGCGAAAGTCATTCGAAATTCCGGTTTTATCATTTCCACGGTTATGTTGAAGCTTTCCTTCAGTGCTACCGGGTTGGTGAATATTGCACTGGTTATTGGGGCGGTACTCTTTGGGGTGGGAATCCTGTTCATCTATAATCAATACGAGCGCCTGTCCCGCGGAAACCACTGAGGATCTGTGCGCCTTGCCTTTGGCTGTGATGCGTCACAGGCGGATTTGTTGCCCTTGAGAGGGTCGGTTGCCGCCGGGTTCGGATGCTTATGGCGCTTGCAATTTTGTAAAACTTCGGT
>JBELLU010000053.1:0-10515 GCA_042096455.1 Opitutia bacterium
CTCGCGCGGGGATCTCGTGGTCGTGCTCGCGCTCCAGGGCGGCGAGGACATCCGCCACCAGCATTTCAATCTGCATCGCATCAATGGGGCGTTTTTCAACCGCCTTTTTCAACCCCCCCAAGATTTTGGCGCGGTCAAAATCTTCCCGACGACCATCCCGTTTTACGATCTGAAGATCCGCCCGCAGGACTTCCTCAATAGTGGAAAAGCGCGCGCCGCAGTCGAGGCATTCGCGGCGGCGGCGAATGGAGGTCTCGTTCTTACCGGTGCGGGTATCGAGAACCTTTGTTTCGAGGGAGGTGCATTTTGGGCAACGCATAAATAAGTTTTAATACGAGCAAACGGCAGGACACTTGCGAATTTAAAACACTAAATGCAGTGGATAGGTAATTGCAACCACTATATTTAGGGGCCTATTGAATCAATTTGAAATAGCTTGGAACAAAAAAAATTAATTAAAGTCCTTCTGCGAATGAACTTAAAATTTTACATCAAAGTATATTTACTTATATTTTTATCAATTCAAAGCCTGCATGCTTTGACATTAACGGTAAATCCGTCTCGATCCTTCATCGTTGACGCGAATAACCAGAATGTAGAACTGGCCGAACCCTACGTGGGAACTTCGGGAAGCACTATCAATAATGTTGCCGCAATTTTCTTTAGAATGCCCACCCTCGCGAATTTTGAGTCCTTTAATTCAATTCGTTTTAACGTAACCGTTGAAGATAAGATAGGGCTTAATCCAGGCAGTACTATTCATTTTGGGGTTTTAAAACGCAGCTCCGATACGCTTCAAAACGGAGATTATTCAAACGGGCCCAATGACTTTGGAACTACGGAGTTAAACCTTATACCGAATTCTACAACTGTAGGCACTACCGTGGCAACCGAATCGGACCAAGCAGTCAATGCGTGGGTGACCAACAACTACGAAGCCGGTCAATATCTAATGGTTCAGCTCATCGATAGTCCTCACGAAACTAAATTAAACGCACGGTGGGTTTTTTCGAACGCAAAATTGGTAATCGATTACAACGTAGTTCCTGAAGTCTCAACCAGCGGCCTCATCCTTGGGAGCCTCGCTTTTGGCTTCATTTGCATCCGCAGGGGTCGTTATAACCGCTTTCTTAATCGCAAGCAATTTATACCCTTCTCCAGGCAAAGTTAAAAGTCTCGTGCTGCGTCACACGTGCTTCATCCTAAAGCTTCAGGAAATTCTCTAAAAGCTGCATACCGGACTCGGTAGCAATCGATTCCGGATGAAACTGGACGCCCCAAACGGGCAGGTCGCGGTGCGCGAGTCCCATGATTTCTCCGGCTTCGGTCTCCGCAGTCACGATGAGGCAATCGGGCAGCGAGGCGCGCTCCACGATGAGGGAGTGATAGCGGGTCGCTTCCATGGGATTGGGAAGGCCTTTGAAAAGGTCGGTGTCCTGATGTTGAACGCGGCTGGTTTTACCGTGCATGAGGCGGTCCGCGCGAACGACCTTACCGCCGAAGTGCTGCCCGACACTCTGATGCCCGAGGCAAACTCCCAGCAGTGGAATTTCTCCCGCGAAGGCTTCGATCATTTCGAGGCTCACGCCCGCTTCATTGGGCGAACAGGGCCCGGGCGAAATCATAATGCGTTTCGGTTTGAGGGCGCGGGCCTCCGCTACCGTGATGGCATCATTGCGAAAGACTTGTTGCTCCACCCCCAACTGACCAAAGTATTGCACCAGATTATAAGTGAAGGAGTCGTAATTATCGATGACGAGTAGCATGGCAAAGCGGTGTTAGAGATCCCCGAGGACACGGGCGGCTTCCTGCACGTCTTTATCGCCGCGACCACTGAGGTTACCGATGATGATTTGATCCGGTCCAAGCTCGCGGGCGCGTTGCATGGTATAGGCGATTCCATGCGCGGTCTCGAGGGCCGGCACGATCCCCTCGACCGAGCAAAGATCGCGGAAGGCTTGCAATGCCTCGTCATCGGTGGCGTATCCAAAGTCGATGCGGCCTTTTTCCTTATAATAAGCATGCTCGGGGCCAACCGCCGCATAGTCCAGTCCCGCCGAGACGGAATGGGTAAGGTCGATTTGACCCTCGTCGTTCTGTAGGATCCAGGTTTTTGCACCTTGGAGGACTCCGAGACGCCCCCCCGCAAAACGGGCGGCGTGATGCCCCTGCTTGATCTCGCGCCCCCCGGCTTCGACGCCTGTTAGGCGCACTTCGGGATCGTTCAGGAAGGCAAAGAAAATACCAATCGCGTTGGAACCACCGCCGACACAGGCGGCGACTTCGTCGGGCAAGCGCCCCGCCTTTTCAAGGATTTGGCGGCGGGTTTCCTCACCAATGACACGATGGAAGTCGCGCACCATCATAGGAAAGGGATGCGCACCAAGGGCGGAACCAATGATGTAGTGGGTGTGGCGCACGTTGGTGACCCAATCGCGCATCGCTTCGTTGACCGCTTCTTTGAGAGTTTTTTGCCCGGCAGAAACGCCGCGCACCTCCGCACCACAAAGGCGCATACGATAGACATTCAGTTCCTGGCGGCGCATGTCCTCCTCGCCCATATAAATGACGCATTCGAAACCCATTTTTGCGCACATGGCAGCGGTTGCGATCCCGTGCTGACCGGCACCTGTTTCGGCAATGATGCGGGTCTTCCCCATGCGTTTTGCGAGGAGCGCCTGCCCGAGGGCATTATTGATTTTGTGTGCACCGGTATGCAGGAGGTCTTCCCGCTTCAGGTAGATCTGCGCGCCGCCACAGTGCTCGGTGAGTCGCTCCGCAAAATATAGATTGGTGGGGCGTCCGGCAAATTCACGTAGGTGATGCTGCAATTCCTCCTGAAAGCCCGGATCCTGACGCGCGGCATGGTAGGCTTCGGTCAGGTCGAAGAGCGGGGTCATGAGTGTTTCGGGAACATACATGCCGCCGTAGTTCCCGAAGTGGCCGCGGGCATTGGGCAAGGCTTCGGGATCGATTTCCAGTTTCTGATTCTGTTCGGCAGATTCCATTAGGTATCAATAGGGCTTGGAGGGACGGAGTTTGTCAAGCGGGCAGCGCAGCTTCAAAACGGGCGACATCCTCGGGCGTGTCGATCCCGACACTGGGATCATCGGTGAGGGCGACATGAATACGGTAGCCGTTTTCAAGGGCGCGGAGTTGCTCGAGTTTCTCGGTTGTTTCATACAACCCGGGCTTGAGCGTGGAGAATTCGCGCAGGAAATCGGCGCGGTAGGCGTAAAGCCCGAGGTGCCGGTAGCATGCATGCGCCTGCAGGGCTACGGCATCCGGCTTCCCGCCGCTTTCACGGTCATAGGGGATCGGTGCGCGGGAGAAATAAAGTGCGAAGCCTGCCTGATCGCGAACGACTTTGACCTGATTGGGGTCGTTGAAGTCGGCAGGGTTGATGAAAGGCGTCGCAAGGGTGGACATCGCCGCTTCGCTATTTTCGAGACTTGCGGCCAATGCTCGAATTTGTGCTCCGGTTACAAGGGGTTCATCGCCCTGCACATTGATAACCGCCTCCGCTCCAACGGTGGCATTGGCCTCCGCGAGGCGATCGGTCCCAGAAGGATGGGCGGGATCTGTCAGGATTGCCTCGAAGCCCGCGTTCATCAGGCACTCCGCCAGTTCCGGGGCATCGACGGCAAAAAAGAGTGGGAATTCGGGTGCTTCGGAACGAATGCGCTCGGCGGTCCAAAGGATGATGGGCTTGCCCCGCACCTCGTGAAAGACCTTGCGGGGAAAACGTTGCGAGGTCACGCGAGCTGGGCAAATTATGGAAGGTAACTTTGACATTGGCGAATAATGTTCACAAAAGTGAGCGTATGGACAAGGAAATCAGTGCAGCGGATGCATCAAAATTACTGGGCAAGGCAGACGCCGTGTTTGTGGATGTCAGGGAATGGGATGAACTGGCGATCTGCTCGATAGCAGGCGCGCGCCATATTCCCATGACTGAGATTTCTGCGCGAATGTCCGAAATCCCGAAGGATGGCAAAGTGGTTGTCTTTTGTCATCACGGGATGCGAAGCATGAGGGTATTGGAATTTTTGACGGAGCGGGGCTTCGAGGGGATCGTGAGTATGCGCGGAGGTATTGACGCCTGGGCGGTCTCGGTGGACCCGGAAATGCGCCGCTACTAAAACAGTTTACTTGAGTTCGAAATAGTGCGCGCCTTTCCACCCCGGGGGCGCCCCGTCCTCCAGATATTCGCGCGAACGAGCCAGCAGAACCGAACTGGGTGTGTGCGCGGTACCTGAGCGCAGGGGTTCGTGAGACTCCGCCAGTTGAAAGCCTTTGATGGCGGCAGGGAAATCCCCTTTTTGGTAAGCTTCCAGCGCCGGCTCATAAGCGGCCTTACAAGCGAGGGCATCCTCGGCATGAATGCTGTCATCCCATAATTCGTAAAGCGCAAAGGAGGTATAGCGGCCCCTGAAGACCACGTCATCAATCTTGCGGTAACGCAGATCCGGCAGATCCTTGCACGCCGCTTCAAGCGTTTCACCGCTCACAAGGGTGTAAACCCCGTATTCCTTGGCGATGGCCTCACAGCGGGATGCGAGGTTCACCGAGTCGCCAATCATCGTGTAATTAAAACGTTGAGCACTCCCGAAGTTACCCACAACGGCCTGACCGGTATGCACGCCGATGCGGTTATGCAGACAGGAAACCGAGGCCGGCCACTCACCTGAGGCCTGCCATTCGCGGCGGAGAGTTGCACAGCGCTCCTGCATGCGCAGTGCCGCCTGGCATGCCATTGCGGCATGGTTGGGTAAAACGACCGGCATGCCAAACATCGCCACGATTCCATCACCCACGAATTTATCCAAGGTTGCCTCATTTTCCCGCAAAACCTCAGACATGCACGTGAGATAAATCCCCATAAGTTTGACGAGTTGATCCGGGGGCAACTCCTGCGCAATCCCCGCGAAATTTTCGATGTCAGAAAAAAGCATGGAAATGCAAACCTCGGTACCCCCGTTTTGCGGATTGTGATCACTCTCCAGTAATCGATTCACCAATTCAGGGGATAAATAGGAACTGAAAATATTTTGTAGGCGGCGGCGTTTTTTCTCCTCTTGATTGAGGCGAAAAAGGAAGACAACCGCGGTTGCCGTAAGCGCGGAACCGATGGGTGCAAAAAGCGGCAGCGCCAAGCCCATTTTCTGTTCCATTTGCGGCACCATGACTGCATAAAGCAGTAAGCAAAACGCACTGACCAAACCCAACAGTGCACGACCACGTCGGTTGTAAACCGAGAGCCCAAAAACCGGCAGGGTGAACAGCAAAGTAAGCACCGACGTACCCAATAAACCGAGGCTTCCCACCGCATCGATAGTTTCGACCGACTCACCCTTTTCAACTTGGCCTTGAGAAAACGATGCTGTCACTTGAGCATTGTTTGCCTGCATGGCATTTTGCTCCAAATTTCCCAACAACCCGCTACTCGCCAAGCAGATCCACCCGATCACGCTCAACACGATCAAGGTCAGGATTATGAGATTAAGCCTCATTACTTTGATGTTACGATCAACGGACTCCATTACAGCGGATTCTTCTTCCTGTAGCTACTTTTTTATGGCACGAATGGGCAAGGTCGGATCCGGGCGGGGAGCGACATCAATCACAATCGGACGTTTTGACCGAGGAATACTGCCGGATGCTTCCAGCAAGTTGTTTTTGTCGGGGTCTTTTCCCAGGAGTAGTTTCATGTGGGGCTTGAAAGTATTGTAATCAAACTGAGCAAGATCAAATGAAGGCAGCCTTTCATTATATTGTTTGAAAATACTTCTGCTACTGTAAGATCCCTGAGAGAATCCGAGCGTGAGGGACCCTTCTTTGCTGTAGCCGCTCAAGCGCTGACCGCGGTAAAGCTCATAATGATGTCCGTTTCGGTCTAAAAAACCGGCATTTCCCTTACTACATTCGATTTCAAAGTTGAAGCGTTTACGTTTTTTATTCTCGGAGATTAAAATACTGAAAAGGCTTTTCTTGCTCAGCGTCAAACGACCAAAAGGCGTCTCAAGCACTATGTGGGCATCCGCTGCATATTGCGATGAATCAATCAATAGCCTGCCAATTTTAAGTTCCAGAATCATCCGACTCTTTCCGCTGGCAAAATCTGTATGCATGGACGCATCCATAGCCTGCTCAAAGCGCTCATAGCTCAACTTTCCCGCCCCCTCAAAAGCCATCACGACCTTATTGGAATTTAGAATCAAAAGCTCTCCGCCTGCAGCGGCATCAATCGCCGCATTTCCCGGCCGCACCATTGATTCAGGAGACGCAACATCCATCGCCCCAAGGTGGTCTAAAACCTCAACTTCGCCAGCCTGATCTAAAATCAAGAATGCACCCCGATACCAGTCTTGCGCCTGCAATGAGTTGAGCAAAAGAAGATAAAACCATATCAGAAAATGTCGCATTATTTGATTAAGAGTTTTTGCTTCAAAAGCTGGGCCGCATTGTTGCTGGGGTTCATCTTCAGTGAATGCTCTACTACCTTGAGTGCCACTTGTCTTCTTTCCGGTAACTGCGCCAGAAAGGCAGCGTAATAATAATTTGCATTACTGCTGTTGGGTGCCCGCTTCAACGCCTCCAGAAACGATTGCTCGGCCTGTACGGGGTTCCCCTGCATTGATTCCGCCAAGCCAAGATATGCCCATCCACGCCAATTATCGGGACTTAATTGAATCGCCTGCTTAGCAAAGCCTGCCGCTTCTTCTCCAATCTCAATATGCTCTGAGGGCGTCGAATTATACTTCTGCAAATGCGCCGCAGTCAATCCAAGCAAAGCAGTACCGTTGCCTGGAAAGAGTATGAGTGCCTGCTCAAAATCTGAATAAGTTGCCTCAAATGCCTGATTGCGCTCCCGGCTATCTTTACTCAAACTTAAACTTTCATTCATCCCTTGCAAGCCATCATAGGTATGCCCTGCCGAGCGCATGATTGGACTGAAGAAGAAAGCCAAAAATATCCCACCAGAAGTTAAAATAACGACAAACAATGCCTGCCTCAAAGCAGTCTTTTTCAATTGAATAAATGACCCTTCCGCAGACTTCACAAGAATGGCGAGAAAGATCGCATTGTATAGGAGCAAGAGCGGAGTCGCCCAAACCCGACCCAAAACAAAGCATTCAAAGGAAGTAAAAACACCCCCAAGCGCGATGGTGAGAAAGAAGCGATGCGGCGGCATGACCCTCTTTTTGGAAAATTTAAGCCGAACGCGACTGGGTTCTTTATAACAGCGTTCAAAGGCACGGCTAACAATGAAAAAGATTGGCACCAGCAATAATCCAAATCCAAGCAAGCCGTACTCCGCCAACAACAAAAGCAGATCACTGGATGGCGATTCCGCCATTTGCGGCAATTGATAAGTCGCGACCTGTTCAATTTCCTGTGCAAAAGTTCCCGCACCGGTGCCCCAGAGGGGATTCGACAAAATGATTCCCAAAGTTTGCTCCCAGATGAAGAGGCGTCCCCCCTCCCCTGCGGTTGCAATCGCCCGGTCGAAGCTGCGACCTATCTGCCCAAATTGAGTAATCAAAAAGGTAATCACTACCAATACGATGGAAAGGCTCAACAAAGAGACATAAATACGGGTCTTTAACCTTTCGAAGCAGAAAATAACCACCGTCACACAACCCACCATCGCAACCAACAAAGACCAAAAAGTCTGACTCAGAACCAATCCAATAAAAAGCGTCACCAAAATATAGAATCCAAGAATCCTAAGAATGGTGGGCAGCTTTGGTACAGCGGTCACCACAAAGGCCCAGGGCAAAACCAGAAGAATCAGCATTGAGAAACTTTCCGGATCCGCAAAAATTCCAGTCGCCCGCCCAACCACTTGCGGATGCAATGCAATTGCTGAATCCTGAAGAATCGACATCGCAAAGCCCGGTTTCTGGAAAAACTGATAAAAGGAAAGCAAGAGTGCCGCAATAACCGGAAAAACACCGGCAACCAGAAGCGTTGTAAAATGCACTCGCTTTTTCAGATTGTTCGTGGCGACCCAAAAAAAGATGAATGCCTCAAGGAAAAAGAGAAATTCGTGCCAACCGTGCAAGGGCGTTGCACTCAGGAAAAGCGTACTGCATAAAGCCCAAATCAAAAACGGAGCGAAATACAGCGGCGTTGCATTGATTTGAAGCTTCTGCTCATTTGCGGTGACGACATAAAGCGCATGAAAAAAGAGCAACAGAGCGAATAAAGGCAAAAAGAAGACCTGCGATTCCACATGGCTGCCGCCCAAACTAAAGCCGAACACTAATAAGATCAAACAGAGAAGACCTGTAACGAGCCAATCCAGCAGGTTCGGGATGGTACATTCCCCCAAAATGGGAAGCTCAAGCGGCAGCCCCTTGTTTATCGCTGAATTCTGAAAACTCATAAATCTGGTAAGTAGAAATTCTAATATCGTAAAAATGACAACTTAAATAACGCCCAAGCCCCATGCAGGGTTTGGGTTCCGAGAGCAACTTGCATTGACTCAGCAGCATAAAAAACCTAAATTTGCAACTTCATGAAAAATGTAATCCTCATATTCCTTGCAGCGTGTTTGCTGGCGGTACTCGGATTCCGATCTTACTTTAGCCTCGTTCCACCTCCCGAACCCAGCCTAAAGGAGCCATTGGCTGAAATCCTGCCCCAACAACTCGCTGGATGGCAGGTGAAGGAGCATGACATGGCAGAATCTCCCGAGGCCAGCGCTCGAATCAGTGATTTCCTGAATTTTGACGATGCCATTTTCCGCACCTACCGCCGTGGAGATACTGTTATAGGCGTATATGTTGCCTACTGGGAACCCGGCAAAGCCTCCTACCGCTGGGCGGGGTCCCATACCCCGGACACCTGTTGGGTCATCAATGGCTGGACCCGCTGTGAGCGCAAATACAGCGTTCCATTCGAACAGTTTGGGAAAAGCTTCGAACCGGCTGAATTCGGAATATACGAAAAAGATGGCCTCGCTCAAAACGTTTATTTCTGGCACCTGGTTGGCGGTAAATCCAATAGCTATAAACAAAAGGGACACGGTTACTACTTCAACGCCCTCAAGGACATTCAAAAACATGGCCTGAATCAGCGCAAAGAGCAGTTCTTTATTCGACTATCCAGTAATCAGGAAATCGAGGATTTAGAGCAGTTGGTTGGTTTTGAAAGCATCAATGAGGCCTTGTGGGGTCTGGGGATGCACAAAAAAACAGACTAGCAGGCGCTCCCGCGCTATCCTGCTAGTTGAATGTACGAGCAGGGTTCCCAAAGACACTCACGCCTTCCGGGACATCGCGAATGACCACCGAACCGGCGCCCACAACTGCACGGGCGCCCACTTTCTTACCCGGAATGACACGAGCGCCCGAACCAAAGTAGGCAGCCTCGCCAATTTCCGTATGCCCCGTCAAATCACAATTTGCGCTGATCGTTGCCCATGCTCCAATCCGCACATCATGACCAACGGTTGTGTGGCAATTTACCATCGTCATGGCGCCAACCTCAATATCGCAGGTTAAGGTGACTCGCGGACAGAGCACCACCCCTTCCCCTAGTCGGACGTTCCGACCCATTTTTACGGACGGATGAACCACCGTTATAAAATTCGCCCCCTTGGATTGCAGCGCTTCACACACTTTGCGCTTAATGCGTTGCGAACCGATACCGCAGACATAGAGATCATCCTCCCGGGGTTGGTGCTCTGTAATACTACCAAAAACAGCGTGGGGGTAACTAAAGCCGTCCAGGGCTAACAAATCATCATCCAGAAAGCCCCCAAGCTGCCACTCCTTACCGGCAGCTTCAAGATCCTCCAGCCAGTTGTAGAGCTCGCGGCCAAAACCTCCGGCTCCCACAATGTATAAATGCTTCATTTCCCGCTACCCCTTCCTTTACCTTCAATTAGCTCATAAAGTTCCGCGAGTGTTGCCGCCGCATCAAAGTCCTGTTTCAAAACAAGTACCCCAAACTCCATCTCAATCCCGTCTACGACCGTCAAAACCCCAAGCGAGTCCCAAGACTTAAGCTTCTTGTATTCAGTCGTTTCCGTCAAACTACCCTTTGGGATTTCATCCAAAGAGTCCTCAAAAATATTGATTAGTTTGTTTAGACGCATCGCCGTTGAATCAATGGCAGTTTTATTTTAAGCACAAGTCTAATTGGGGCGCTCCAGCTCTATAACTTCGCACACAGGCAGGCTGCCAATTTCTACGATTGCGCTAGCCCAGGACAGCCCCACCCCAAACCCGGACATCAGTAATTTTTGCGGAACGGAACCCTTGAGCAAATCGCCCAATTCGTAACACAGCGCGCAAGGTATTGAAGCACTACTCTGGTTGCCATACTTCTCTACCGTTTTCATTGGCACCCGCATAGGGTCCAATTTCAAACGTTTGGCAATATTCCCAAGGATATAGCGGTTTGCCTGATGAAAAACAAAATGGCTGATCGCCTCCACATCCAAGCCGGCAAAGTCCAACATTTCCCGCACGCTTTGAGGTTCCTCTGTGATGGAAAAATTAA
>JBELLU010000054.1:0-2659 GCA_042096455.1 Opitutia bacterium
TCGGAGGCGGTCACCGTGTCGGAAAGCACATTGGTCTGGAGTTGGGTGAGGTCAAGCTAGGCTTCGGATTTCTTTTCTTCGGTAGCGGGGGCAGCGGGTTCGTCGGCGGCTTCGCTCGGGAGGCTTTGTTCCACCTCGGGAGTGGCTGCGGTGACTTGCCCGGCTGCGGGTTTCGCTTTGACGGTCGGTTCTTCATCCATGGCGGTGCGGATATCGTCCTCGATTTCAGAGGTGGCTTTTTTGAACTCGCGGATGGATTTGCCGAAGGAGCGGAAGAGCTCGGGGAGTCGTTTCGCTCCGAACAGGAGGAGGACGACGAGAAAGATGAGAATAATCTCAGGTGCGCGGAGATTCTGCAAGAAGGCAAATGTAGAGAGATTCATGATGGGATGGGTTTTGGATTAGTTCTCTTTGGGAGCTTCGGGGTAAGTTTTTTGATAGGCCTCGTTTTGCTCGGCGTTTGCGGGCTCAACGCGCTGGTTGATCTTGGGGGTGCCTTCGAGGATGTCGGCGGTGCGCAAACTACCGGGGCGCAGGGGGAGGCTTTTGAGGAGGGCGGTTTGCACGCCATCGACATCGGTCACGATGAGGAAACCGTCGCCCAGTTCGTGGCCGTAGCGGATCGTTGCAATGCGTTCATTCATGTCGGCATGGACGATGTTGGGGCCCTTGTAGACCGGTCCGGTCGGTTTCGCGAGCTCAACTTCCGCACCCTCGGGAATGGTGTCATACTGGCTGCAGGCGGACAGCGCCAGAACGCAAAGGCCGCAGATGAATATGTTTAATTTTTGATACATATGATGGTTGCTTGGTATTAATCCTTAGCGATATCTCTTTTTATGCTATCCATGCCGGGCTTGTCGAGGTTGATGTCGCCCTCGAAGAATCCATGGAGCTGGCGAATCCGGGTGGGGTGGCGCATTTTGCGGAGGGCCTTCGCCTCGATTTGGCGAATGCGCTCACGGGTGACTTTAAATTGTTTACCGACTTCCTCGAGGGTGCGGGAGTAACCATCCACCAGGCCGAAGCGCAGTGAAAGGACGCGGCGTTCACGGGGCGTCAGGCTGTCGAGCACGTCGGTGATCTTCTCGCGCAGGAGGCTGTAGGCGGTCATGTCGTAGGGATTTTCCGCGCCCTTGTCTTCGATGAAGTCGCCGAAGTTGGTGTCGTCGGAATCGCCGACGGGGCTTTGGAGCGAGATGGGTTGTTGCGCCATCTTCATGATGGATTGAACGCGCTCGAGGGGGAGGTTCATTTCCTCCGCGACTTCTTCTGCGGTGGGTTCGTGGCCGAGTTCCTGCAGGAGTTGTTTTTGAACCTGCATGACCTTGTTGAGGGTTTCGATCATGTGGACCGGGATGCGAATGGTGCGCGCCTGGTCGGCAATGGAACGGGTGATCGCCTGCCGAATCCACCAAGTGGCGTAGGTCGAGAATTTGTAACCGCGGCGGTATTCAAATTTTTCAACGGCTTTCATGAGGCCCATGTTGCCTTCCTGGATGAGGTCGAGGAAGGAGAGGCCGCGATTGGTGTATTTTTTGGCGATTGAGATAACGAGGCGCAGGTTGGCTTCGACCATCTCGGTCTTGGCTTTGTGGGCTTCCCGCATTCCGGTGCGCACTTCGCGGATCAACTCCATGAGTTCGCCGGGTTCAATTCTGAATTCGGTCTTGATCGCCCCGAGTCGTTTTTCAATGGCGGGAACATTGACCTTTTTGCGCCGGCGGGTGGTGACTTTGCCGACTGCCTCGAGATCTTCGTGAAGATCTTTGAGTTCACGGTAGATGGGATTCAGGTCCTTGAGGAAATCCTCAAAAATCTTCAGTTTGAGGCAGTATTTACGGAGGGTGAGGCGCAGTTCCTTTTCGTATTTTTTCATACGGGTGACTGCCCGTTTGCGGTTGCTCTCTTTTTTGGCTTTTTCCGCTTCGAGTTGGCTGTCCCATGCCGCGTAAATGCGCTCACCGAGTTTGTGGGCCTGCTCGAGGAGTTTGGGCAGGCTGTTGAAGTAGGCCTCGCGGCTTTCGATTTTTTTATCGAGCACGACGCGGTCGAAGCGTTCCTCGCGGTTGAGGAGTTTGCGGACGATATCGTTTTGATACTCGAGGGTGAGGGCGGTGGAAAATAGGGCGTCCTGGGCGCGTTGTTCGGCGTTTTCGATGCGCTTGGAAATCGCGACTTCTTCTTCGCGGGTGAGAAGGGGAACCTGACCCATCTGCTTGAGATACATGCGAACCGGGTCGTCCAGAATGTCATTCTGGGAACTGCGGACTTCCTTCTCCTCGCTTTCCTCTTTGCGCGCCTTGAAATTTTCAACCTCGCTGTCATCGAGGATCTCAACCTCCAGGTTTTGAAGGATGGTGATGACGTTTTCAATTTCGTCGGGATTGTTAACGCCTTCGGGGAGGGATTTGTTGATGTCCTTGTAGGTAAGGAAGCCCTGTTCTTTGGAAAGGCGAATGAGGACGCGGATGCGCTCGTTGAGTTTTTCCTGGGCTTTGGGGGTGAGGCGGCGTTTGGTTGTGACGCTGGCGATGGCCTCATCGCTGATGTCCTCAACTTCCTTTTTGGCAGCGGCTTTCTTGACGGTCTTTTTAGCTGCCGGCTTGGTGGTTTTTTTTACAGCCTTTTTGACGACCTTTTTCGCGGGTGCCTTTTT
>JBELLU010000054.1:2759-10336 GCA_042096455.1 Opitutia bacterium
GGTGCCTTTTTGACGGCTTTCTTGGCAGGCGCTTTCTTTGCGGGTGCCTTTTTAGCGGCTTTCTTCGCGGGTGCTTTTTTAGCGGCGGCCTTTTTGACCGCCTTTTCAGCGAGCGCTTTTTTTGCTGGTGTTTTCTTTTTTGCGGCAGGCATGACGTGAATTAAATAAGGTGGAGATTATTGAATTTTAAAATCGAGTGGTTTGCTGAGGGTGTCGCGGAGGGTGCGAACTTCACGCATGAGTTGGAGGCGGGTCTCTTCTGAAAGGTCAGTATTGGCAACTTTTTGTTCCAAATCCTGCTTTAGCTTTTGCAAGTGATTACGGCAAAGTGTTTTAAGACAATCGTTAATTTGTCGTGCGGGGTGCTCGACTTCGAGTTCGCGCAGGCTGATTTCGGCAAGGATTTGGCGGTCTTCGTCTGTTTCGAGGAGGCTTTCTATGGCTTGGTTGTTTTCGAGGAGGCCTTCTTGGATTTCGGCCAGGATGCGAGCTAGAATGCGGCCGTCGGGTGAATGGGTGTCAAGCCATTCAAAATCGGTGACGTTTGCAGTGGCTGTCGCATATTCAGGATGATGGTAAACGAGCCAAAGTAAGTCCCATGTCGCTTGTGTCAATAGTCCGTCAGTTGAATTTGAGGGGCCGGCTGGGGTGTTTTTTTTGGGGCTGGAGTCGCGGCGAGGGGCGAATTGTCGGAATTCGCGGAGGGCGAGCTCGGGATCGACTCGAAGGAGGCGGGCGGCCTGGGTGAGGTAGTCCTCGCGGGCGACAAGGGAGGGGATGTGTTGGAGGAGCTCGAAGACTTGACGTAGGGCGGCGGTCTTTTCGTGGGGGTTGGGCGCCCGATCGGGGGGGAGGGATTCGCTGACGCTTAGTTGGATGCCGTTGAGGGCATTCTTGCGAAGGGGTTCAAGGGCTTCGGCACCCTGTTCGCGGAGGAGGTCGTCGGGGTCGGTTTTTTCCGGGAGGAGGAGGAAGCGGAAGTCGAGCTCGGCCTTGAGGGCGAGGGGGACATAGCGGAGGGCGGCTTTGCGGCCCGCGCGGTCACCGTCGAGAAGGCACTCTACGGATTTGGGGTCGTAGCGTCTTAGGAGGTGGAGTTGATCCTCGGTAAGGGCGGTGCCCTGGGGGGCGATGGCGGTGTGGAGCCCGACCGACCAGCAGCGGATGGCGTCGAGTTGACCCTCGACGAGGAGGAAACTGTCGCCGTCCTTGAGGTGGGTGCGGGCATGATCCATGCCGAAGAGGATGCGTCCTTTGTGGAAGATGGGGGTTTCGGGGGAGTTGACGTATTTTGCCTCGCGGGCGGGGTCGTCGTCGGGGGTCTGGGGGAGTTGGCGGGCGGTGAAGGCGACGACGCGGCCCTGGACGTCGCGGATTGGGATCATGAGGCGGCCCCGGAAGCGTGATTTGAATCGGGAGTGGTCGCTTTCGTTATCGTAGGCGTAGAAGAGGCCGGACTGGTGCATCGCCTGGGTGCTGATCTCGCGTTTTTGGCAGAGCAGGGCGAGGGCGTTGAGGGCGGCGGGGGCGTAGCCGATTTTGTGCGCCTCGGCGGTGGCGGTATCGAAACCGCGTGTCTCGTTCCAGTATTGGCGCACGGGGGCGGCTTCCTCGCTCTTCATGAACTGGTGGTGAAACCAGTTGGCGGCGAGTTCGTTGACGGCGAAGATTTGTTTGCGCAGGGAGAGGTCGCTCTTGGAGGGGCCGCCGGCTTCGTATTCGAGATTGATGTTGAATTTACGGGCGATGAATTCGACCGCCTCGATGAATTCAAGGTTTTCCATCTTCATGACAAAGCTGAAGAGGTCGCCGCCTTCGCCGGTGCTGAAGCATTTAAAGAAGCCGCGGTCCGGATGGACGTAGAAGGAGGGCGTTTTTTCCTGAGTGAAGGGGCTGAGTCCTTTCCAGGAGCGTCCGGCGCGTTTGAGTTGCACGTACGGGGAGACCACGTCCACCAAATTGACTTGGTGTTTCATGGCGTCGATGGAGCGTTGGGCGACTCGCGGCACGAGGGTGATGAAGCGGTTGTAGGGGGCTAGGGCGCGGGTTGGGCGAGGGTCGCGAGGGCGGCTTCGGCCTCAGGGCGAAGGGGGTGTCGGGGGAATTGTTGGATGAATTGCTGGTAGAGGGCGGTGGCGGCGGAGCGGTCTTCGCTGATGCGTTGGAGGGCGCGGGCCAGCGAGAGGGTGATCTCGGGGTTATTGGGGAAACGATCGAAGGCGATTTTTAGCTCGGCGAGGAATGCTTTGGGGGATTTGCTGCGCTGGGCAATGCGAAGGTAGTCGAGGGTGTAGGGAACTTCAGTGGGTGCGAGCCGGACCGCCTCGAGGGCGGTGGTCTCGGCGTTGCGGGTTTCGCCGTTGAGGGTGTAGGTTTGGGAGAGTTGGCTCCAGGTTTCCGGCGTGGTGTTATCGATTCCGAGGGCTTGCCAGTAGAGACGGATGGCGCCTTTGAAATCGCGTTGAAGTTTGGCGTTTTCGGCCTCGGTCAGGAGTTGTTCACGGCTGGGGGGGAGCAGTTCCGGGAGCGCGACGGGTTCGGGGCTATCGGTGACGGCCGGGGGTGCCGGTGCGGGTGCGGGGTCGGGGTCGGGGTCGGGGTCGGGGTCGACGGCGGCGGGAGTGCTGTTATCGAGGCTGGGGTCTGCGGGCTGGATCGTAATGCCGGGGTCGAACTGGATATCGTTGATGCCCGTTTCAGTCGATTCGATGGCGGGTTTGTTGGCGAGGGCCTCCATGGCATCGAATTCTTCAGCAGCGATGCTTTTGGTGGAAGCGGGTGCATCGGGCTGGGGCTGGGCTTCGGCCTCGGGCTCGGCGGGCGCGGTGTCGGAGCTTGCGGCGGTTTCGGTTTGGGTGTTTTTGAGGGTTTCGGATAATTCCTGTTGGGCGGTGCGCCATGTTTTGAGCTCGCTGCGGGCGGTGGTCGCCCAGTCGCTGGCGTCGACTGCTCCGGGGAAGCGTTGGTCGAGTTGCGCGATGAGGGTTTCGGCGGCGGGCCAATCGGCGGCGGCGAGTTTGATTTCAAGGAGGCCGAGGAGGGCGGTGAGGGCTTCGGGGCCGCTATCCTGAGCGGCGATTTTAAACCATCGTTCCGCGAGTGCTTTGTTGTCGAGTTGGAGGAAAAGGGTGGCAATGGCGTTGGCGGTTTCCGGCGCGATGAGGGCGGCGTCATTGGGGATGCCCTTGAGGTAGGCATCGAGCGCGGCCTGGGTTTCGTTGGCAGCTGCGAGGCTGGAACCGAGCCTGAACCAAAGCTCGGGTTTCATGGCTTCGGGTGCGCGGGTCGCGAGTTGACGAAGGATGGGGAGGCTGTCTTCGTCGGCGGCCTCAAGCGCGAGATATGCCTGATATAAAAGCTCGATGTTTTCCGGGGCGTTCAGCGCGGCTTGCTCCAGGTAGAGGGCGGCGAGGTTGAGGTCGTTGGTTTTTTGGTAGATTTCACCGATGAGCTGAAGGAGCTCGGGATCCTGTGGATTTGTTTCGAGGAGGGATTGCAGGATGGTGAGGGCTTCCTCGCTTTGACCATTCGCCTGGAGATTGATGGCATTGTCGAGTTGATTGCGGCGGGCGGTTTCCGGATCGGTGCATGCCGTCACGGCGAGCAGGGCGGCCAAAATGAGGATGAGACGGTGGAAATGGATGCGGTGATTTTTTTTATTTTTCATGGTCGGCATCTCAGTTTTATACTATGCGGTGGGAATGTGGAGAAAACTTTATAAAGAACACTTGTGCGGCGCTTGTAAGAGTCAAGGTGATTGGTGTATGCGCGGGTGTTTAAGCTGGGTGCAAATTTGTTTGGCTGGTTTGCTTTTTGCTTCGGTGGGCCTGTCGGGCTCGGGTCTGGTGTGGGAGGCTGCGACGCCCGAGGGGTCGGATTACGTCGCGGCGGTGGAATCGTTGTTGTTGGAATACGAATCGGAGACGGGGCAGGAGCTGAAGCCGGGCGCGTTGGGGAAGGCGGGGTTGAAGGTGAATACACGGAGTGGTCTGGGTTTATCGACGCCGCGTCCTTTACTGCGGGCATTAATTGCTTCGTTGGAAAGCCGCGGTTTCGCGCGGGCGGATATTTTGATTGTGGATGCGGATGCGTACAATTTGAGGCAGGCGGGGATTTTGCCGTCGCTGGCGGAACCGGAGCTGAAGTTTGAGGGTTGTCCGGTGCTGGCGTTGAATGAGGGGGATTTTTATGACGAGGCATGGTATTATGATAGTCCCCTGCCGCCTGCGATGCGGGTATTGAATGCGATGGGCCGCGACGAGGCGGAAGCAGAGGGGGTGGCGCGGAAGAGTTTTTTGCCGCGTCCGCTCTTATTTGAGGTGGATTTCTGGATTAATCTGCCAGTGGGCTGCGATGACCCCGCGCTGGGGGTAGACGGGGCCCTAGTCAACATGACGCTGTGGAACGTGAGCAATAGCCGACGTTTTTTGGTGAATCAGGCGACCGCTTCGGCGGCGGTGGCGGAAATTGCGGCGATACCGGAATTGGTGGATAAGGCGGTCCTGCATTTTATGCCGATGGATTTGTATCAATTCATCGGGGGGCCGTTTTTCAATTCACTCTATACGCACGGGGAGGGGGTCTTGCGGATGAGCGCGGATCCGGTGGCCTTGGATCGTTTGTTGTATGATGCGATCAACGAGCGCCGCCGTCTGGCGGGATTTCCTGAGATTTTGCCGATGCCGCAACAGTTGCCCTTTGCGGCAAGTTTGGGGTTGGGGGTTTATGAGCGGGAGGCGATTGAGCGCCGCGCGGTGGATTTGAGTGAATAAATGAGATTCTTTTGGAGAAACACCTTGAATAAAAGGCAAAAGCGATTCTTTACTAAGTGATGCAAATAGCGGATTTCTACCCAATTTTGGTGCAGCTCGTTCTCGTTTTGGGAATCGCAGTCACGATTCTGGTGGCTTCGCATATTTTCGGGCAACGCTCGGCGGGTTCCGCGATCAAGAATTCGCCGTACGAATGCGGTATGTTGGCGGAGGGTTCCGGGAGCGCGCGCTTTGCGGTTAAGTTCTACGTGACTGCGATGTTGTTCATCCTGTTTGATATCGAGGTGGTTTTCCTGATTCCCTGGGTGATGGTGTTCCGTGAATTTTTAGCGGCGCAGTTGCCGATCCTCCTGCCGGTTTTCTTTTTCCTATTTGTTCTGGTCTTGGGCCTGATCTACGAGTTGCGAAAGGGCGCGATCGAGTGGGAAAAATAGATTGCATTTGGAATTTTGATTCAGCACCCCGGCTTCGCTCAAGGAAGCCCGGAACTTTTCTCCAACGCCTCGTTCTTATCTGTAAGGACGTCGCACCATTTGTCCACGAACGACCCCTTGTACCCTATGCGCATTGACCGTTACATTTCCCGTAGTCGTGTCATCGATTTAAAGAGCAGCGACTTCAAGGGTGCCTTGTCGGAATTGCTGGAGGTGTGCGATTTTTCGAATGAAAGCAAGATCAGCAAGGGGGGCCTGCTGAAGAAATTAATGGAGGGGGAACGCTTGATGACGACCTATTTGGGCGGCGGTATCTCCCTCCCGCATGCACGCGTTAAAATGAAGCGCAGCTATCTGCTCGCGGTGGGGCGCTGCCCGGAAGGGCTCCACTACGAGGGGCAAAAAGAATACGGCGAGATCCGTTACGTCTTTCTCCTCTTGGCGTCTGAGAAAGCGCGGAATTATTTATACAGCCTGGCGTCCTTGGCGCGGGTCTTCCAGGACAAGGCGCTCATGGAGCAACTGAGCGCGGCGACGAGTCTGGAGGCGTTTCAGGTTGCCTTGAAATCGGTCTTTAGCGGAGAGGGGGATCGCCTGCCGCGCCAGCACAATCGCTTCAATAAGTTGATCCTGAAGGAGGCGGCGAAAATCGCGCGCGGGGCGAAATGCGGGGCGGTCTTGGTCTTTGGTGACACTTTTGGGGGCCGGGTGGAAATTGGCGAGACTTTCAAGGGTTTCAAGACGGTGCTCATTGCGCAGGGTACCTCCGAGGTGGTCAGCGAGCGCGATGAGATCGAGGCGGTGTTGCCCTTGCGCGCTTACAGTAATCACCGGTTCTCGCAGTTGCGTAGTGCGGTGCTGATCGGTTTGACGCGGGGGATTTTTTCCAGCACGGATCGTCTGTGTTGCGTGGGTGGGGTGCCGCAAAGCAACCAGTTTGACAGTATTACGGTGGTGGACGTGGAGCGTGAATTCCACACGATGCTGTTTCACAATTCCCAGATGCTGCCGTCGTCGGTGAAGCCGGAGGTGATCGAGCGGGTGCTGGCGATTGCGACCGAGTTGGCGGTGGAAGGCCGCGAGGGGCACCCGGTGGGTTGTCTCTTTGCACTGGGTAACGCCGAGCGCATTCTTGAATACACCAAGCCGCTGATCCTGAATCCCTTTTACGGTTACAAGGACGAGGAGCGCAATATTTTGAATCCTTTCATGGATGAGACCGTGAAGGAATTGTCGTCGATTGACGGTGCGTTTATTATTCGCGGGGACGGCGTTTTGGCATCGGCGGGTACTTTGATTCATGTGCCGGACTACGCGCACAGTCTGCCCGGGGGGCTGGGGAGCCGTCACGCCGCAGCCTCCGCAATTTCGCAGGCGGAGGACTGCCTCTGTATCGTGGTCTCCGGAAGCACCGGGCAGGTGACGCTTTTTCGGCGCGGCGAGATGTTGCCGCTCATTGAGAAGGCGCTGGTGCGGAATTCCTAGCTGACGCAAGGCTGGGTTTGAAGGTGGGAAAGTAAAAAGTTTGAAGGTATTTGCCTAAAAGTTTCTTTAACGACTTTGTAGTAAATTATACATCAGGACCACTTTTACCTTCCCACTTTCCCACCTTCGTACTTTTGTACAACAAATGACCGACCGAATTGCTCAAGTCTTTGCCAAAACCCGCGAGGAGAAGCGGGCCTGCTTTGTGGCGTATTTATGCGCGGGCGATCCGGATTTCGAGACTTCTCTGGCAGCCTGCCGCGCGGTCATCGAATCGGGAGCGGATATTCTGGAGTTGGGGGTGCCGTTCTCGGATCCCCTCGCGGACGGTTTGACGAATCAACTCGCGGCGCAGCGTGCCATCGAGAGTGGGATGACGGCAGCGCGGGTGCTGGATCTCGTTCGTGCGATACGGGAATTCAGCGAGGTCCCGATTGTTTTCTACACCTACTATAATTTGGTCTTTGCGCAGGGCAGCGCCGCCTATGCGAAAGCCGCTAAGGCGGCGGGGGTGGATGCGCTGCTAACGCTGGATTTGCCGCCCGAGGAAGCGGAATCGCACCTCGCGGCCTGTGCGGCGGAGGGTTTGCAGACGGTTTTCATTGTGGCACCCACCACCCCGGACGAACGCCTGCCGCTCATTTGCAAGGCGACCACCGGATTCGTGTATTACGTTTCGCGTGAGGGCGTGACCGGGGAACAGGCTTCGATGTCGGAGGGGATCGCCACGCGCGTGGCGGCGATCAAAGCACACACCGACCTCCCGGTGGTGGTCGGATTCGGCATTTCCACCGCCGAGCATGTGCGCACCGTCGGGCAGTCTGCCGACGGGGTAGTGGTGGGCAGCGCCATCGTGAACTGTATCGCCGCCAACCCGGATGATGCG
>JBELLU010000055.1:0-10332 GCA_042096455.1 Opitutia bacterium
CCATTGGCACCATTTTAGAAATCGAAGCTCTCGGGGAACCGGGGGCTTCTTTTTTTGTGCGAGCGTAAGGGTGGCAGATTTTCACTGCGGCAGTGGTCCGGTTCGCTGCGCGCCCGGTCATTTTGGCGTGGCGTTGCACGCCTCGGAACAAACCTGCCCATTGGCACCATTTTAGAAATCGAAGCTCTCGGAGGAACAGGGGGCTTCTTTTTTGCCTAAAGAGAACGAAAATTTAGAGGTTGCGCCTGTCCTTTTAATAACTTTACAAAATAGTGTTAATTATATAAAAAAATAGTTAATAAACTTTTAAAATAAATTAATGGAGCTTTTACGCTATGCTTTTTCAATAGGGAGGTTTGTCTTTACCTTAAGCATTTTGCGGATGGAGAAGAAGGGTTCCAGTCGCAAACCTGCCACGCATTTAAAACTTAGCCGAAAATTAAGATTCCTGCGTGGGCATGCCTTGAGGCGACATCCCAGCTATGGCGGTGCCCGGGAGGTCAGTAAAAGATATAAATATTATAAAAAAAGACGGGTCGACGCATCGTCATCGGACGCCCGTCATGCGCATCCTCAAGGTCGTCCGTTGCGCAAAAATAGGGCTTACCCCGCCCCCCGAGTTGCTCGAGGTTCTAGTTAGGCGTTTTTGTCCAGAAGTGCTTGTGCTTGTTGAATAAGCCGTGCTACGGAACTGCCTTTTATAAGACGTTAAAGGGGATGGGGACGCGGGTGCGGGTGTTTACTTTTTTACCGTCTTTTTCGCCGGGGCTGAAGGTCCACTTACGCACGGCGTCGATGGCATAGGTCTCGAAGATCGGGTCGCTGGATTGGACGACCTGAACGTTGATGACGCGACCTTCCGTGGTAATGATGAATTCTAGGAGGACGCGTCCGTTGAGGCCCATGCGCAGGGCGTTGGGTGGAAAGACCGGTGGCATTTGACGGCGGGGTCGTGGTTTTTGATCAAGATCTGAAATTTCGAAGATTTCAAGGGAGCCGAGGTCCTGTTGGTTGACCTGGCGGAGATGGGGGAGGGCGAAGTCTCCTGCCATGAGTCCGGTCGAACCGGTGCCGGGATTGAGGATCACGTCGAGCTGTTCGAGCGTGATGGGTGGCGGCTCGCTTTCCAATTCAGGCGGCGGTTCTTCTTCCTCGGGTGGTGGTGGCGGTTCTTCCTCTTCGGGCGGCGGTGGCGGAGGCGGTGTGGCAACAATCCATTCCTCGATGGATTCGGGCGGTTGCTCGTAGTCCGTCATGAGGTGGGTCATCGGAATCGCCACGAAAATGAGGAAGGTTGCAAGGAGACCAAGGATGCCACTGCTGATGAGTAGACTCCGGATCCGGGGAGATTGATAGATGCCAGCCACAGTAAATTCTTTTTATATACAAATAGTTAAAATGGAGCGTATATGCGAAACAAATTTACTAAAAATTAAAAATTTAACAAAAAGTGGTTATTGAGGCGACAAAGCGGGTCTTTGTGCTTACCAGTAGGGTATGTTTACAGGAATCGTAGAGGAGTTAGGCAAGGTGCTTGCCTTTGATGAGGGCGAAAAGAGCTGGCGGCTGGTAGTCGAGGCAGAAGCGGTGACGCAGGGTTTGCAGATGGGTGACAGCGTGGCGGTGAATGGTTGCTGCCTCACAGCAGTGGCGATCGCGGCGGGTCGGGTGGAGTTTGATTTGTTGGCGGAGAGTGTGCGCCTGACCTCGATTGGGGAAGTGGGGCCGGGAGGGGTGGTCAATTTAGAGCGGGCTCTGCAACCGACGAGCCGGATGGGGGGTCATTTTGTGACGGGTCACGTGGACCGTACCGGTGTGATTGAAGCGCTGGAGTCGCGCGGGAAGGATTATTTCCTGCGGATTCGGCCCGAGGCGGAGGATTTAAAATACGTGGTGCACAAGGGTTGCATCGCGGTGGATGGTATATCGCTGACGGTTGCGGAGGTCGATGCCACGGGTTTTGCGATATGGCTGATTCCGCACACGATGGAGGTGACGAATCTCCACGCGAAGAAAGCGGGTGACCGCGTGAATCTGGAATACGACTTGATCGCGAAATATGTCGAGAAGCTGGGTGCTTCGGGTGTCCGGACTTAGGTCGCTCGCTCGTCGGGGTTGGTAATATTCATGGAGCGAAAGAGGAACCCGGTGGCGGTGGCGGCGAGGATTTGCGCGAGGGTGTAGATTGGAAAACAGTCCCAGGTGAGAAACCCGTTAATGCAAAGGGCAAGGGTAATGGCGGGGTTGAAGGCTGCGAATGAAACCGGGCCTACGGCATAGGCTCCTGCGCCAACGATGGCACCAATCGCGATTCCATAAAAACCATTCCCCACCGTTCCCTGTGCGATGGCGACATTCAGGATGACCCACATGAGGGCAAAGGTGAAGAGGAACTCCACGATAAGGGCGCGGGGTTGGTCGGGTTGGAGGGCGGAGATTTGGGCCAGTTCGCCGGGGAAAAGGCCTTGAAGGGTCGCGGCGGCGGCGAGCGCGGCAGGAAAAATGGCGAGGAGATAGGGAAGGCACTCGCGGGGAGGATGGGTGCCAGCGCATAGGTAGGTTACCGTGGTGGCGGGGTTGAAGTGAGCTTTTGAAATATGCCCGCAACTATAGACGAGGGCGGCGAGGCCAAGGGTGACCGCCAGGGGTGTGAAATCTGCGGCACCAGGTAGAACAACGCAGATGCCGATAATGAGGTATAGGAAATAAGTGCCGATAGCCTCGGCAATCAGTTTGTTTTTCATAGGGCGGGTTTGAGCAGCGGGTCGTTAGTCTGTTTGTGCTTCTCGAAAGCCAGCGGCGTAGGCCTCAAAGACGAGTTTGATTTGGTCGCGGATGCGGCGGAAGGCGTCGAGTTCGCTTTCGCCCTCGCGGACGGCATGGGGCGGATCCTCGAATCCCCAATGGTAGCGGTTGAGCATTCCGGGGAAGGTGGGGCAGGCTTGGTCGGCGTTACCGCAGACCGTAATGACGGTGGTGATTCCGGCATCGAGGTATTGGTCGAGGTGGTCGGAGGTATGATGGGAGGCGTCGATGCCGATTTCGGCAAGGGCCTCGAGGGCGAGGGGATGAACGGCGCCCTTGGGTTTGGAGCCCGCACTGAAGACTTCAAAAAGGTCGCCGGCGGCGGCACGCAAAATGCCTTCCGCCATATGGCTGCGGCAGGAGTTTCCGGTGCAGAGGATGAGTACTTTGGGTTTTTTCATAGGTTAGGGTTGAGCGTTAATTATAGGAAAGGAGCGAGGGCGTTCAAAAGATAGCCGGTAAAGATAATGGCAAGGGTCGTGATTCCGAAATAGAGAGCGATGAGTTGGAGGCGCATGGTGCGCCGCAGCATGATGGCTTCGGGAAGGCTGAGGGCGGCCATTGCCATCATGAAGGCGAGGGCGGTGCCGAGGGGGATGCCCTTCTGGAAGAGAACCACCGCAACCGGCACGATTGCGGCGCAACTGCCATACATCGGCACGCCCAGAGTGGTGGCGAGTGGAACGGAGAAAATTCCGGTGGTTTCAATGAGGGCATGAATGGTCTCCTGCGGGACGTAATTATGAATGAAGGCGCCGATGCCAACGCCCACGATGACCCAAAGCCAGATTTGACGGATGACGCTGATGGATTCGTCGATTCCGTAGCGGAGACGCAAAAGGAAGTTGAATTGTGTTGGTTCGGATTCGTTTTGGTTAGACTGGATAAAATCGCGCTCGAGGAGGTGCCGGAGTTTCATTTTCCCAAGGATCGCGCCCGCGGCGGTACCAATGAAAAGCCCGCTGGCGACGTAGGCGAGGGTCACGGGAATTCCGAATTCACCCGCCATGAGGATGACGAGGTATTCGTTGATGATGGGGGAGGTGATGAGGAAGGAGAAGGTCACACCGAGGGGGACACCGGCCTTGAGGAGGCTGATGAAAATGGGGACGGAGGAGCAGGAACAAAAGGGGGTGATGGCACCGAAAAGAGCGGCGACGAGGTTGCCCCAGATGCCGCCCCGGTTCATCCATTCGCGGAGACGTTGCTCGGGCAACCAAGTGCGGAGCACCCCGATCGCGAAGATCATGACCGCCAGAAGCAGGAAGATCTTGAGGGTGTCGTAGACAAAGAAATGGAGGGCCGCGCCGAATTTTGTATCGGGGTCGAGGCCTGCCAGATCATAGACCAGACGGTTGGCAGTTGCTTCTAACAACACTTGCCTCCCTTGCCATCGCCTTGATCGCCGGAGCAGCAGGCGTTGTCGGGCTGCGCCTCGGCCTTGGCTTTCATGGCATCATCCATCTTTGTGAAGATGCGCTTGAAGAAGCCTTCAGGTTTTGGGTTTTGGGAAGCATCGCTTGGTTTTGCTTCGTGGGTAGGTTCTTTGTTTTCGCTCATGGTATATCGGTTATTTATTGATTGCAAAGGTCTGCAATGAGGTTCTCGGGGCAGGCGGATTTCGGAGTAGCGAGCTTTTTGAGGAGCTGGGCGCGGGCGCGTTGGTCGGTCTTTAGTTGGTATCCGGAGGGGTCTCCGGCACTGCGGAGGTGCTCTAAATTCGTTAGGAGCAATTCGGAGCCCGGTTGGGCGAGGCGGTAGATCATCCAGGTGCCGCGCCGTTCTGCTTCAACCAGCCCTGCAGTTTTGAGGTAGGCCAGTTGCTTGGAAATTTTTACCTGCGGGGCATCCAGGAGGGTTTGCAGGTGGCAGACGCAAAGGGGGCTTTCTTCCAGAAGATTGAGCAGGCGCACCCGTTGTGGGTCCGCGAGACATTTGTAGATTTCAGACGTTTGCACGGGGACAATATATTCCGATTTCGGAATATACTGTCAAGGGTATATAGTGCTAAGTGGAAATCCGGAGGTAGATATAGCCGAGTGCCATGAGGGTAAAGAAGAGGAGACCGCTGGCGCTCAGGATATTGAGAATGGGGCCGGGTCGGTGCTCGGGTGGGACGTTTTTACCGTGCATGACGCTCCAATTGATAGCGGCAAGAATGGGGGAGGTTAGAAAGGAGACAATCGCGGCAAAACTGAGGAGGGTGAGGAGGTTTTTGACGCAGAAGAGGACGATGAGGGCAGCGCCGGCGCAGCAGAGGAGGAGCCAGAGGGTTTGGAGGGATCGAAGGCGGTTTTTTTGGGTAGGGGCGACAAGGGTACAGGCGGCGGCGAGGGAGCGGGGGTAACCGTCAATGCAGGTCAGGCTGGTACTGAACATGGTGGCAAAGGCGGCGCCGAGGATGAGCCAACGGGACCATTCGCCGATGGTCTCGGTATAGAGGGTGACCAGTTGCTGGGAGAATGCCACGCCGCCGGTCGCAAGCGGTTGACCGCTGCCAAAAAGGACAAGGGCACCCAGTGCGAGAAAACAAACCGCGAGTACAGTGGTCATGCCGTAGCCAAGGAAAAAATCGAATTGGGCTTCGCGAACGGTGGCGGGATGCCCGGTTTGTTTTTCACGACTGAACATCCAAAGGGAGGACCAGACCGAAAGGTCGACCGGGGCGGGCATCCATCCGAGGAGGCTGATGAGAAATGCGAAGCTGGCCCAAGTGTAGGGACTGAGGGTCGTGGGCGTCGGGGCGGTCTCGGGTTGGTTGAGGAATGCGAGGAATACGGCGGCAAAGGTACCGAGGGCGAGCAGAAGGATGAGGGTTTTGGCGAGGCCGTCGAGGAGGCGGTAGTGACCCAGCAGGATAAGAGCGAGGCAAAGGACGATGACGCCTAGGGTAAGGGTCGGGACGCTCAGCGCGATGCCGCACCCGGCGAGGAGGGCCCCCGCGAGCATACTGACGGCCGCGATGTTGATGGTGCCGGTAAGGACGTTGATGGCGAGGAAGACCCAGACACAGGCGGGGCTTTTGCGGTAGTAGCCGTCGAGAAGGCTTTCGCCGGTCGCGGCGGCGTAGCGTTGCCCATAGAGGAAGAAGGGCATTTTGAGGAGATTGGCGGCGAGGATCAGCCAGAGGAGCGTCCAGCCGAATTCGGCACCGGCGCGGGTAGACCAGACGAGGTGCGAACCGCCAATTGCGGCACAGGCGACAAGCAGGCCGGGGCCGAGGGCCTTGCGCAGATTTGAGGTAGCAGGAGTATTTTTTTCCACCGGGGATTGCGTTTTGAGCTTTAGACGAGTTCGGCAATGGAGCCAAAATCGGCATGGAAGAGTCGTTTGTAAGTGCGGACCGCTTGCCCGTCGGTCAGGCCGGCTAGGTAATCGCAGAGGCGGCGTTTGCGTGCCTTGGGATTGGTTTCGGCATCGAGGAGGGCTTGAACCGGAGCGGGTAGAATATTGAGGCCGGACTTCCCGTTTTGCAGGCATTGCGCCTCCAGCGCACGGAAGGTTTTTTCGAGGATGTGTCCGCCCTTGAATTCGATTTGCTGGAGTTGGGTGGAGCGAAAGATGAGGTCGAGGGCGAGGGATTTGTAGAGTTTGCTCTCAGTGACGACTTCCGGGGCGATTTCCAATTGGAGGGCGTGGCGATTGGTTTGCTCGCTGAGGGTGCCGCTGCGCGGGGTGAGGGAACAGGCATGAACGAAATGACCGATGCGGGCTCCGAAGTAAGGCTCGTAGCGGTTTTCGCGGATGACGGTGCGCAGGGTTTCAAGAAGGGTTTCTTCGGCTTCGCTCAAATCTTGGCTTGCGGCCCATTCCGCGATACTGCCAATGGTGAGATAGCGGGCATGGATGCCGTCCACGATGTCGTGGAGCGAGTAGGCGGTGTCGTCGGCCCAATCCATAATCTGGCATTCGATGCTCTTGAATTGGTTGAGGGCCTTGGGTTCCTCTAATCCAGCGGGGAGTTCGCTGCGGTTGAGGATGGTGTTTCGCCAGTTTACTTGCTCGTCATAGATGAAATGGTTTTTGGGAGGGGTGCCATCGCGGGTGATCCACTCGGATTGGAGGGCTTTGTATTTCATGACGCCATCGAGGAAGGCGCGGGTCGGGGCGATGCCTTTGGTGCGACCGGGGCGTTCGTAGATGAGTTCGGTCAGGATGCGGAGGGTTTGGGCGTTGCCCTCGAAGCCGCCGGAGTCCGCCATCAATTCATTGAGTTTGCGCTCGCCGATATGTCCAAAGGGCGGGTGACCCAAGTCGTGAGCGAGGCCAATCGCCTCGGTGAGGTCGGCATCGATATAGAAATCCTCGCGCAGGAGGGGGGAGCGGGCGCGGAGGTATTCGCAAATGGAGCGGCTGATTTTGGCGACTTCGATCGAGTGGGTCAGGCGGGTGCGGTAGAAATCGTATTCGCCGGATTGGAAGACCTGAGTTTTGGATTGGAGACGACGGAAGGGGTAAGAAAAGATGATGCGGTCGCGCTCCACCTGAAAGGGGTTGCGATAATCGGTATCGGAAATATCCGTCGGCGGGAAGCGCTCGAGGTCAAAGTCGTTATAGAAGTTATTGGGCATGGGCTGTACTTCTGCTTGTCAATTAAACCATATCTTGGGATGCTTTTGTTCATCATGAAAGCCTCAATCACACCACCCATACGATTTTTACTGATTTTTGCCTGCCTCTTGACGAGCTGGCTGCCAAGTTTGCAAGCGCGGATTGGGGAGAGTCAAAGCACGATTGAGGCGCGCCTTTTTCGTTCCGGTGGGATTGTTTATCGGGATGATGCCACCGAATTAAACCGTCAGCGGGGCATGCCCTATGTGCCCCATTTGGAACTGATGCCAGAGCTGCGTGTGCGGATCTACTTTAAGAGCGCGGATGGTAGCAAACCGAAGTCCTCAGACATGGATCCAAGGCGGTCATCGCCCGGATGGGACATTCACGTGCTTTATCTCGGGGGACGCTCGGTGATGGAGGTTTACAAGCGCAGCTCTGGCATGACGAAGGTGGAATACAATCAACTGTTGAAGTTGCAGGCGGGTGGTTCCTATTGGAAAAAGCTGGGACGTCCGGCAGAGGGCGAGAAGCGTTTGTCGATCTTTGGCTGTGATATGGAGCGCGATGACGGCTCGGTGCGCGCGAAGGGCGGGGGTTTGCTTTTATTGGTCACCCGTGAATTGGATGAGGAATTGGCGCGCCGGAAGGCGCAGCAGGAGGAAGCGGACGCGCCCACAAGCCTCATGGGTTTCTGATTTTCTAGCGCCAACGGTCGCGAAATGAACTTGGGGGTTGAAAAATCCCTCAAGGCGAACTGTGTAGTGTGTATAAGATATTATGGCGAAGGACTGGCTAGATGGTATTGATGACAATTACGACGTGGTGGTGGTAGGCTCCGGTTTGGGCGGCCTGACCAGCGCCAACTATCTCGCCAAGAATGGGCACAAGGTTTTGTTGCTGGAGCACCACTACCAATTCGGGGGCTTGGCGACCTGGTTCAAGCGCCCCGGGGGTCACATCTTTGATATCTCGCTGCATGGTTTTCCCTATGGGATGGTGAAGTCCTGCCGCAAATACTGGACACGCGAGATCGCCGACTCCATCCACCAGCTTAAGGACGTGCGATTCATCAACCCTCAGATGGATGTTTGGACGACCTTTGACCGGGAGGACTTCACGCGGATTTTGGTGGAGGATTTCGGGATCGAGCGCGAAAAGGTGGAAGGGTTCTACGCGCACCTCGCGCAAATGAATTTCTACGATGAAAATACCCAGACCACCGGTGAAATGTTTGAGGAATTTTTCCCGGGCCGGAGCGATGTACACCGGTTATTGATGGAGCCGATTTCGTATGCAAACGGTTCGCACCTGAATGATCCCGCCATCACCTACGGTATTGTTTTTTCGAACTTCATGAACAAGGGGGTCTTCACGTTCCAGGGAGGGACCGATACTTTGATCAAGAAGATGGTGGCGGAGCTGAAGGCGAACGGTTGCGAGGTGCGCAAATGCGCTTTGGTCGAAGGCCTTGATATTAAAGACGGTGAAGTGGTCGGGGTCCGCGCCCGCAGTCAAAACACCGGCGAGGAAACCTTTCCCACGCGACACATTGCAACGCGGGCGGTGCTCTCTAACGCCAATATCCGCAATACCATCGAGCACCTCGCGGGTGAGGAAAATTTCAGTCCGGAATTTCAGGCAGCGGCGAAGGCAGTCCGCAACAACACCAGTTCCTGTCAGGTTTATATGGGGATTAAAAAAGGCGAAACGATACCCAATATCGGCGACCTTGTTTTTACCTCCGCGGCACCGGAATACTCCATCGCGGAGCTGACTTCGATCAAGACAAGCAGCCACACCTTCTCGGTTTATTACCCTGAAACACGTCCACACTTAAAGGAACCGCGTTACGCCGTAGTGGCTTCTTTGAATGCGCGCTGGGACGAATGGGCCGCGCTCACTGAGGCGGAGTATCAACGCGAGAAAGCACGTTTGTGTGAGGAATGTCTGGATAGTTTGGAACGCTTCATTCCGGGGGTGCGTGATAAAATCGATCATATTGAAGCGGCGACTCCCCGCACCGTGAATCATTATACGAAATCGATGCAGGGCACCTCCTTTGGAACGAAATTTGAAGGGTTGAAGGTTTCCATGGATTTACCGGAACAGGTGAAGGGTCTTTATCACGCCGGTTCGGTAGGGATCATAATGTCCGGCTGGCTGGGCTCCATGAATTACGGAGTGATTATCGCCAACAAACTCGATAAGTATTTATACGAAACCCGGACCGCGTTAACGCCCTAAATATTAATTAAGGGCATCGGGTATTTTAAAACGGAGCTGCCGGTCACGGAGTTGAAGCCTTGGAGTCGTGATACTTTTATGACTTGGCGCACAGGCGGGTAAGCCGAGCAGAAGATTGCGCGTGTTTTGGTCAACATCCCAGGGACTTTGGTTGCTTAACTGACTGAAGTAACTCGTTGTGATTAACTTAAATTTGATTTCCTTCATAATCACGCTGAGTGTTTCTCTAAGTGCTTTGACATCGGAAGACTCCTGCCCTTCCGTTGGTTGAATCGCCTGAAAGGTAAACCAAGAGTGGAGTTCATCGAGGTGATCCAGTTCGGAGTAAGTTGGAAATAAACGGTATACGATTTCTGAGATGTTTGGATCTTCATTTGCGCTGGGCAAGAAACGCACAGGAGTTTGCTCAGGAGAGAAATCGACTTTGGGTGGTTGCTGGATTTGAGCTCTGAGTGGGGAAATGAAAAATGTGTTGAGCGCAAGGCACGTAATCAGGTTAATTTTTAATAAGTAAATATTCATGGCCGTACAGGGTGTTAGGCCATTATTTTAGTCACATATACGATATAAACACTAATATATAAGTTGTATAATTAATATAATAGGTTAATAAACTATTATATATAAATATATTAATTTTTTATCAAAAGGAGTTATAATAAGTCTCGGGCATAAAAAAGCCCCTCGGGGTAGGGGAGCAAAATTATTCATGGTCGGGCCGACAGGATT